>NZ_QYUK01000011.1:1907142-2210000 GCF_003590945.1 Oleomonas cavernae | reverse complement strand
GCCGAATGTTCCAGTTCGCGCTGCAGGGTCTTGGCCTTGGTGACATCCTGGAACACCAGGACCGAACCGATGATGTCGCCCGATGCCTTGCGGATCGGGGCGGCGGAATCCTGAATGCTGCGGCGTTCGCCGTTGCGCGCGATCAAGACCAGGTCGCCGTTGATGTAGTAGGGGGCCAGGCTGCGCAGGCAGGCTTCGACCGGGCTGGGGGCGGGCTTGTCCGTACCCTGTTCGACCAGCCTGAAGACGTCGGTCAACGGCCGCCCCGAGGCCTCGGCCATCAGCCATCCGGTCAGTTGTTCGGCGATCGGATTCATGAAGGTCACGCGCTGCTCGGCATCGGTGCACATGACGGCGTCGCCGATCGAATAGAGCGTCGTGCGCAGCCGCTCCTTTTCCTCGTACAGGGCTTCGGTCAGGGAGCGTTGCTCGTCCTCGGCCTGCTTGCGCTTGTCGATGTCCTCGATCTGCGAAATGAAATAGAGCGGCACCCTCGAACGCGGATCGCGCATGATCGACACGGCGAGCAGGGCCCAGATGATGCTGCCGTCCTTGCGGATATAGCGCTTCTCCATCCGGTAGCTGTCGATTTCGCCGGCAATGACGCGCCCGACCTCGTTCAAATCCGAGGCGAGGTCGTCTGGATGGGTGATCGCCTGGAATGTCGTGTGAAGCAGCTCGTCCGGGCTGTAGCCGAGCATCTCGCAGAGCGATCGATTGACCCGGTTCCAGGAACCGTCGAGGCCGACCAGCGCCATGCCGATGGCCGAATTGTCCATGGCGTTGCGGAAGCGCGCCTCGCTCTTGCGCAGGGCATGCTGGTCGACCCGCTGGCGGCCGATCACCAGGGCGACACAGAACGCCGGCAGGATCGCCAGCCCGGCCGAGAGTTGCAGCGATGTCCCCAGAAAGCCTGCCTGGCCGGCCACGCTGATGATGTTTCCCGTCAGGCCGGTGGCGATGACCGTGCTGATCTTGATCAGGGCGAGCAGGGCGATCGCCAGGGCATTCAGGCGCAGCGCCATGAACACCAGGGGCAGGGCCACCACGGCCAGCGGATAGTGCAGGTGGGCCAGGGCGTAGTTGACCAGCGGTACCGACAGCAGGGCAAAGGCCAGCGCTTCCCATTTCCGGCTGCCTTCGAGCATTTCCTGCCAGGCGGCTTTCGAGGCCGCGACGGCCAGGGGCAGGGCCATCAGGGCGCCCGTGCTGCTGCCGCTCCACCACGGCCACCAGCTCAAGGTGAAACCGGCCTGCCCTCTCAGGGCGAGAAACAGGGAGCCGCAGGTCGCGCCGACGGCGGCGGCCGCCAGCGCGATGCTGATCAGGATGAAGTAGGAGGCGGGGGTCGCTATGCGTTGCCCGATCGGGCTGAGCCAGTTCAGCAGGGTGATGGCCAACGCGATCTCGATCAGGTTGGCGGCGGAAAGGCCCAGGGCCAGTACGATATCGGCACCGGTGACGAGGTTCGCGGCCGTGGCGGCGAGGAATATGCCGCCCAGGAGATAGCGGCCATGCCAGGCCGGGTTGCGCCAGACCAGCCCGATGACGACGGCATTGCCCAGCCACAGGTTGGCGATCTCGCCCACCTGCAATCGCGACAGGGCGATGCAGGCCACCGCCAGGATGAAATAGAGCCAGGCGACGATGGCGCCTTGCCTGACATGGCTGTTCGCCGATGCCGCCGCCAGCGCCGGAGAAGGCTGGGCGGGGTGGGGCCAGATCCTGTCGCCGGCCGCGATCGGCGCGGCGGCGATCTCGCGGGCCTCGACGCGTTGTGTCGCGGGAGCGGTCACGACAAAGCCTGCTGCCGGCGACAACGCAGTCCGGCGTGGGCGCTGCACGCTTGGGACTTGGTTGGGTCTGCCGGCTTCTTGGGGGCCATGGTCGCCTTGTCACGCACGAGCGGTGAGGGGATAGGTGGCCAATTATGACGGTCCGCAGCCTTAAGCTTCAGTTAATCGGCCGCCGGCCTGTCCTTCACCGGCCCGTCGCCGGTATTCGTTGGGCTGCAGGCCGGTCCATTTCTTGAAGGCGCGGTGGAACGAGCTGGGGTCGGCGAAGCCCAGTTCCTCGGCGATGGCGGCGACGCTTTGCTGCCCGCGGCCCAGGCAGCGCACGGCATGGTCGCGGCGCAGGCTGTCCTTGATCGACTGATAGCTCTGGCCCTCGCCGTCCAGGCGCCGGCGCAGGGTGGAGGGGGACATGTGGAGGGTGCCAGCCAGGCTGTCGAAATCGGGCCAGGCCGTGGGCAGGCTTGCCCGCAGGAGGCGGCGCACCCGCACGGTCAGGCTGTCGTTGGAGCGGTACTTGACCAGGATGTTGGCGGGTGCCTTGCGCAGGAAGGCCTTTACCTCGGGCGTCGAACGCTTGACCGGCAGGTCGAGGAAGGCCGCGTCGAAGACGATGCGGGTACGGGCCCGGCCAAAGCGCAGGTCATGGGTGAACAGGGTCTGGTAGTCGTCGATGTAATCCGGCGCCGGACAGCGGAAATCGGCGGCGATGATGGGGATGCGCCGGCCGGCCAGCCAGCAGGTCAGCCCATGCAGGATCAGCCAGAAGGTACAATAGGTGAAGGCGCGGCGCGGGGCGCCCGGCTCGGCCAGGACGACCTCGGCCCGGTCGCCTTCGCGGGTGACCTGGCCCTGCATGTCGTCGAGCACCGCGCCCAGGAAACGCAGCGCCCGGCCTAAGCCCTGGCCAACGGTCTGGGCCTGGGCCACGGCGTGGGTCATCAAGGTGAAGCTGCCGGGCTTCATCCGATGGCTGTCCATGCCGAAGAATTCGTCGTCCATGGCCCGCACCAGGCCCAGCCACAAGGCGCCGTAGTGGGCGGCCGGCACGCGGGCGGCGGGGTCTGCCATCAGGGCCGGCTCGATCCCCGCCGCGGCCAGCAGGGCGTCCGTGTCCAGCCCGCGGCGGCGCGGCTCCACCAGGGCCTCCTCGATGAGGCGCACGGAGATCGTGCCGCGCAGCATGCCGGTTCACCTTCCCGATTCGTTCAATCGACCCATGTTGCAAAATCGATCGGGCAATTTGGAGCCTGCTGCCATTGTAGCTTGGCCGCAATGGGGTTAACCCCAGGGCAAGGGCCAGGAAACGACCGCGGAAAAGGGTAAGGCGCGATGAAGCGACCATATGAAACCGTTGCGAAGGCTTTCACCGTGTCCGCGCTGGAAGCCGAACTCGGCATCGACCCGAAGGCGGGCATGAATGCCTGCATCGAATGCTGCGACCGCCACGACCAGGGCGCGCTTGCCCTGCACTGGGAAGGCCGCGACGGCGCCAGCGCCGATTACAGCTTCGGCCAGCTCAAGGCGCTGTCGGCCAAATTCGCCAATTTCCTGGTCGCCCAGGGGGTGAAGCCGGGCGACCGCATCTCGGGCCTGCTGCCGCGCACACCCGAACTGCTGATCACGATCCTGGGCACCTGGCGCGCCGGCGCGGTCTATCAGCCGCTGTTCACCGCCTTCGGCCCCAAGGCGATCGAGCATCGGGTGGCCAGCGCGCAGAGCCGCCTGGTGGTTACGGATGCAACCAATCGGGGCAAGCTGGACGAGGTCAAGGATTGCCCGCCAGTCGTGACCATCACCGACGACCTGCGCGCCGGCGATTTCGACTTCAAGGCGGCGCTGGCCGGCCAATCGGCCGAATTCACGCCGGTCCTGCGCGGTGCCGACGATGCCTTCTTGATGATGTTCACCTCGGGCACCACGGGCCTGCCCAAGGGTGTGCCGGTGCCGCTGAAGGCGATCTTGAGCTTCATCGTCTACATGCGCGACGCCGTCGGTCTGCGGCCGGACGACAAGTTCTGGAACATTGCCGATCCCGGCTGGGCCTACGGCCTCTACTACGCGGTTACCGGGCCGCTGGCCATGGGCCATGCCACCACCTTCTATGACGGTTCGTTCACGGTCGAGAGCACCTATGGCCTGATCAAGAAGCTGGGCATCACCAACCTGGCCGGCTCGCCCACCGCCTACCGCCTGCTGATCGCGGCCGGGCCACAGGCCGCCGCCGCGGTGAAGGGCCAGTTGCGGGCGGTGAGCAGCGCCGGCGAGCCGCTGAACCCCGAAGTGATCCGCTGGTTCGCCGAACATCTGGCAGCGCCGATCCATGATCACTACGGCCAGACCGAACTGGGCATGGTGGTGAACAACCACCACGAGCTCGAGCATCCGATCCGCCTAGGGTCCGCCGGCCTCGCCATGCTGGGCTACCGTGTCTGCGTGCTCGACGAGGCCAACCGGGAACTGCCGCCGGGCCAGCCGGGTATCCTCGCCGTCGACCGCTCGAAGTCGCCGCTGTTCTGGTTCCCCGGTTATCTGAACCAGGAAACCCCGTCCTTCGTCGGCCACTATTACCGGACCGGCGACACGGTCGAACTGAACGATGACGGCAGCATCAGCTTCGTCGGCCGCTCGGACGACATCATCACCTCGGCCGGTTACCGCATCGGTCCCTTCGATGTCGAAAGCGCCCTGATCGAACACGCGGCGGTGGTCGAAGCCGCGGTGGTGGGCAAGCCCGATCCCGAGCGCACCGAGATCGTCAAGGCCTTCGTCGTGCTCGCCAAGGGTTACGAGCCGACGCCGCAACTGGCCGAGGAACTCCAGCAGTTCGTCCGCCGCCGGCTCTCCACCCATGCCTATCCGCGCGAGGTCGAATTCGTCACCGACCTGCCCAAGACGCCCAGTGGCAAGGTCCAGCGTTTCATCCTGCGCAACCAGGAAGTGGCCAAGGCGAGTGCCGCCTGATTAATCCCTCTCCGCCGCTTGCGGGGGAGAGGGAAGGGGCCCGTCGCGTCAGCGATGGGAAGGGTGAGGTGGTTCCGGGGCAGCGCGGCGCTCTTCGGGACCACCCACCTCACCCAACCCACTCCCCCCTGAAGGGCGGAGAGGGCTACCAAGTCGAAGGAACAGTGAAGAATGCAGATCGCAGGTAACACTTTCATTGTCACCGGCGGCAGCTCGGGCCTGGGCGCCGCCACTGCCCGCATGGTCGTCGCGGGCGGCGGCAATGCCGTCATCGCCGACGTCAACGACAGCGGTCTGGCGGTCGAACTTGGCGAACGCGCGGTTTTCGTGCGCACCGACGTGACCAGCGAGGGCGATGCTCAAGCTGTGGTTGATACCGCAATCTCCCGCTTCGGTACCCTCCACGGCCTCGCCAACTGCGCCGGTATCGTCATCGGCGAGAAGGTCGTGGGCAAGGCCGCGCCCCATCGCCTGGACAGCTTCGCCAAGGTCATCGGCGTCAACCTGATCGGCGCCTTCAACATGATCCGCGTTGCCGCCCAGGCGATGTCGACGGGTGTTGCGGGCGAAGACGGCGAGCGTGGCGTGATCGTCAACACCGCCTCGATCGCCGCCTTCGACGGCCAGATCGGCCAGGCCGCCTACGCCGCCTCCAAGGCGGGCGTGGCCGGCATGACCCTGCCGATCGCGCGTGAACTGGCGCGTTCCGGCATCCGCGTCGTCACCATCGCGCCGGGCACCTTCGAGACCCCGATGATGGCCGGCATGGCGCCCGAGGTGCGGGAATCCCTGGGCAGGCTGGTGCCGTTCCCCTCGCGCCTCGGCGTGCCGGCGGAATTCGCCGCCCTGGTCAAGCACATCTGCGAGAACCGCATGCTGAACGGCGAGGTCATCCGCCTGGACGGTGCCCTGCGCATGGCCGCCAAGTAACCTGGAAGGACAACACCATGGCTGAAGATCCCATCGTCATCGTCGGTGCCGCGCGCACGCCCATGGGCGGCTTTCAGGGCGACCTGAAGGACATGACCGCGGCCCAGATGGGCGCCGCCTCGATCAAGGCGGCGGTGGAGCGCGCGGGCCTTGCCCTCGATACCGTCCAGGAAGTGGTGTTCGGCTGCGTCCTGCCGGCGGGGCAGGGCCAGGCCCCGGCCCGCCAGGCAGCACTGGGTGCCGGGCTGCCGCTGTCGGCCGGCTCGACCACGGTCAACAAGATGTGCGGCTCGGGCATGAAGGCGGCCATGTTCGCCCATGACCTGCTGGTCGCCGGCAGCGCCGATGTGGTGGTGGCCGGCGGCATGGAAAGCATGACCAACGCGCCCTATCTGCTGGAAAAGGCGCGCGCCGGCCTGCGCATGGGCCATGCCAAGGTGATGGACCACATGTTCCTCGATGGGCTCGAGGATGCCTATGACAAGGGCCGCCTGATGGGCACCTTCGCCGAGGATTGCGCGCAGGCCTATCAGTTCTCGCGCGAGGCGCAAGACGCCTATGCGATCGAATCCCTGACGCGGGCGCAGAAGGCCATCGGCGACGGCAGCTTCGCCAAGGAAATCGTCCCGGTTACGTCCGGTTCGGGCAAGGCGGCCCGCGAAATCTCCCTGGACGAACAGCCGCCCAAGGCCAAGCTCGACAAGATCCCCACGCTCAAGCCGGCCTTCCGCGAGGGCGGCACGGTGACGGCCGCCAATGCCAGTTCGATCTCCGACGGCGCCGCCGCCCTGGTCCTGCTGCGTCAGTCGGAAGCCGAGCGCCGCGGCCTGACCCCGATCGCGGCGATCCGCGGCCATGCTACCCATGCCCAGGCGCCCAGCCTGTTCGCGACCGCGCCGATCGGCGCCATCGAAAAACTCTACGACCGCACCGGCTGGTCGAAGGCGGATGTCGATCTCTTCGAGATCAACGAGGCTTTCGCGGTCGTCGCCATGGCCGCCATCCGCGATCTGGGGCTGGACCCTGCCACGGTGAACGTCCACGGCGGCGCCTGCGCCCTGGGCCATCCCATCGGCGCCTCGGGGGCCCGCATCATCGTGACCTTGCTCGCCGCGCTGGAGAAATACGGCCTGCGCAAAGGCGTCGCGTCGCTGTGCATCGGCGGCGGCGAGGCCACCGCGCTGGCGGTCGAGCGGTTGAATTGAGGCAGAACCGATGATCCTCAGCCAAGAACAGGTCCAGATCCGCGACGCCGCCCGGGCCTTCGCCCAGGGCAGCCTGGCACCCTTTGCCGCGCAATGGGACCGCGACCATCGCTTCCCTGCCGAAGCGCTCAAAGAGATGGGCGAACTGGGTTTCCTCGGCATGCTGGTGCCCGAAGAATGGGGCGGCGCCGATACCGGCCAGGTCGCCTATGCCCTGGCGCTGGAGGAGATCGCGGCGGGCTGCGGCGCCGTCTCCACGATCATGAGCGTGCACAATTCCGTGGGCTGCATGCCGATCTACAAATTCGGCAACGACGACCAGAAGGAACGCTTCCTCAGGCCACTAGCCGCCGGCCAGAAGATCGGCGCCTTCGCCCTGACCGAACCCCAGGCCGGCTCGGACGCCTCCAGCCTGAAGACCCGTGCCCACCGGGATGGTGATCACTACATCCTGTCGGGCACCAAGCAGTTCATTACCTCGGGCAAGAATGCCGGCGTTGTGATCACCTTTGCCGTGACCGACCCGGCGGCCGGCAAGCGCGGCATCTCGGCCCTCATCGTGCCGACCGACCTGCCCGGTTACCAGGTCGCCCGGGTCGAGGACAAGCTGGGCCAGCATGCCTCCGACACCTGCCAGATCAGCTTCGACGACATGCGCCTGCCCGCCGACCTGTTGCTGGGCGAGGAGGGCGAGGGCTATCGCATCGCCCTCTCGAACCTGGAAGGCGGGCGCATCGGCATCGCCTCGCAGGCCGTGGGCATGGCCCGTGCCGCCTTCGAGGCCGCCCGCGACTATGCCCGCGAACGGGTGGCCTTCGGCAAGCCGATCATCGAGCATCAGGCGGTCGCCTTCCGCCTCGCCGACATGGCGACCCAGATCGCCGCCGCCCGCCTGATGGTGCACCACGCGGCCAGCTTGCGCGAAGCCGGCCAGCCCTGCCTGACCGAAGCCTCCCAGGCCAAGCTCTTCGCCTCGGAAATGGCCGAGAAGGTCTGCTCCGACGCGATCCAGACCCTGGGCGGCTATGGCTACTTGGCCGATTTCCCGGTCGAGCGCATCTACCGCGATGTCCGCGTCTGCCAGATCTACGAAGGCACCAGCGATGTCCAGCGCATGGTGATCTCGCGCAGCCTGTGATTTTTGCCATCAGGATTGGCCTCATCCTGAGCCTGTCGAAGGACGCGCCACGAGCCTGCCAAACATCTGGCAGCGTCCTTGCGCTCGACCTATGCGGCGAATAAATCTCCCTTTCACCGCAGAATATGCGGCGATTGTCGACACTACCCTGGCAGGGGGCATCCATGACCGTCACGATCTATCACAACACCAAGTGCAGCACGTCGCGGGCGGCGCTGGCGGTGCTGCGCGACAAGGGTGTCGAGCCGGTGGTGGTCGAGTACCTCAAGACCCCGCCCAGCCGGGCCGACCTGGGCCGGCTGGCCAAGGCAGCGGGGGCGCGGGAGTTGCTGCGGGCCAAGGAACCGCTGGCCAAGGAACTGGGCCTCACCGATCCCAAGGCCAGCGACACCAGGATTCTGGACGCCATCGCCGCCAACCCGGTCCTGCTCAACCGCCCGATCGTCGCCGGCCCCAGGGGCGTGGTGGCGGCGCGGCCGCCCGAACGGGCGCTGGAAATCCTGTGATCCGTCAAGGATTCCTTCAGCATTTTCCCCGATGCTGGCGCGGTGATTGACGCCGTGACGGCATTGCGGGAACAGGTCTATGAGCGCGCCGGCTGAGGTTCATTTCGAGGTTTCGGTCCTGGATGGCAACGGCGACTGGCAGGTCGTCGAGATTCAGACCGACGAAGTCGCTGCCCGGGCGGTTGCCAAGGATCTGCTGGCCAAGGGCGGCATTGCCGGGGTCCGGGTGGCGATGGAAAGCTTCAACGGCGACACCCAGCGCTTCCACGGCCGCCTGCTGTGGGAAACCCAGGTCCAGCGCCCTCGCCATCCCGCGTCGATCTATCAGGCCGCGAAAGCGCCGGCCGCCGCCGCGCCGATCAAGAACATCCGCGATTTCGCGCCCGGCACCCGTCGCCCCGTTCCCGTGCGCTCCTCCTGGTGGCGCCGCCTGCTCGGCCTGGGGCCGGCCACGCGCTAGCCGCTTCAGGCGCTTTTCGTCAGCAGGGCCAGCAGGCCGCCCAGCAAGGCGGTCGGCGTCGGCGGACAGCCGGGGATATGGATGTCCACGGGGATGACGGCGCCAACCCCGCCCACGCAGGCATAGCTGTCGGCAAACAGGCCGCCGTCACGCGCGCAGGCGCCGGCCGCGACCACCCATTTGGGCCCCGGTGTCGCGTCATAGGTGCGCTGGAGCGCTTCCCGCATGTTCCTGGTCACCGGGCCCGTCACCAGCAGCACGTCGGCATGGCGGGGCGAGGCGACGAAGCGCAGCCCGAACCGTTCCAGGTCGTAGAAGGCGTTGCCCAGGGCGTGAATTTCAAGCTCGCAGCCGTTGCACGAACCGGCATCGACCTGACGGATGGACAGGCTGCGGCCCAGGCGGGCGCGCGCGGCCCGGTCGACCCGGGTCGCGAGTTCGGCCAGCGCCACCGTGTCGGCCTGGGGCGCGGGTTCGGTGAACGGGGCCTTGATCAGGCTTTCGAGCAGCAGCTTCTGCATGGCGCGGCGCCTAGAGATCGTGCCCTGAATAAGAGCAGTTGAAGGATTTGTTGCAAAGGGGGAAGTCGGCGACGATGTTGCCCTCGATCGCGGCCTCCAGCAGCGGCCACTGGAACCATGACGGATCGCGCAGGTGGCAGCGCCCGACGCGGGCCCCGGCATCCAGGCGGACCCAGGCCAGGATATCGCCGCGGAACCCTTCGACGAGGCCCACGCCTTCACTCGGTCCGTCAACCTCGGCCAGCGGGATGCGCGTCAGCCCGTCGGGCGGCAGGGCCTTCAGGATCTGGCCGACCAGGGCGAGGCTTTGTTCGACCTCGCGGATGCGGATCCAGACCCGGGCATTGACGTCGCCTTCGCGCAACACCGGCACCTCGAAGCGCAAGCCGTCGTAGGGCGGGTAGGCGAGCTGCCGGCGGGCATCGAAGGCCAGGCCCGAGGCCCGCCCGACATAGCCGCCGCAGCCGTATTGTCGCGCCAGGGCGGGGCGGACGATGCCGGTGCCGACCGTCCGGTCCTGCAGCGAGGCCTTGTTGTCATAGAGCTTGACCAGGGCCGGAAAAGCCTTGGTCGCGACATCGATCAGGTTACGGATGGGCGTGGTGTCCAACGGGCCGGGGGCGACCTCGACGCCGCCGGGCACGACGCGGTCCATCATCAGGCGATGGCCGAAGCAGGCATTCGCCGCGCGCAGGACCTGCTCCCTTAGCACGCCGCAGTGGGCCAGCATCAGGGCGAAGGCGGCATCGTTGCAGATCGCCCCGATATCGCCGAAGTGGTTGGCCAGGCGTTCGAGTTCGGCCATCAGGGCCCGCAGCCAGACGGCGCGCTCGGGCACGGTTGCGCCCAGGGCGGCCTCGACGGCGCGGGCGAGGGCCCAGGCGTAGGCGACAGTGCTGTCGCCCGAGGTGCGGCCGGCGAGCCGGGCCGCGCGCTCGATCGACGCCCCCGTCATCAGCGCTTCGATGCCCTTGTGGACATAGCCCAGGCGCTGTTCCAGCCGGACCACGGCCTCGCCGTTGGCGGTGAAGCGGAAATGCCCGGGCTCGATGATCCCGGCATGGACCGGGCCGACCGGGATCTGGTGCAGGCCCTCGCCGTCGGCGGTCAGGAAGGCGTAGGGCGGCACCTCGGTCGCGGCGGGCAGGCGTTGGCCCAGGGGATGGCGCAGGTCCCAGCGGCCGTGGTCCAGCCAGGGCCGCGCATCGGGCGCCGCCGTCGCGGCCAGGCCGGTGAGATCGCACAGGGCACGCTCCAGGCGGCTGGCCGGCGGATGATATTGCGCGACCGAGGGAAAGGTCCCGTCCGGGCAGGCGAGGCTGGCCACCGCCGGCAGGCCCGCGGCCTCGTCCAGCAACGCCATGTGTACCGCCGCCGGCTCGCCCCACAGGCCCAGCAGGCGCCAGTGCCCCTCGTGCAGCCCGGCGCCGAGCGCCTGCCACAGCGGCGCGTCCACGATCCGGCGGGGGTAGGGCCGGTGCGCCTCGACCAGGTGGCCGCCGGCGATGGTATCGAGCAATGTCGCCATGGCATCTCCCTCCCGCGCCTAGCCCAGCATCCGCGCGACGTGCTGGAACCATTCGACCAGCGGCGGCGGCAGGTAGATGCCGGCGGTGAAGACCAGGGCGAGATGGGCCGCCAGGGGCAGATAGGACGCCTCCACCCGGGCATTGTTGCCGCTGGGCTCCCCGAAGGCCAGGCCGTGGAGGCGCAGCATCAGCGCGCCGAACGCGACCAGCAGGCCCAGGACCAGCGGCAGGGCCAGCAGCGGCTCGCGGGCGAAGGTCGAACTGACCACCAGGAACTCGCTCATGAAGATGCCCATGGGCGGCATGCCGGCGATCGCCACCACGCCCAGCACCAGGCCCCAGCCCAGCAGCGGATGGGTGACGGTCAGGCCCCGGATGTCGGCGATCTTCTGCGAACCCTTGGCCTGGGCGATATGGCCGACGGCGAAGAAGATCGCCGATTTGGTCAGGCTGTGCATGGTCATGTGCAGCAGGCCGGCAAAATTGGCCAGCGGGCCGCCGATGCCGAAGGCGAAGGCGATGATGCCCATGTGCTCGATCGACGAATAGGCGAACATCCGCTTGATGTCGCGGCGGCGATACAGCATGAAGCCGGCAAAGATCACCGAGGTCAGCCCCATGGTAACCAGCAGCGGCCCGGGCGCCAGCGCCCCGGGATTGCCGGCCAGCAGCAGCTTGAAGCGCAGCACGGCATAGAGGGCGACATTCAGCAAAAGGCCCGACAGCACGGCCGAAATGGGCGTCGGGCCCTCGGCATGGGCATCCGGCAGCCAGGCATGGAGCGGTGCCAGGCCGACCTTGGTGCCGTAGCCCAGCAGCAGGAACACGAAGGCGACATTGAGCAGGGCCGGGTCGAAGGCCGCGACCTTGGCCATCAGCGAGGTCCAGACCATGCCGTCGAAACCCTCGCCCACCACCGGTCGCGCGGCCATGTAGACCAGGATGGTGCCGAACAGGGCCAGTGCGATGCCGACGCTGCCCAGCATGAAATATTTCCACGCCGCCTCGATCGCCTCATGGGTGCGATAGATGCCGACCATCAGCACCGTGGTCAGCGTCGCCATCTCGATCGCCACCCACATCAGGCCGATATTGTTGGCGATCAGGGCCAGGTTCATGGCGAACAGCAGCACCTGGTACATGGCATGGTAGAAGCGCAGGTGCAGGGGCGTCAGCCGGCCGGTCTCGATCTCGTGGGCGATGTAACTTGCACTGAACGCGCTGGTGGTGAAGCCGACGAAGGTGTTGAGGACGACAAAGACGATGTTGAGGTCGTCCACCAGGATATAGGGGGTCGGCGCCGGCTTCTCGCCCAGCAGCGAGAGCGCCGCGGCCAGGGTGAGCAGGGCCGAGAGCACGTTGAGCCGCGCCGAGAGGCGGTAGCCCGGCAGCACCACCAAAAGGGCAGCGGTAACCGCGGGAACCCCCAGGATCAGGCCGATGGCATCGACCGGCAGCCCGTTCATTGGCGCTCCCCCCGGAACCGGTCGAGGGCATTGACGTCGACGGTGTCGAAGCGCTCGCGGATGCGGAACAGGAAGATCCCGATGACGATGAAGGCCACCAGTACCGAGAAGGCGACGGAGATCTCGACCACCAGCGGCATGCCCTTGGCGCCGGTTGCGGCCAGGATCAGGCCGTTTTCCAGCGACATGAAGCCGACCACCTGGCTGACCGCGTTGCGCCTGCTCACCATCATGAGAAAGCCCAGCAGCACCACCGACAGGGCGAAGGCGAGATCCTCGCGCGCCAGGGGGTCGGCGTCGGGCGTTACGCGCAGCATCACCACCATCGACAGGGCGACCAGCGCGATGCCCGCCAGCATGGTCGGCCCGACGCTGACCGCGGTCTCGATCTCGCGGTGGATGCCCAGTCGGGCGACGATCCGGTGCAGCGCCACGGGGATGACGATCGCCTTGAACACCAGGGCGATGCCGGCGGTGATGTAGAGGTGCGGCGCATCCTGGCCGTAGGCTTGCCAGGCGACCGACAGGGCGAGGAGGACCGCCTGCAGGGCAAAGGCGTTCAGCAGGGCATAGAGGCGGTCCTGGTAGAGCAGCATGAAGCTGCCCAGCACCAGGCCGCCGGCGAGAAGGTGGGCGACGTCAAATACGAAACCACCCATCAGAGGCTCCGTGAAACGAACAGCAGCAAGGTGCCGAGCAGGCCGAGCATGAGCGCCACGCCCAGGAAGTCGGGCACGCGGAAGACCCGCATCTTGGCGATCGAGGTCTCGAACACGGCCAGCAGGAAGCCGCCGACCGCGAGCTTGGCGACATAGAGGGCGGCACCGGCGAGCAGGGCGCCCAGCGTGGCCCCGGCGGGCGCCAGGCCCCAGGGCACGAAGACGCAGGCGATGAGCGAGACATAGAGCAGCAGCTTCAGCGCGGCGGCGAGTTCGATCACCGCCAGGTGGCGGCCGGAATATTCCAGCACCATGGCCTCGTGAACCATGGTGAGTTCCAGGTGGGTTGCCGGGTTGTCGATGGGGATGCGGGCATTTTCGGCGATGGCTACCAGGATCAGCGCGATCAGGGCAAGGCCCAGCGAGACGCGCAAGCCGATCGTGGGCGACAGCATGACGCCGGCCACGGTGGAAAGCTGGGTCGAACCGGCCAGCAGCGCCAGGGTGAACACGATCATGATCATCGCCGGCTCGGCCAGCGAGGCGATCATCACCTCGCGGCTGGAACCGATGCCGCCGAAGCTGGTGCCCACGTCCATGCCCGCCAGCGCCAGGAAGAAGCGGGCGCTGCCCAGGAGCGCGGTGATCGCGATGAGATCGGCCGTCCAACTGAACATGAGGCCGGTGGCGAAGGTCGGGATCAGGGCCGCCGCGACCCAGGTCCCCGCAAAGATCAGATAGGGGATGATGCGGAACAGCCACGAGGCATTGTGCGCCAGCACGACTTCCTTGCGCATGAGCCGGATGAGATCGCGGTAAGGCTGGAGCAGGGGCGGGCCGCGGCGGCGCAGGAAGCGGGCCTTCACCTTGCGCACGAAGCCGGTGAGCAGCGGCGCCAGCAGCAGGACCAGGGTCATCTGCGTGCCCTGAATAAGGAGATCCGCGATCATGGCCAGATCGCCAGCATGAGCAGCAGGGAGATGAGCGCGAAGAACACCAGGCTGAGATAGCGGCGAATGGTGAGGAACTGGAGATGGTTCAGGCGCTCGGCCAGGAAGGCAACCGCCCTGGCGATCGGCGTATAGATCAGCTCCCAGGCGAAATCGCGCAACTCGACCGTGAAGCGCGCCGGCCGCAGGTCGCCGGGCGGCGGCATGTCGACCGTCTCGCGCGCGCCGAATACCGACGAGCCGAAGACCCGGCGGATCGGTTGGGCGAAGCTGCTGGCGGTGTACTGCGTTGCCGGATCGGCATTGGGAAAGCCGCAGTCCCAGGCCGGCGCGCGGCGCACGGCGCGCGAGGCCAGGCGGTGAATGACGAAGGCCGCGATGGAGGCCGAGGCGGCGATGAAGACGAGGACCAGCAGGCCGTTGTAGGAACTGCGGCTCTCCATCACCGGCACGATCGAGAGCCAGGCATCGCCGAGTTGCCGCGGCATGCGCTCGCCCACCAGGCCCTGCACCACCGGGGCAAGGCCGTCGATCACCAGGCCCGGCAGCAGGCCCGCGATGACGCACAAGGCGGCCAGAATGAACATGGCCGACAGCGACCAGCGATCGACCTCGCGGGCGGCGGCGGCCACCGGGCTGCGCGCGCGGCCCAGGAAGGTGATCCCGAAGACCCGCACGAAACAGGCCGCCGCCAGGGCGGCGGACAGGGCCAGCAGCGCCCCCACCGCCGGCACCATCAGCTTCAGGCCCCACTGGGAGAGTTCGGGGCTGAGCAAGATCGCCTGGAACGCCAGCCATTCCGAGGCGAAACCGTTGAGCGGCGGCAGCGCCGAGATGGCCATGCAGGCGACCAGGCAGGCGATGCTGGTCGCGGGCATGCGGTGAATCAGGCCGCCCAGGCGCCCCAGGTGGCGCTCGCCGGTGGCGCTCAGCACGGCGCCGGCGCCGAAGAACAGGATGCTCTTGAACTGGGCGTGGTTGAAGACGTGGAACAGGGCGGCGGTCAGGGCGAGCGCGCCGGCCGCCGGCAGGCCGTTGGCGTCGAAGGCCAGCGCCAGGCCCAGCCCGACGAAGACGAGGCCGATGTTCTCGATCGTGCTGTAGGCCAGCACGCGCTTGAGGTCGTCCTGCATCAGGGCATAGAGCACGCCCAGGACCGCGGTCGCGCCGCCCACGGCGAGGACCGGCACCCCCCACCACCATGCCGTCGGGCCGAGCAGGTCGAAGACGATGCGCACGAAGCCATAGACCGCAACCTTGGTCATGACCCCGCTCATCAGGGCCGAGACATGGCTGGGCGCGGCCGGGTGCGCCAGGGGCAGCCAGACATGCAGCGGCACGAGGCCGGCCTTCGAGCCGGTGCCGAGCAGGACAAGGCCGAGCACGAGACCGGCCAGGACGGGCGGCGGGTGGGCGGCGCGCATGGTGTCGAAGGCATAGCCGCCCTCGGGCCCGGCCAGCAGGCCGAAGGCCAGCAGCAGGGCCAGCGTGCCGAAACTGGCCATCAGGATATAGACGAAGCCCGCGCGGGCATTGCCCGCTTCGCGGTGATGCGCCATGACCAGCGCCCAGGACGACAGCGACATGAACTCCCAGGACAGCAGGAAGGCGAAGGCGTCGTCCGCCAGCACCACGAGATTCATGCCCGCCAGGAAGGCCGGGAAGAACGGCAGCACCCGCTGCGGCTCGTGCTCATGGGCGCCATAGCCGATGCCGTAGAGGCTGGCGGCCGCGCCACCCAGGTTGACCACCACAAGGAAGAAGGCGGCCAGGGCGTCGAGCCGGAAATGGGCACCCAGCCAGGGCAGGCCGACGGGCAGGGTCACCTGGCTCGGCCCGCTCGCGAGGGCAAGGAGCGCCACGCCAAGCCCGGTCGCGGTAACAACCAGGGTGGCGCCATAGACGAGGCGCGTGGCCGCGCTCATGCGCCCGCAGGCGACCGCCAGCACCGAGACGGCGAGAAGCCCCGCCACACAGCCCAGCGCGGCGATCACGGGCACGGCGTCACCGCGTGGATGCCGGCGCAGCCCTCGACGGCGAGGGCGACGGCGACCCGGCATCGGCGGTCTTGAGGCGCACGCCGCGGCCGCCGCCATGGCTGACGGCATCGCCGTCGATCAGCTCGATGCCGGCCGCATTCAGGGCGCCGACCAGTTTCATGAGCGAGTCGACATTGCCCCGGACCACGCCGTCGCTCGCTTCCATGCGCTGGATGGTCGGCACGGAAAGCCCCGACAGCCCGGCAAGGCCACGTTGGTCGATCCCCAGAAGGGCGCGGGCGGCGCGAAGTTGAGAGGCGGTGATCATCGACCCTCCGACACAAGCAGAATTCGACTATCCGTGTCGATTCTTAGGCTCAGTGCGGAGGGATTTCAACGATGTAATTTGATGTATAAAACATCACTTGTCAGGCGAAGGCGCTGACTATGGCATCCTGGCGCCTTATTTCTCGGGCGGCGGCTGGGTCTGCAGGGCCAGGGCGTGCAACTCGCCGCCCATGGCGCCGCGCAGGGCCTGATAGACCATCTGGTGCTGCTGGACCCGGCTCTTGCCCTTGAAGGCGGACGAGACGACCTGGGCGGCATAGTGGTCGCCGTCGCCGCGCAGATCCTCGATCGTTACCTTGGCATCGGGAAAAGCCGCTTCGATCAGGCTCTTGATCCGCCCCGCTTCCATCGGCATTCGAGTCTCTCCAGGCTTGCTGACCAGGCATCACGCTACAGTATCGCCCGGGCGCTCTCAACGAGTGCCGGTTCCTTGACCTCGTCGGTGATGATGGTGAAGCCGGCGAGGACATTGGCGCCGAAGCTGTTGCTGAGCGGCACGTCCGAGGCATCGCGCCCGCGCGCCATCAGGATGCGGCCGATGCGCGGCCTGTTGTGGCGGGCGTCGACCGTGTACCAGCGGCCGCCCAGGTAGACGTCGATCCAGGCGCTGAAGTCGCCGGGGTTTACGTCGGGCGGCACGCCGATGTCGCCCAGGTAGCCGGTGCAATAGCGCGACGGGATGTTCATGCAGCGAATCAGGGTCACCGCCAAGTGGGCATAGTCGCGGCAGACGCCGACCCGTTCCTGGAAGGCATCGAAGGCCGAGCGGGTGGACCGCGCCTGCATGTAGTCGAAGCGGATATGGCCGTGGACGAAGTCGAGGATGGCCTTCACCCGGGGCCAGCCCAGCGGCGTCTTGCCGAAGGTCGCCCAGGCGAAATCCGACAGCTTGTCGGTCTCGCAATAGCGGCTGCCCAGGAGGTAGACGATGGTCTCGTCGGGCAGGTCCTGCACGGCGATCTGCGGCGCGTCATAGGGGATGTAGTCCAGCTGGCCGCTGTCGGTGATCAGGGTCCGGCCCGACAGTTTCAGCCGGCCCTTGGGGGCATGGATGCGGGCGCAGCGGTTGCCGAAACCGTCATAATAATAGTGTACAGGCAGTAGCGGGCTGGTGTGCATCTCGTCGGGTTCGAGCAGGTCGCCCATGCGCGAGGCATGGACGCTGAGCATCAGGACCATCGGCGTCGGCTGCGGCAGGTCGTAGCTGATCTCGTAGCCGAGGCGGATCTTCATCGGTCAGTCCCTTTCGTTCGGTCGCTCGCAAAGACCGAACGCCAGGGACGACCCGATGGGTCCTTCGAGACGGCGGATTCAGGCTTGTTGGGCCATGTAGGCCGGCAGCCAACCCTCGTGGGCGGCACGCATGTCGGCCAGTGTAGCCTTATTCGCGCCGTCGATGGTGAGAGAATTACCGCCCGTGGTGCCCAAAACGCTGACCGGCACGCCGGCAGCGCGGGCGCGGTCGATCACGCTCTCCACCCGGTCGGGCGTGAGACCCAGGACATAGCGGCCCTGATCCTCGCCGAACCAGAAGGCGTGAAGCTGGCCGGCGCCGTCCGGCGTGGCCAGGGTGGCGCCCTCGTTGCCCGCCAGGGCCATTTCAGCGACCGCGACCAGCAGGCCGCCATCGGCGACGTCGTGGCAGGTAACCACCTCGCCCGCCTGGATCAGGCCGCGCACGAAGTCGCCGTTGCGCTTCTCGACGGCCAGATCCACCGGCGGCGGGGCACCGTCTTCACGGCCGGCGATTTCGCGCAGGTAGATCGAGGCGCCCAGCCAGCCGGCCGTCTCGCCGACCAGCACGATGGTCTCGGCCGGTGCCTTGAAGCGGACCGAGGCGAAGCGGTGGTAGTCGTTCAGCAGGCCGATGCCGCCGATCGCCGGCGTCGGCTGCACACCGGCGCCCATGGTCTCGTTGTAGAGCGAGACATTGCCCGAGACGACGGGGTAGTCGAGCGCGCGGCAGGCCGCGGCGATGCCTTCGATGGCGCCCACGAACTGGCCCATGATCTCGGGCCGCTGCGGGTTGCCGAAATTCATGCAGTCGGTGATCGCGAGCGGCGTGCCGCCGACCGCGGTGATGTTGCGCCAGGTCTCGGCCACCGCCTGCTTGCCGCCCTCGACCGGGTCGGCGAAGACATAGCGCGGGGTGCAGTCGGTGGTGACGGCCAGGCCCTTGTGGGTCTCGCGGATGCGCACCATGGCGGCGTCGCCGCCGGGCCGCACCACGGTGTCGCCGCCGACCAGATGGTCGTACTGCTCGATGATCCAGCGCTTGGAACACAGGTCGGGCGTGCCCAGCAGCTTGACCAGGGTGTCCCCTAAGTCGCGGCTGGCCGGCACGTCCTCGGCCGCGATCGCCGCCGACTTGGGCGTCGGCACCCAGGGGCGGTCATACATCGGCGCCCGCTCGGTCAGCGGCTCGACCGGGATGTCGCCCACCACGTCGCCCTTGTGGCGCAGCACCAGGTGGCCGGTATCGGTAACCTTGCCGATCACGGCAAAGGCCAAGCCCCATTTCTCGAAGATCGCCAGGGCTTCCTGCTCGCGCCCGGGCTTGAGGATCATCAGCATGCGTTCCTGGCTTTCCGAGAGCATCATCTCGTAGGCCGTCATGCCGGTTTCGCGCTGGGGCACGTCGTCGAGGGTCAGTTCCAGGCCGACACCGCCCTTGGAGGCCATCTCGACCGAGGACGAGGTGAGGCCGGCGGCGCCCATGTCCTGGATCGCGACGATCGAATCGCCCGCCATCAGTTCGAGGCAGGCTTCCAGCAGCAGTTTTTCGACGAAGGGGTCGCCCACCTGCACGGTCGGGCGCTTCTCTTCCGAGTTCTCGTCGAATTCGGCGCTGGCCATGGTGGCGCCGTGGATGCCGTCGCGCCCGGTCTTGGAGCCGACATAGACCACGGAATTGCCGATGCCCGCCGCCGCCGAATAAAAAATCTTGTTCGTCTGAGCGAGACCGACGGTCATGGCATTGACCAGGATGTTGCCGTCATAGGCCGGATGGAAGGTGCATTCGCCGCCGACGTTGGGAATGCCCATGCAATTGCCGTAACCGCCGATGCCGGCGACCACGCCCGAGACCAAGTGCCGGGTCTTGGGGTGTTCCGGGCTGCCGAAGCGCAGGGGATCGAGGATCGCGATCGGCCTGGCACCCATGGTGAAGACGTCGCGCAGGATGCCGCCGACCCCGGTCGCGGCGCCCTGGTAGGGCTCGATGTAACTGGGGTGGTTGTGGCTTTCCATCTTGAAGACGGCGGCCAGGCCATCGCCCAGGTCGACCACGCCGGCATTCTCGCCGGGGCCGCAGATGACCTGCGGGCCGGTGGTCGGCAGCTTCTTCAGGTGGATGCGCGAGGATTTGTAGGAACAATGCTCGGACCACATGACCGAGAAGATGCCCAGTTCGGTCAGGTTGGGTTCGCGCCCCATGATATCCAGGACGCGGGCATATTCGTCGGGGGCCAAGCCATGCTCGGCGACGATCTCTGGCGTAATCTCGGTCATTACGGAAGGGCCTTGACGAGGCTTTCGAACAGGATGGCGCCATCGGTCCCGCCGATCACGTCTTCCGTCATGTTCTCAGGGTGAGGCATCAGGCCCAGCACGTTGCGGGTCTCGTTGAAGACACCGGCGATATTGCGCGAGGCCCCGTTGGGCGAGGAGTCGGGCGTGATCTGGCCAGCCGGATCGCAGTAGCGGAAGGCGACGAGGCCTTCGCCTTCCAGGCGATCGAGCGTCGTGTCATCCGCGAAATAGTTCCCCTCGGCATGGGCGACCGGCACGCGGATGACCTGGCCCGGCTGGTACAGCGAGGTGAAGGCGGCGTTGGTCGCCTCGACCCGCAGGTGCACGTCGCGGCAGACGAATTTCAGCGAGGCGTTGCGCATCAAGGTGCCCGGCACCAGGCCGGCCTCGGCCAGGATCTGGAAGCCGTTGCAGATGCCGATCACGGCACCGCCGCGGGCGGCATGGTCCTTGACCGCGCGCATGATCGGCGAGAGCGCCGACATGGCGCCGCAGCGCAGATAGTCGCCATAGGAGAAGCCGCCGGGCAGCACGACCAGGTCGGTGCCCTCGGGCAGGTCGGTGTCACCGTGCCAGACATAGCTGGCGGGGCGGTGCGCGGCCCGTTCGATGGCCAGCGCCACATCGCGCTCGCGGTTCGATCCGGGGAAGACGACGACGGCCGCCTTCATGGTTACACCAGCTCGATCGAGTAGTTTTCGATCACCGTGTTGGCCAGCAGCTTCTCGCACATCGCCTTGACCGCTGCCTGTGCCTTGGCGGCGTCGGTCTCGGCCAGTTCGAGTTCGAGGTATTTGCCCTGCCGGACATCTTCGACACCGCCAAAGCCCAGCGAGGCTAGGGCGCCGGCGATCGCCTTGCCCTGGGGATCGAGAACGCCGTGTTTCAGCGTGACGTGGACGCGCGCCTTCACTGGATCACCTGTTCGTTGCTTTAAGCTCTGAATCGTCATCCCGGAAACCGCGACAGCGGTTATCCGGGATCTCGTCGGGACGGGCGCAGGTGCTTTTTCGTCACAAGATCCCGGCTCGAGGCCGGGACGACGCCTTCCCTTTACACCTACCTACTGCATCACCTCGGGCCTTTCATGTCGCGGGGGCCGCCTTCGGGGAGAATCCCCAGGCGACGCGCCACTTCCTGATAGGCCTCTTCCGAGCCGCCGAGGTCGCGACGGAAGCGGTCCTTGTCCAGCTTCTCGTTGGTGCGGATGTCCCACAGGCGGCAATTGTCCGGGCTGATCTCGTCGGCCAGGATGATGCGCATCTCGTCGTTCTGCCACAGCCGGCCGAATTCGACCTTGAAGTCGACCAGGCGGATGCCGACGCCTAAGAACAGGCCGATCAGGAAATCGTTGATCCGCAGCGCCAGGGCCATGACGTCGTCGATGTCCTGGGGCGAGGCCCAGCCGAAGGCGGTGATATGCTCTTCGGTCACCATCGGGTCGTTGAGCTCGTCGGCCTTGTAGAAGAACTCGACGATCGAACGGGGCAGTTGCGTGCCCTCGGGAATCCCGAGTCGGGTCGAGATCGAGCCGGCGGCGACATTGCGCACCACGACCTCGAGCGGAATGATCTCCACTTCCTTGATCAACTGCTCGCGCATGTTCAGCCGCCGGACGAAATGCGTCGGCACGCCGATCTCGTTGAGCAAGGTCATGATATATTCGGAGATGCGATTGTTGATCACGCCCTTACCCGTGATCGTCCCCTTCTTCTGATTGTTGAAGGCGGTCGCATCGTCTTTGAAATATTGCACCAGGGTGCCAGGCTCGGGCCCTTCGTAAAGGATCTTCGCCTTGCCCTCGTAAATCTGCTTGCGGCGGCTCATGGGTGATTAAGTCCTCTGGCGGGGCCAGATCGAGAAAACGAAGCCGGCGCGGTCAAGCCCATAGGGCTCCGCGCGAAGCGGGACCATACAGGATGGTCCCCGATAAACAATCCGCCCATGAAAGCCCGGGCGCGGCCGATCGCCCCTTGCCAAGAAGGCCGCTGATCCCCTTATATCCGGGCAAGATTTCGCTACTTCAGGGGATGCGTAATGGTCGATTTCAAGGATCGCGAAACCGGCTTCGAGGCCAAGTTCGCCCATGACGAGGACAAGCGATTCCGCGCCGTCGCCCGGCGCAACAAGCTCCTCGGCCTGTGGGCTGCCGGCAAGCTCGGCATGTCCGGAGATGCCGCCGAGGCCTATGCCAAGGAAGTGATCGTCGCGGATTTCGTCGAGGCCGGTGACGAGGACGTCGTCCGCAAGGTTCTGGCCGACTTTGTCGGCAAGGGCCTGGATCTGACGGACCGCCACATTCGGGCCGAGATCGAGCTGCTGAACAACAAAGTCCTGTCCGAGATCGAGTAGGAACCCCGGCGATGGCGACGATTTCCATCGCGCTCGAGCCGCCCGATCAGCCCGATGTGCTGGCGCTGATTCGGGCCCTCGACGATTTCCACGCCGGCCTCTACCCGGCCGACAGCAATCATTTCCTGGATGTCGAGAGCATGAAGGGGCCGGCGGTCTCCTTCGTGGTCGCGCGCCTGGATGGGGCGGCGGTGGGCTGCGGCGCCTTGCTGCGTGACCCCCGTGGCTTCGGCGAGATCAAGCGCATGTATCTGACGCCGGACGCCCGGGGCCAGGGCATCGGCCGCAAGATTCTGGACCGGCTGATCGCCCTGGCCGAGGAAGCCGGCCTTGCCCCGCTTCGGCTGGAGACCGGCATCCACAACCTCGAGGCGCTCAGCCTCTATCGCTCGCTCGGTTTTGCCGAGCGGGGGCCGTTCGGCGATTACGCGCCGGATCCCAACAGCGTGTTCCTGGAGCGGCGCGGCTAAAGCCCGCGCCGGACATCAACGCAGCGGCCTGCCCTCAGCGATTCGGGGAACGCGGCTCGTCGGCCACGATGACGACGCCGGTGCAGGCGCCGGTGCCGCCGCTGCTGGCGGCCTGAACCAGGCGGAAACAGCGCTTAGGGGCAGGTTCGGTAGTGGTGGTCTCGGCCGGTCGCGAAGCAGTCTGCTCGGGCGCGGTGGCTTGGATAGCGGGGCTCATGATGGAACTCGTTTGCCTTTGTTGGACGGTATCGTCCGGACAAGAATGCAACATTCCGCGTTTGGGATCCGTGATCTGAATCACATCGGGGTGTGTTGTGGCATTTTTGTCACGGGTTCGGGGGCCGCAGGCCATGCACCCGACGCAGCCTGCCATCTGCGTCCCCGGCATTATCGGGTTGCCGGGCCTCGGCTAAGCTTGGCCCATGACCAGCCCTGTATCGACGCTTGAAGCCGCCCCGCCCGTGGGGCGCCTTGTCATCTTTGCCATGGCGATCGCTTGCGGCATCGCCGTCGCCAACCTCTACTACAGCCAGCCGCTGCTGGGCCTGATCGCCGCCGACCTGGGCTTGAGCGAGGGGGCCGTCGGCATCGTGCCGATGGCGACCCAGATCGGCTATGCGCTGGGATTGTTCCTGCTGGTGCCCCTGGGCGACATGCTCGATCGCCGCCGGCTGATCCTGATCCAGGCGGGTGCGCTGACCCTGGCGCTGGTCGGGGTTGCCCTGTCGCCCAATCTCGTGGTGCTGATCGTCGGTTCGGTAGCCATCGGCATCGCCTCGTCCATCGCCCAGCAGATCATTCCCTTTGCCGCGGAACTGGCCGACGACGGCAGCCGGGGCCGGGTGGTCGGCGTGGTGATGAGCGGCCTGCTGGCCGGCATTCTGCTGGCCCGGGTCTTTTCCGGCCTGGTCGGGGAACATTTCGGCTGGCGCACCACCTATTGGCTGGCGGCGCTGCTGACCATCGGCCTGGGCGTCATGCTGGGGCGGATATTGCCCAGGGGCCGTGCCCGTCCCGACACGCGCTATCTGGCCCTGCTCGCCTCGATCGGTGCGGTGGCAAGGCGCAACCCGCTGCTGATCAAATCGGCCGTCGTCCAGTCGACCCTGTTCTGGGGCTTCTCGGTGTTCTGGTCGACCCTGGCGCTCTACCTCGCCAGCCCGCGCTTCCTGCTGGGGGCCGATGTCGCCGGGCTGTTCGGCATCCTGGCGCTGGTCGGTGTGTTCGCCGCCCCATTGCCGGGCGCCTGGCCGATACCCGTGGCCCGGCGGTGACCATCGGCGCCGGTGTCGCACTGGTGGCCGTGGGTTTCCTCGATTTCGCCCTGCTGCCCAACCTGACGGGCCTCATCATCGGCGTGATCGTGATCGATTTCGGGGTTCAGCTCTCGATGGTCTCGCACCAAGCGCGGATCTTCGCCCTGGAACCGGCGGCCCGCAGCCGCATCAACACGGTCTTCATGACCGCGCTGTTTTCGGTCGGGGCCATGGGCTCGGGTGCCGCCAGCATCGCCTGGGTGAACGGCGGCTGGCTGGCGGTGTCGCTACTGGGGCTGGGTGCTGCGTTGCTGGGCCTCGCCGTACACTTGTTGTGGCATCCGCGCCGCTAGGCCGGCTCGCGGCCGGCGTGTGGAACTGGACCTGGCCTGCAACTTTCGGCATGATGCTGCCGCTCAGCCGCAAGGCTGCAACAACAGGCGGGTATAATCGCCGTATGTGCTGCATAGCGTTCGGGGGACACATGCCGGCTTTTCCGTCCACGATCGATCTGGCTGCCCTGAACGGCTCTGACGGCTTCGCCCTTGTCGGGCCTGGCGACTATCAGGCGGAATTCAACGGCGACCATGTGGCCGGCGTCGGCGATATCAACGGCGACGGTTTCGATGATGTCCTGTCCGGCGCCACCCGCGTCGGCGCCTGGTACGACGGCGCCGTGCAACTCATCCGGGGCACGGACGCGCCGCATCCGGCCCTGGGCAGCCTGGGCGGCTTCGAATTCGTCCCCGAAGGCGGCGAGTACGAATATTTCGGTCGCGTCCAGGGGGCAGGCGATGTCAACGGCGACGGCTTCGCCGATTTCATCGCCAGTGGGGGCGGCGGCACCCTTTACTATACGCCGGCGAACTATGTCGTCTTCGGCTCGGATGGGGCGTTGCCCTACAGTCTGGTGACTGTCAACGGCACCAACGGCTTCAAGGTGCAGGACGGCACGGTCAGCGCCGCGGGCGACGTCAATGGCGACGGCTTCAGCGACCTGTTCCTGGGCACCAGCGTCGTCTTCGGCAAGGCCGGCGGCTTCACTGAATTCGTCGATGCCACGGGCCTTGATGGCACCAACGGCTTTGCGCTGACCGGCGTCGTCGGCCCTTACACCTCTGCGGGCGACGTCAACGGCGACGGCTTCGGCGACCTCATCATCGGCAACAGCCAGGCCGACACCAACGGCACCAATTCGGGCGAGGCCTATCTCGTCTTCGGCAAGGCCGGCGGCTTCGCGGCCAGCTTCGACCCGGCCACGGTTGATGGCACGACGGGCTTCAAGATCGTCGGCGCGGCAGCCGGCGACATGGCCGGCAGGTCGGTCGCCTCGGCGGGCGACGTGAACGGCGATGGCTTCGACGATATCGTGGTCTTTGCCTCGGGCGCGGCCACCTCCTATGTCGTGTTCGGCAAGGCTTCCGGTTTCGGTGCCGGCATCAATCTCGCCTCGATCAACGGCACCAACGGCTTCCGCATCACCGGCTCGACCACGACCGCCAAAGCCGCCGGCGACCTGAACGGCGACGGCCTGGGAGACCTCGTCCTGAACAGCGGCCATGTCGTGTTCGGCCAGGCCGGCTTCACGGTTCCCGACATCGACGTCAGCACCCTCGACGGCACCAATGGCTTTTCTGTCGTCGGCACGGGGATCGACATCAGAAGCTGGAACTTCACCGCTGCTGGCGACATCAACGGCGACGGCTTCGACGATCTCGCCGTCGGCACGCCTTTCGCCGATGATCCGGCCGGCGAGTACAGCTACGCACAATATCCCAATGCCGTGGGCATGGTCTTCTTCATCTTCGGCCACGTCGGCCCGGCGCAGAACTGGGTGGGTACCTCGGCCAATGAGCTGCATGTCGGCAGCGGCGACGACGACATCCTGAACGGCGCCGGCGGCAAGGACCACCTCAAAGGCATCGGCGGTGACGACACCCTGATCGGCGGCCCCGGCGGCGACATCCTCGACGGCGGCGAGGGTATCGACACGGCCTCTTTCGTGGGCGCCCTGGGCGGTGTGAACGTGCAGCTTCTGACGGGAGGCGCGACCGGACCCGGCATCGGCAACGACACGCTGTTCAGCATCGAGAATGTGATCGGCAGCCAATTCGACGACTTCATCATCGGCAGCTTCGGCAACAACCGCTTGGACGGCGGGGCTGGCGCCGACCTGATGGACGCGTCCCTCGGGGACGATACCTATGTCGTCGACAATGTCGGCGACACCCTGGGCGAAGACCCCAACGAGGGCAACGATACGGTGGAGACGAGGTTGGCCGCGCTGACGCTTTTCGCCAACGTGGAAAACCTCACCTATGTCGGCTCGGGCAATTTCAGCGCCACCGGCAACAAGCTGGCGAACAACATCGAAGGCGGCAGCGGCGACGACGCCTTGAACGGCAGCCTGGGTAATGACGTCCTGTACGGCGGCGCTGGCCATGACGAGCTGAACGGGGGCCGTGGCACGGATACGCTGCACGGCGGCACGGGCGACGATACCTATATCGTGGATCATCCAGGCGATGTGGTCGAAGAGGCGGTTGGCGAGGGCCTCGACACCGTCGAGACGACGCTGAACTACACCCTGGGCGACAATGTGGATGCCCTGCTGCTGCGTGGCACCGGCGCGTTGTCGGGCACCGGCAACGGGCTTGCGAACACCTTGACGGGTAATGCCGCCAATAACACGCTGAGCGGCCTCGGCGGCGATGACACCCTGCTGGGCAAGGGCGGCAACGACAAGCTGCTGGGCGCCGAGGGGGCCGATCTGCTCGATGGCGGCACCGGCGACGACAGCATGCGCGGCGGCCTGGGCGACGACACCTATGTCGTCGACTCCGTGGGGGACGTGGCCAGCGAGGCCAACGGCGGCGGCGTCGACACGGTGCGGACCAGCGTGTCGTTCACCTTGGGCTCGGGCCTCGACAACCTGATCATCACCACGTCACAGGCGGCAAACGGGACCGGCAACAATCTGGCCAACATCCTGACCGGCGGCAACGGGGCCAATGTCCTGACCGGCGGCGGCGGCAACGATACCCTGACCGGGGACAGCGGCGCCGATACCTTCGTCTTCGGCACCGGCTTCGGCCATGACCGGATCACCGATTTCGCCGCCAACGACCTGATCAGGTTCGAGGACGGCTTGTTCACCGATTTCGCCGATGTCATGGCCCATGCCAGCCAATCGGGGGCCGATGTGGTGATCGACCACGCTCACGCCCACACGATCACGATCGAAAACTATGTGCTCGGCAACCTGAACGCCGGCGACTTCCTGTTTGCGTAAACCGCGGACTGCTTACCATCGTGGGGTACCGGAGTCGCCCGGCACCCCACGATAGTATATAGTGGCCCTGCTGCTACCTGTTCCCGGGGGAGGGACGAATGCCAGCCTTTGCAGAGACCTTCGACCTCGCCGATCTCGACGGCGAAAACGGTTTCCACCTTGTCAGCGAAGCCGGCAGTTACAATTTCGGTTACTCGATCGCCACCCTGGGCGACGTCAATGGCGACGGCTTTGATGACATTGCCGTCAATTCCTTCGACGGGCCAACCATCTTGCTCGGGGGGCAGGGGCCATTCGCGCCGTCGACCACCGTCAGCAACGAATTTCCTTTCGAAACCCGCACGGCCACGCTGCCCGACGATCTCACCGAGTATGAGAGCTGGATCGTGGGGATCGGCGACGTCAACGGCGACGGCTTCGCCGATTTCGACCACCATGCCTTCTACGCAACGGAAACCTACTACGAATACGAATACGGCGATTCCTGGACAGAAATATTCTTCCATGACTACGGCCGCATCCAGTATGGCGGCGGCAGCGCGGCGACGACCGGCAAGCGCTTCGGCGACCGCGGCCTGGAGGACGTCGACCCATCGTGGCTGGTGCCGCTCGGCGATGTGAACGGCGACGGCTTTGACGATGTCGTCGTCTATGTCCAGGACGGCTCCCACCCCAAGGTGGTCTTTGGCAGTGCCACGGGCCTTCCCGACAATGTGAACCGCGGCAGCGCCCCGAGCCTCGCCTTCACGGGGGCGTCGCCCTTTGAAATCAATGGGGCTGGCGACGTCAACGGCGACGGGATCACCGACGTGGTGGTGGGCGTCAGCGATTCCAGCGGCGTCGACCACTATGTGGTCTACGGCGGCGCGGGCCTCGCGCCCGGATTCTTCGACCTCACGTCTCTTGACGGCACCAACGGCTTCAAGCTGACCGATGCGAGGACCGTCGGTACGGTCGGCGACGTCGACGGCGATGGGCTGGACGACCTCGTCGTCAGCATGTCGGGCCGGACGAGCAGCGATCCGTATTATGTCGTCTATGGCCGGGCGGCCGGCCCCGCCGCGATCGACGCGAGTGCCGTGGACGGCAGCGATGGCTTCCAGATCGTCAATGCCGGCACGCGCTGGGTAGGCCGGGCCGGCGACATCAATGCCGACGGTCTGGACGATTTCCTGATCGGCAATGATTACGTGGTCTTCGGGCGGGCGGATGTCGGCACGGGGGGCCTCGATGCCACCAGCGTCGACGGCGACAATGGCTTCCAGATCGTGGCCACAGGCATAGACACCACCAGCAGCTGGGGCGGCTTGATCGTCCAGGCCGCGGGCGACGTGAACGGCGATGGGGTCGACGACCTCGTCGCCGGCACGCGGCTGGAAAACTCGGTCCACGTCATCCTGGGCCATGCGGCGTCAGCCGTGAACTGGGTCGGTACCTCGGCCCGCGAAAACCATGGCGGCAGCCCGGAGAACGACGTCCTGAACGGGGCCGGCGGCAACGACTACCTCCGGGGCTGGGCGGTGACGACCTGCTGATCGGCGGCGGCGGCGGCGACCTTCTCGACGGCGGCGCCGGCAACGACACGGTCGGCTTCGGCAATACCATCAATGCCGCCACCGTCGATCTTGCCGCGGGGACGTCGTCGGGCCACACCCTGGGCAACGACACGCTCGTCGGCATCGAGAACGTCATGGGCACGAACGGGGCCGACGACATCAGCGGCGACGGCGGCGACAACCGCCTCGACGGCGGCCTGGGTGCCGACCGCCTGACGGGGCGCCTGGGCAACGATACCTATGTCGTCGACAATGTGGGCGATGTGGTGGTGGAGACGCGGAACGCCGGCCACGACACGGTGCTGACCTCGCTCCATGCCTATGTCCTGGGGGCCGAGCTGGAGGACCTGACGTTCGTGGGCACGGGCAATCTCGACGCGACCGGCAACACCCTGGCCAATGTCATGACCGGCGGTGCGGGTGACGACGATCTGAATGGCGGGCGCGGCACCGACACGCTGCGCGGCGGCCTGGGCAACGACACCTATGTCGTCGATCATCCAAGCGACGTGGTGGAGGAGGCGGCGGATGCCGGCTTCGACACGGTCGAGACCACGCTGAACTACGCGCTGGGCGCCAATGTCGAGGGTCTGCTGCTGCGCGGTACCGCTGCCTTGTCCGGCACCGGCAACAGCCTTGCCAACACGCTTACCGGCAACGGCGCCAACAACACGCTCGAAGGCCTCGGCGGCGACGACACGCTGCTGGGCAAGGGCGGCAGCGACAAGCTGCTGGGCGGTGACGGGGCCGACTGGCTGGACGGCGGCACCGGCGACGACAACCTGCGCGGCGGCCTGGGCAACGATACCTATGTCGTGGACTCCGTGACCGACCTGGTCTCGGAAGCCAACGGCGACGGTGTCGACACGTTGCGGACCAGTGTCTCCTACACCCTGGGCTCGGGCCTGGAGAACCTGATCGTCACCACGTCGCAGGCGGTGACGGTCACCGGCAACAGCTTGGCCAATGTGATGACCGGCAGCAACGGTGCGAGCACCCTGGCCGGCCTGCGTGGCAACGATATCCTGACCGGCGGCGGCGGGGCGGACACCTTCGTGTTCGGCGCCAACTTCGGCAAAGACACGATCACCGATTTTGCCTCGGCCGACGTGATCAGTTTCCAGGATGGCTTGTTCACCGACTTCACGGATGTGGTGATGCATGCCGTCCAGGTCGGGTCGGATGTCGTGATCACCTACAACACGGCCAATACCATCACGCTTCAAGACTATGGGGTGGGCCTGCTGAACTCCGGCGACTTCCTGTTCGCGTAACCACCAATGTCATGGGTGCCGACGACCCTGTACTTTGCCAATGGAGATATCCTTGTGACGCAGGCCTACTGGAGTTCCACCGGAGGTCCATCCGCCGACCATATTGAAGGCGGCTCGGGTGATGACGTCCTGAATGGCGCGGGCGGCAATGACGAACTCGAGGGATGGGGCGGCAATGACACGCTGATCGGTGGTGCCGGCGGCGACAGGCTTTATGGCGGCGACGGGATCGATACGGCCAGCTATGCGGCCTCGTCCGCGGGGGTGACCGTCAACCTGACAACAAGCCGGGCCACCGGCCATGGCCTGGGCAATGACTACCTGCACAGCATTGAAAACGTCATCGGCACGCAGGGGGCTGACGACATCACCGGCGATGGTTTGGCGAACACGCTGGATGGTGGTGTGGGCGACGATCATCTCAAGGGCCTGGGCGGCAACGATATCCTGATCGGCGGCCTGGGCTCGGACAGGCTGGATGGCGGTGATGGTGCCGACACGGCCAGTTATGCCAATGCCTCGAGCCCTGTCACCGTCAATCTGCTGACGGGCACGGCAACCGGTGACGGTTCGGGCACCGATACGCTGATCAGCGTCGAGAATGTGACCGGCACCGTCGGTGCCGACGATATTACCGGCGATGCGGCCGCCAATCGCCTGGAAGGCAGGGGCGGGGCCGATTTCCTGCGTGGCGGCCTTGGCGATGACACCTATGTGATCAACGACCTCCGGGCCACGATCGTCGAAGCGCCCGGCGGTGGCATCGACACGGTGCTGACCGCGCTGTCGACCTACACGCTGGGCGCCGGTGTCGAGAACCTCACCCATATCGAGACCGCCTATCTCTCCTATTTGCGCGGGACCGGCAACGAGCTCGCGAATGTCATCACGGGGGCAAACAGTACTGAATGGGGCGACGTCCTGACGGGCGCCGGCGGCGATGACGATCTCAGGGGCCTGGCCGGCGACGACATGCTGATCGGCGGTTCAGGCGGTGACCGGTTGGATGGCGGCGATGACTATGACACCGCCAGTTTCGCGACCGGCTCGGGCGGTGTCGTCGTCAATCTCGTGACCGGCAAGGCAAGTGGCCGTGGCCTGGGCAATGACACGCTGATCCGGATCGAGAATGTGATCGGCACCAGCGGTGCCGACGACATCACCGGCCACAATGGCGCCAACCGCCTGGATGGCGGGGCGGGGGCCGACATCCTGCGGGGCGGCCTGGGCAAGGACACCTATGTCGTCGACGATGCGGGCGACGCCGTGATCGAGGCGCGCGACGCCGGGGTCGACACGGTGCAGGCCAAGCTGGCCGCCTACACGCTGAGCGCCGACGTGGAAAATCTCGCCTACATCGGGACGGGCAGCTTCGTCGGCGGCGGCAATGGCCTCGCCAATCTCATCACCGGCGGTGCCGGGGCGGACAGGTTGAGGGGTGGGGACGGCGACGACGAGCTGCGGGGCCTGGGGGGTGACGACAGTCTGGCCGGCGATGCGGGCGATGACCGGCTGGACGGCGGCGATGGGATCGACACGGCCAGTTATGAGGCGGCCTCGGCCGGTGTCACCGTCAATCTGGCCACTGGCAAGGCAAGTGGCCAGGGCAACGACACGCTGATCCGCATCGAAAACGTGATCGGTACCAGCGGTGCCGATGTGATCACCGGTGATGCACGCGACAACCGGCTGGATGGCGGCGCCGGCAACGATATTCTGCGCGGCGGCCGGGGCAATGACACCTATGTCGTCAATGCCGCGAATGACGTCGTTTCGGAGGCCGATGGCGATGGCATCGACACGGTGCGGGCCAATGCGTCCTGGACCCTGGGCTCGGGCGTCGAGAATCTGGTCCTCACCGCCGCCTGGGCGAACGGTACGGGCAACAGCCTGGCCAACAAGCTGGTGGGCGGTGACGGGGCCAATGTCCTGACCGGGCTGCGCGGCAACGACACGTTGATAGGTGGCAATGGCGCGGACACTTTTGTCTTCGGCACTAGTTTCGGCCGCGACCGGATCACGGACTTTGCCGACAATGATATGATCCGAATGCAGGATGGCCTGTTCACAAGCTTCGCCGATGTGCAGGCTCACGCGGCTCAGGTGGGGGTGGATATTGTCATTACCTTGGACAGCGCCAATATCATTACCATCCACAACTATGCGCTGGCCAACATGAACGCCGGCGACTTCCTGTTCGCGTAACCATCGCTCGGCTGCTGCCGGGTCCGGGGGAACTGATGCCAGACTTTCCAGCGCAGTTCGACGTGGTCGTTCTGGACGGCAGCAATGGTTTTCGCCTGATTGGCGGCGGAACCTATGATCATGGCGGCAGCGGCTATTCGGTGGCCGGACTGGGCGACATCAACGGCGACGGTTTCGACGATGTCGCCATCGTAGCCCCCTTCGCGGAAGGCTGGTCGCAATACACCATCGGCACGGTGAATGTCTTCGAGGGCAGGGCTTCGCCTGCGGCTGACATCTATCTGTGGGACGGCGGGCCAAGTTTCATGGGCCGCTATGAGGAGAACTTCGGCCAGCGCGTCGCGGGTCTGGGCGATATCAACGGCGATGGCTTCGCCGATTTCATGATCGAAGGCTCTGGCTCCTACTACCAGATCGATGTGACCGATCCCTATTCCTATGTCTGGGTCGACGTGCCGCATACCTATGTCATCTATGGCGGTGGGGACCACCTGACCGGCGGCACCACCTCCGACTATTCAGGCTTTGCGGCGGCAGGCGATGTGAACGGCGATGGGTTCGCGGATGTCACCGTGGGCACCAGCACGATCGTGTTCGGCAGCGCCACGGGTATTCCCGATGATGTCGCGCCGGCCACGATTGATGCCGCCACGGGCCTGAAGGTGACCGGGGCGACGTTCCGTTCGATCGATGCCGCCGGTGATGTCGATGGCGATGGCTTCGGCGACGTCGTCGCTCGTGACGACAATAACGATGCCTATGTCGTTTTCGGCCGCGCCCTGGGCGGCAGCGTCGATGTCGGGCAGTTGAACGGTGCCGATGGATTCAAGCTGGACCTGCCAGTCGGCGACCTCAGGGCTGTTGTTTCCCTGGGGGACGTCAATGGTGATGGGCTGGACGATGTCGCCCTTGATGCCATGATCCAGGGACCGCAGGCCGTACCAATCATCTACGTCGTCTTTGGCCGGGCGGACGGCGTCGCCAGCGTGGACCCCTCGGCGCTGGACGGCACCAATGGCTTTTCGGTGCTTGGCGGCAACACCCTCGTCGCTGCGGCGGGCGATCTCAATGGTGACACGCTGGCCGACCTGATCGTCAGTGGACGATATGTGATTTTCGGCCGTTCCGACGCCATCCCCGCCAGTGTAAATGTCGGCGCGCTGAACGGCAGCAATGGGTTTGAAGTCATCGCGGCGGGTCTTCACAACCTTCAGGGTGCGGGCGATGTGAATGGCGATGGCATCGGCGATCTCGCGGCCGGTACCCCTGGAACGCCGACCCTCTCGATCCGAGCTGGACGCCGGGGGTTACGCACATCATCTTCGGCCAGGTCGGACCGGCGCAGAATTGGACAGGCTCGGCCAGCGATGATTTCCACGTCGGCAGCGGTGTGGATGACGTCCTCGACGGCGCCGGCGGCAAGGATCACCTGCGCGGCGTGGGCGGCAACGACCTGCTGACCGGCGGGCCGGGCGGTGACATCCTGGATGGCGGCGAGGGTGATGACACCGTCAGCTTCGCCGGGTCCACGCGCGGCGTGGTCGCCGATCTGGTGGCCGGCACGGCCACGGGGCCGGGCCTGGGCAACGACACGCTCATCAGCATCGAGAACATCATCGGCACGGCCGGGGCCGACGATTTGAGCGGCACCGACGGCGACAACCGCATCGACGGCGGCCTGGGTGCCGACCGCATGGCGGGCCGCCTGGGCAACGATACCTATGTCGTCGACGACGCGGGCGATGTGGTGGTCGAGGCGCCGGGCGCCGGCACCGACACGGTCGAGACGACCCTGGCCGCCTACAAGCTGGGCAACGACGTGGAAAACCTCGTCTATGTCGGCACCGGCAATTTCATCGGCACCGGCAGTGTGGGCGTAAACCTCCTGGTCGGTGGGGACGGCGACGACACGCTGAACGGCGGCTTCCGCCACGACACGCTGCGGGGCGGCCTGGGCAACGATACCTATATCGTCGACGAGGACACGGTGGAGGAGGCGGCCGATGCCGGCTACGACACCGTGGAGGCCACCTACGACATCGTCCTGGGCGACAATCTCGAAGCGCTGCTGTTCCGCGGCACGCGTGCCAACGTCGGCACCGGCAACGCCCTCGACAATGTGATGACCGACAACGGCGCCGCCGGCGAGTTGAACGGCGAGGCGGGCAATGACCAGTTGTTCGGCCGCGCCGGCAACGACATCATGCGGGCGGGCACCGGCAACGACCTGCTGGACGGCGGCACCGGCGACGACTTCATGCGCGGCAGCGAGGGCGACGATACCTATATCGTCGATACCCTCGGCGATGTCGTCACCGAAGCCCATGGCGATGGCTACGACACGGTGCGAAGCGCGGTCTCCTTCACCCTGTCGGGCGGGTTCGAGGAACTGATCATCACCACCCGCAGCGCCGCCAACGGCACCGGAAATAACCTAGAGAATTACATCCAGGGCGGCGGTGGGGCCAATGTGTTGCAGGGCCTCACCGGGGATGATCACCTGGTAGGTGGTAGCGGGAATGACACGCTGGACGGCGGCACCGGCATCGACTGGATGACGGGCGGTGCCGGCAACGATAGCTACGTCGTCGACAATGCGTCGGATGTGGTTGACGAGGGCAGCTTTGCCGGTGGCCCGGTTTCCGGCTCGGGCAACGACACTGTCCAGACGACGCTTCAGGCCTATTCGCTTTCGGCCGTTTACGGAAGCGCGAGCGGCACGCCGGGAACCTCGACCAACGATATCGAAAACCTGGTCCTGCTCGGCACCCGCAACAGCACCGCCACCGGCAATGCGCTCAACAACCACCTGACCGGCAATGTCGGCAACAATACGCTGACCGGCCTGGGCGGGGCGGATACGCTGACCGGCGGCGTGGGGCGCGACACCTTCGTCTTCGGCGCCGGCTTCGGCAAGGACACGATCACCGATTTCGAGGCCGATGACGTCATCCGTTTCCAGGACGGCCTCTTCGCCGGCTTCGCCGATATCATGGCCCATGCCGTGCAGTCGGACACCGCGGTGGTGATTACTTGGAGCGCCGGCAACAAACTCACCTTGGCCGATACGCTGCTGGGTGATCTTCAGTCGGACGATTTCTTGTTCGCGTAACCTCGAAGAACTCGGCGCGCCCTTTGAAACCCTCGTCATCCCGGCCTTGAGCCGGGATCTTGCGACGGTTCAAGCACCGAGAACACCGACGCCAAGATCCCGGATCTGCGCTTCGCTCCGTCCGGGATGACGATGTGGGAAGGGGGCTATGCCTCGCCGAACACCCGCCTGAAGATCGTATCGACATGCTTGGTGTGGTAGCCGAGGTCGAACAGGCTCTCGAGCTTCGCGTCCGACAGGGCGTCGGTCACCTTGGGGTCGGCCTTCAGGAAATCGAGGAAGGCGCCCTCGCCGCGCCACACTCGCATGGCGTTCTCCTGGACGATGCGGTAGCTGTCCTCGCGGGAAACGCCCTTCTGGGTCAGCGCCAGGAGGACGCGCTGGGAATGCACCACGCCGCCCAGGCGGTCCAGGTTCTTTTGCATGTTCTCAGGATAGATCACCAGCCCGTCCATCAGGCCGGTCAGGCGCGCCAGGGCGAAATCCAGGTGCACGGTCGCATCGGGGCCGATGCCGCGCTCGACCGACGAGTGGGAAATGTCGCGCTCGTGCCACAGGGCGACGTTTTCCATCGCCGGCACCACGGCGGAGCGCACCAGGCGGGCGAGGCCGGTCAGGTTTTCCGAGAGCACGGGGTTGCGCTTGTGCGGCATGGCCGACGAGCCCTTCTGCCCCTTGGTGAAGGCCTCCTCGGCTTCCAGCACTTCGGTGCGCTGCAAGTGGCGGACCTCGGTCGCCAGGCGCTCGATCGAGGAGGCGACGACGGCCAGGGCGGCGAAGAAGGCGGCATGGCGGTCGCGTGGGATGACCTGGGTCGAGACTGGCTCGACGCTCAGCCCCATCTTTTCCGCGACATAGGCTTCGACGCTGGGGTCGACATTGGCGAAGGTGCCGACCGCGCCGGAAATGGCACAGGTGGCGACTTCCGCCCGCGCCGCGACCAGGCGGGCGCGGCCGCGGGCAAACTCGGCATAGGCCTGGGCCATCTTCAGGCCGAAGGTGATCGGCTCGGCATGAATGCCGTGGCTGCGGCCGATGCAGACCGTGTCCTTGTGCTCGAGGGCCCGGCGCTTGAGCACCGTGAGCAGGGCATCGATATCCTCGATCAGGATGTCGGCGGCACGCGACAGTTGCACGGCGAGGCAGGTATCCAGCACGTCGGACGAGGTCATGCCCTGGTGCATGAAGCGGGCCTCGGGCCCGACATGTTCGGCAACCGAGGTCAGGAAGGCGATGACGTCATGCTTGACCTCGCGCTCGATCTCGTCGATCCGCGCGACGTCGAAGGCGCCGCGTTCCCAGATCGCCTTGGCGGCTTCCGCGGGGACGATGCCCAGCGGCACCATGGCGTCGGCGGCATGGGCCTCGATCTCGAACCAGATGCGGTAGCGCGCCTCCGGGGTCCAGAGATCGGCCATTTTCGCACGGGAATAGCGGGGGATCATGTGTCGGTGCCTGAGAATGAGCTTTTGATCCGCCGTCACTAGCGACAGAGACAGGCCAAGGCAAGCAGGACATGAGCGGCCTGCGCCAGACGGATGACGGTGGAGGCCGCCGGTTCAAGCTGATAGCCTTGCCTGATGCCGACACTGATCCCCAAGACGCCGGTCCAACAGCGCGTCCTCGCCAACTTTCAGCAGCAGAATTTCCTCGGCCTGATTGGCGCCGAACTGACCCTGGTCGAGCCGGGGCGGGTGGTGATCGAAATGCCCTTCGATCCCAAGTTGACCCAGCAGCATCAGGCACTTCACGCCGGGGTGACCTCGACCATCGCCGATACCGCCGCCGGCTATGCCGCGCTGACCACCATGCCCGAAGGGGCGGACGTCATGACCATCGAATTCAAGGTCAACCTGATGGCGCCGGGCCGCGGCGTGCGGTTCAAGGCCGATGCCAGGGCCGTGCGTACCGGGCGCACGGTGACCGTGGTCGAGGCGCGGGTCTCGGCCCTGCAGGAAAGCGGCATCTGGGTCGAGACCGCCAGTTTCCTGGGCACCATGATCTGCCTGATGCCGAAGTAGGGCCGAGCCCTACAGTTTCCGCCGCAGGGTCAGGGCGGTGAGGGCCACGATCAGCAGCATGGCGGTGGCCTGCGTCAGCCCGATCCACCAGGGGGTGCCCTCGAACCAGCCAGTGGGCAGGTCCGGTTGGGCCCGGGCCGCGGTGGCGCCCAGGAAGGTGGCGAGGGTGGCGAGGGTGGCGAGAGCCGGAACCATTCTGGTCATGGCGGCCTCCAACAGTGATGAACGCTCAATCATGAACGCGGCGGCCATGGGCCGGCATTGATCTGGATCAGCGCTGGCCGGCGGTCGGCGCCAGTGCGACGTCTTCCCCGGCACCGGATTGATCCGCCTCCAAGCGCAGGCGGGCAGGCAGCCAGATCAATGCCGCCGGCACCTCGATGGCATCGGGCCGCATCGCAAGGTCGACCAGGGTGCCGTCGAAATCGAGAAAGAAGGCGGCGCGATCGGGTGGAGGCAGTAACCGTTCGAGATCGCCCGTCACGCCGCGTCCCCCGCCGGCTGGCCCAACCGGACGGATGGGGGCGGGACGAGGGCGATGGCTCTTGGACGATGGGCATGGCTGCCTCCATTCGATCAGGTGCAGGGCTGGTACGACGTACCCCCTGCGGCAACGCTTCAGCCCCGACCTGGGGTCCGCCGGGCGCGCTGCACGCTGGAATGGGACCGGGTCACAATCCCGGCCGATGAGCGGGCCAGTCTGGCCCAACCGAGCGGCGATTGCAAAGCGGTAGGAAAATCAATGAGTTAGAGTGGAGTGGACGTGGCAGACGCCGCCGCCACTCCCCTCCGCCCGCTTGCGGGGGGAGGGGCTGGGGGAGGTGGGTCGGGCCGCCTCGAGATGCCGGTATTTTGTCCCCTCGACCTCCTCACCCAACCCTCTCCTCCCGCGGAGGAGAGGGCTTTGTGCGGCGCCGATTCAGTTAAAGCAGCCCCAGGCTCTTGAAGCTGGCGTGGCCCTGGCGGCCGATTACCAGGTGGTCGTGCAGGGCGATTCCCACGGTCTTGAGGGCGGCGGCAAGGTCCTTGGTCATCTCGATGTCGGCGCGGCTGGGGCTGGGGTCGCCCGAGGGGTGGTTGTGGACCAGGATCACGGCCGAGGCGACATGGTCGAGCGCCCGCTTCACCACCTCGCGGATGTAGAGCGGCGCCTGGTCGACCGTGCCCTTGCCGTGAACCTCGTCGGCCATCAGGACATTCTTGCGGTCGAGATAGAGGACGTAGACCTCTTCGCGCGCCTCGCGCGCCAGGCGGGCCTTGCAATAGTCAAGCAGGGCGGTCCAGGACGAGATCACCGGCCGCTTGGCGACGTCGGCCTTCAGCAGGCGCAGGGCGGCCTCCTGCACCACTTTCAGCGCGGTCGGGGCGATCTCGCCCATGCCGTCCATGGCCTCGATCTGGTCCAGCGGCGCCGCGATCACCCCGGCGAAGGAGCCGAAGCGGGCAATCAGGTCCTTGGCCAGGGGCTTCACGTCCCGGCGCGGGATCGCCAGGGAGAGCAGGATTTCCAGGATCTCGTAATCCGGCATGCCCTGGCCGCCGGCCTCCCGGAACCGGGCGCGCAGGCGCGCCCGGTGGCCGTGGTAGTGCGGAACCTCCGCCGGCTCAGACGGCATAGGGCGGCTTGGTCAGGCCGGCCGGGGAAGTGGTGAAGATTTCGACGCCGGTGTCGGTCACGCCCACCGAATGCTCGAACTGGGCCGAGAGCGAGCGGTCGCGCGTTACCGCAGTCCAGCCGTCGGCCATCATGCGCACGTCGGGCTTGCCGATGTTGATCATCGGCTCGACCGTGAAGAACATGCCGGCCTCAAGCATCGGGCCCGAGCCGGGCCGGCCGTAGTGCAGCACGTTGGGGGCATCGTGGAACACGCGGCCCAGGCCGTGGCCGCAGAAGTCGCGCACCACCGACAGGCCGAAGCCCTCGGCATGTTTCTGGATCGCCGCACCGATGTCGCCGAAGGTGGCGCCGGGGCGGATCACCTCGATGCCCTTCATCATGGAATCATAGGTGACGTCGATCAGGCGGCGCGCCTTCACCGGCAGGTCGCCGACCGGATAGGTGCGGTTGGTGTCGCCGTGCCAGCCGTTCAGGATCACGGTCACGTCGATATTCAGGATATCGCCGTCCTTCAGGCTCTTCTCGCCCGGGATGCCGTGGCAGATGACATGGTTCACCGAGGTGCAGATCGAGCGGGGGAAGCCGCGATACTGATAGGGCGCCGGCCAGGCGCCATGGTCGAGAATGAATTCCCGCGCCACATCGTCCAGCTTGGCGGTCAGCGCGCCGGGCTTCACCAGGGGCGTGAGCATGTCCAGGCATTCGGCGGCAAGCCTGCCCGCCGCCCGCATGCCGTCGAAATCGGCCGCGCCGTGGATCTTGATCTTCTCCGTCCGGCGATTCACATAGGCGTCGACTTCTTCCATCACCGGCGCCTGCGCTGTCCTGTTCATTGGTGTTCCAGGGATAGGGTCATTCCAGGGATATGGGTATGGGGTGGCCCAGCGCAATGCCGTCCAGCCCGACACTGCAAACATAGCACAGCGCCTCGACGCCGCGCGCCATGGCTTTTTTGAATGCCAGGGCATAGGCCGGGTCGATATCGGCGGCCAGGGCAAGGCGGTCGCAGTCGGTCCGCTGCACCAGGTAGAGCATGACGGCCCGCCGGCCTGCCGCCGCCGCGTCGCCCAACTCCTCCAGGTGCTTGGTGCCCCTGGCGGTGACGCTGTCGGGGAATTCGGCCAGGCCCGGGCGGCGGCTCAAGGTCACGTTCTTGACCTCGACCAGGCAATCCGGGCGCCCGCGACTGTCCGACAGCAACAGGTCGATGCGGCTGTTGCGGCCATAGGCCACTTCCCGGGCGTGGCGGTCATAGCCGGCGAGGGCCGCGATCTGCCCGGCCGCCAGCGCCTCGGCGACGAGGGCGTTGGGCAGGCTGGTGTCGAGGCCGACCAGGCCGCCGTCGATCTCCACCAGCCGCCACGACCAGCGCAGCTTGCGCGCAGGGTTTTTGGCGGCGGCCAGCCAGACCCGGGCGCCCGGCGGGCACAGGCCCATCATCGAACCGGGATTGGCGCAATGCGCCACCACGACCTCGCTTGTGCCATCCAGGATGACGTCGGCGAGGAAGCGCTTGTAACGACGGACCAGGCGCGCGGGGACCAGTGGACTCTCAAACTTCAACGAGGCAGACCATCCCAAAAATGCGTCATCCCGGACGAAGCGCAGCGCAGATCCGGGATCTTGCGACCAGTGTTTCCGATGCATAAGCGTCACAAGATCCCGGCTCAAGGCCGGGATGACGAGTTTTCAAAAGGCGAGCCCTACTTGACGCCCATTCCGGCCAGCAGCTTGGCCAGCACGGGCTTGGTGAATTGGTTGTCGGTGCCGGCCACCGCGACGATGGCGGTGCCGCGTTCAGGCAGGCAGTAGATCGCGGCTAGTATATCGGGATCGGCCGTGCCGAAGACCGAGAGCGGCGATTCCGGCAGAGCCTTCAGGCCGGCGTCCGAGATGGCTTTCTTGCCCGCCGCCTTGCACTGGTCGAGCGTGGTGCCCGCCGCCAGCGGGGCCTCGTTCATGCTGAGGCCGGTGGCCCAGGCGGGTGCGGCGGCGAACAGGAAAGCGGCGGCGGCCCAAAGGGCGAATGTCTTCTGGCGCAACATGGTTTCCCCCTGACGTTGCGGCGGGAACCATAGCACGTCCGCCGACGCTCAAAAATGAGCTTGCGCACAGCAGCGATCGTATTCCGTGGTGTCGTGGGCGCAGAAGATCGCGATTTCCTTGCCCTTGGTGCGGTTGAGCTGGCGCAGGCGTTCCTGGTTGCGCTTGCGGGTCGCGCTGATCGTGTCGGTCACGCGCTGGAAGAAGCGCAGGCCCGGCGGCGTGTAGGCTTCCTCCGCGACCGAGCCATGGAAGAAATAGGCATCGCCCGCATGCAGCAGCCAGCCCTCGGGTGTGTTAACGGCGACGCCGCAGTGGCCCGCGGTGTGGCCGTGCAGCGGGACCAGCAGGACCTCGGCATCGCTGTACACCAGGGCGCGCACGCCATCGAAGCCGAACCATGTCTCGCCGGTGGCATCGTAGAGCTGCCAGTCCGGGCCGTGGGCCCATTGGCCGGGGATGTAGCGGCTCTTGGCCTGGATCGACTTGCGCGCCATGGCCGCCTCGTGCTCGCGGGCATGGACATGCACCTTGGCCTTGGGGAAATCGCCCAGGCCCCCGGCGTGATCCAGGTCCATATGGGTCAGCACGATGTGGCGGACATCGTCGGCGGAAAAGCCCAGGGCCTTCACCTGGGCGACGGCCGTCTCGGCCGGGTCCAGCTTTGCGCCCAGAACCTTCACGAAAGCGCCGCCCAAGCGCTTGGGATCGGCAATGTCGCCGGTGCCGATGCCGGTATCGACCAGCACCAGCCCGTCATCGGTCTCGATCAGCAGGACGTGGCAGACCATGCGTGCCCGCTCGAACAGGCCGCCGGTGCCGCGGATCAGCTTGGCCCCGATCGGGCACATGGTGGCGGCATTGAGGTGATGGACACGCATCGTCGGCTTTCCCCCGCAGTCGGTGCCGGGATGATAGCCGGCTTCACCCGCCGAGCGACTGGGCTTTGCGCAGAACCGGGAACAGGCGCATCCACAACAGGGCCACCAGGACGGTGCCGACGCCGCCGACGATGCCGGCCGGGACCGCGCCGATCAGGCCGGCCACCATGCCGGATTCGAACTCGCCCAATTGGTTCGAGGTGCCGATGAACAGGGAATTGACCGCGTTCACCCGGCCGCGCATCTCGTCCGGGGTCGAGAGTTGCACCAGTGAGTTGCGAATCACCACGCTGACATTGTCGGCCGCCCCCAGCACGAACAGGGCGGCGATCGACAGGGCGAGATTCTGTGAGGCCGAGAACACGATGGTGGCAAGGCCGAAGACGATGACCGAGGCGAACATCTTGGCGCCCACCTGATCGCCCAGGGGTACCCGCACCAGCGCGAAGGACATGGCCAGCGCACCCACCGCCGGGGCGGAGCGCAGCAGGCCCAGGCCCCAGGGGCCGGTGTGGAGGATATCGCTGGCAAAGATCGGCAGCAGGGCGGTGACGCCGCCCAGCAGGACCGCAAACAGGTCCAGCGAGATGGTGCCCAGTACCAGGGGCTGGTTGCGGATGAAGGTAACCCCTGAGAAGACCGAGCGCAGGGTAACCGGCTCGCGCCGGGGCGGGGTGCGCTCCAGCCGCAGGGCGGCCATGGACAGGCTGGCGCCCAGGAACAGCAGGGCCGAGAGGGCCATCGGCACCTCGACCCCGGCGGCATAGAGCAGGCCGCCCAGCGACGGGCCGACGATGGTCGCCGTCTGCATCGCCGACGACGACACCGCCAGCGCCTTGGGCAGCAGGGCGGCGGGCATCAGGCCCGGCAGCAGGGCGGAATTGGTCGGGTGCTCGAAGGCGCGCGCCGCGCCGATCGCGGCAAGCCCGGCGAAAATGCCGGTGACGCCCAGCCAGCCGCCCCATTCGCCCAGCAGCAGCAGGGCCATGGTCAGGGCCTCCACCAGTTGGCAGACGAAGACGATGCGCCGCCGGTCGAAGCGGTCGGCGACATGGCCGACGACGAAGGTCAGGGTGACCATGGGCAGGAACTGGAACAGCCCGGCCAGGCCCAATTGGTAGGCGCTGCCGGTCTTCTCGTAGACCAGCCAGCCGATCGTTACGGAAGCGATCTGGAAGGCAAGGGAGGAGAGGACGCGCGAGGTCCAGAACAGCCTGAACGACCGGTGCCTGAGCAGGCGATCGGATTCGATGGGAATATCGGCCACGGTGGACGGGAACCTCGCGCAGGGCGTCGCGACGCTAGCACGGGTCCGCCATCCCTTGAATCCGTCCGCTGCTCAAGGCCCCATGCGCCTGTGCCGGGGCTCAGGCCGTCTTCTGCCGGGCCTCCTGGCCGAAGGAGGAGAGGCCCAGCGCGCCCTCGGGCAGTTTTATCTCGCCGGCTTCCAGCTTGCGGCGCAGGTAATTGAAGGTCTGTGCGGTCTGGGCGAACAGGTGCTCGCCGGCGCTCAGGCCCACCCGCATCGGCTGGCCGTCCTTCACGAAGCGGGGCAGCGGCGCCACATGGGTGTGATAGTCGACATTGAAGAACAGGGGGAAGGAATAGCGCTCCTCCTTCACCTTGCGCACCCGGTGCGAGGTCGCCACGAATTCGCCGTTGGTCCAGGTTTCCAGCATGTCGCCGACATTGACGATGAAGGCGCCCGGCACCGGCGGCGCGTCGATCCAGGTTCCCGCGCCGTTCATCACCTCGAGGCCCGGCTTGGTCGCCAGCAGCAGGGTGAAGACCTCGTAATCGGTATGGGCGCCGATCCCCAGGCGGTCCTCCGCCGTGGGGTTGAACGGGTAGTGGACCAGGCGCAACTGGCTGGGCGGCTTGGTCACATGGGCACGGAACACCGCCGGTTCCTCGCCCAGCGCGATCGCAAAGCCGTCGAGCAGGTCGAGGCCCAGCGCGAAGATGGCCTGGTAATAGGCGCTGACCGCCTCGGCGAAGCCGGGCAGGGGCGGCCACTGGTTGGGGCCCAGGAAGGGATTGCCGGCGACATAGTCGGGATCGTCGTGGGCCAAGTCGATCGAGAGGTCATAGGCCTCCTTGATGTCGGCCGGGTTGCCGTAGAAGCCTTCCTCGCCCTCGGGCACATAGCCGCGGTGGTTGGTGGAGTTGCCGATGTAGACCTTCATCTTCTCGGCCAGGGGCAGGGCGAAGAAGCGCTCGCTCGCCCTCAGCAGGCCGTCGATCAGGGCGGGGTCGAGGCCGTGGCCGGTGACATAAAGGAACCCGACTTCACGGGCGGCGGTCCCCAGCGCCTGCGCCACGCGGGCACGGGCGTCGGCATCGCCGGACCGCAGGCCCGCGATGTCGACGATCGGGATATGGGCGAAATCGCCGGGGACGGCCATGCAATTATTCCTCAACAATCGTCATCCCGGCCTTGAGCCGGGATCTCGTGACCAGAAGCCAATCCCCCCGAGATCCCGGATCTGCGCTGCGCTCCGTCCGGGATGACGAGGGAAGTATGGTGTTACAATTTCCCTTCGGCGGCGAGCGCCGTGAAGGTGTCGTCGTAGCGCAGCTTGACGTTCTTGGGATCGCCCAGGATCTTGCCGCCGGGGATTTCGATGCCCACCACGTCAGGGCTCGCGGCACCGTTGCCCAGCAGGCCGTGGTCGAACGAGAATTTCGAGACCAGGGCCAGGCTTTCCGCCAGGGTGGGCGCGCGCAGGGCCTCCAGCGCCGCCTGCGGCGTGTAGTACATGTGCGTGGTGGCAAGCTGGGTCTTGAAGCCCGGCACGTCCGTGCCCGAGGCCTTGGCCATGTATTCCAGGATCTCGGTGCTGGTCGCATCGCCCTTCTGGAGCAGCGCCAGGGTCTCGTACCAGGCGCCGGCCAGCACCTTGCCCAGGGCCGGGTTCTCCTTCAGGGTCGCGGTGTTCACGGTGACGATGTCGAGGATCTCGCCCGGGATCTTCTCCGAGGCGAAGACGGTGGTCGACTCCATCTTCTCGATATCGCTCAGGCCCGGCTTCCAGGCCACCAGCGCCTGCACGTCAGGGGTGGTGAAGGCGGCGACGAAGTCGGCGTCGGAGATGTTGACGGTCTTCACGTCCTGCTCGCTCAGGCCTATCGACTGCAGCGCGCGGGCCAGCAGATAGTGCGAGACCGAAAACTGCACGACATGGACGGTCATGCCCTTGATGTCGGCCAGGGTCTTGCCCTTGCCCTTGATCACCAGGCCGTCGTTGCCGGCGGAATAGTCGCCCAGGATAACCACCGAGGTATCGACGCCGCCGGCGGCGGGGATGGTCAGCGAGTCCATGCTGGCGGCCAGCACGCCGTCGAACTGGCCGGCGGTGTACTGATTCATCGACTCGATGTAGTCGTTGACCTGCACCATTTCGACCTTGATGCCGTACTTGTCGGCCCACTTCTTGACGATGCCCTTCTCCTGGGCATAGGCCCAGGGCATGAAACCGGCATAGATCGTCCAGGCCACCTTGAACTCGGTCCTGGGCGCGGCATGGGCCCAGCCCGGCAGCAGGGTCAGGCTAAACATCAGGGCAACCGCCAGGGCGGCTAGGCGTCGGAACATTTAACGTCTCCTCGTGACAGATCAGCGGGACAGGGCCGTGGCGCGCGGCAGGGTGAAGGCTAGCAAGTCGTCGAAGGCGCCCTGGAGGGTCTCGACCCGCCAAGTCCGCGTCGCGGCGGTGCCATCGGGGGCGGTATCCAGGGTGACGAGGTCTCCCGGCCCGCCCGCCGCCATGGGGTTCAAGTCGGCGCCTTCCCGGAAGGGCAGGCTCGAATGGCGGATGGTCCAGCCGTCGGGGCCGATGTCGCCGAAGGATAGTTCGCAATCGACCAGAGCCCGTGCGGTGTCGAGATCGGCCGCGGCCTCGACCGCGTCGCCCAGGCTGGGCAGGTCGGGCAGGGCCAGCGCCCGGTCGCGGGCATACATGAAGCGTGGGCCCGAGCGCACGATGAAGCCGCGCCGGCCGTCCTGGGTGTTGGCCAGGCGCGCCGCCGCACAGGGCGCCGTGGCGGCGGCGTCGCGGTGCCAATGCTCGATATAGGGCAGGTCGCGGCCTTCCTCGACCAGGGTATCGCCCTCGAACCGCAGGCTCCCGGCGTCGGAATAGACCGCCTGGGGCTGGAAATCGATCAGCCGCTGCCATTCGAAATGGCTGCCATCGAAGACGAGTTCGCCGGCAAAGCCTTCCTGGCCCGCCAGCCAGCGGAGCTGATCGGCATCGAGGTCCGCCAGCCCGGCCACGCCGGCGAAGTCGGGCCGGCCGGCGGCCTGGCGCAGATCGATATAGAAACCGGGCCCCTGGAGCCAGCGCACCGCGGTCGTGGTGTCACGCCGGCCGTCTGGCCAAGCGATCAGCGAGCGCTGCCACAAACCTTTTAGCGATGCGATCGTCGGCACTCTTGGCTCCAGTGTCGGGTCCCCTCACTCAACGATGCTGGGCAATGTTGCATTGCGGTAGGGGGTAGTTGTCAATGGTGGTCATAGATTTGACCTATGACCTTCGACTGCCGCCCCTCCCTTTCCGTTCGGGTTCGAAGCCCTATAATGCGGCGTCATGACCCCATCAACCGACTCGCCCCCCCGGATCTATACGGCCGCCCTTGCGATCATCGGCAACGAGATCCTCTCGGGCCGGACCCAGGATGCCAACCTCAACCACCTGGCCAAGACCTTGAACGGCTGGGGCGTGGAAATGCGCGAGGCGCGGGTGGTGCCGGATATCGAGAGCGAGATCGTCGCCGCCATCAATGCCCTGCGGGCGCGCTACGACTATGTCTTCACCACCGGCGGCATCGGCCCGACCCACGACGACATCACCGCGGATTCGATCGCCAAGGCCTTCGGCCTGCCGCTGGTCGAGCATCCGGCGGCGATCGCCCTGCTGGAACACTACTACCCGCCGGGCGAGCTGACCGTGGTGCGCCGGCGCATGGCCCGGGTGCCCGAGGGCGCCGACCTGATCGAAAACCCGATCTCCAAGGCGCCGGGCTTCAAGATAGAGAATGTCTTCGTGCTGGCCGGCGTGCCCTCGATCATGCGCGCGCAGTTGCAGGGCGCGCGCGCGTTCATTGCCGGCGGGCGCAGCGTGCTGTCGCGCACCGTCTCGGTGCTGGTGGGCGAGAGCAAGATCGCCGAGCTGCTGGAGACGGCGCAGGGGCAGTTCCCCGATGTCGACATGGGCAGCTATCCGTTTTTCAAGCGCAACGCCCTGGGCACCGCCCTGGTGCTGCGCGGCCGCGAGGAGGCCCGGCTCGAGGCGGCCTACGACGTGCTGGTGGGCGCGCTGAGCGCGGCGGGGATCGAAGGGCACCCCGGCGAACTGCCCGATTGAGTGGCCGGCCTGCGACATTCGCGGCTTTTGTGACGGCCGTCGCAACTAGGTGGGGGCGCCTGGGTTATACTGGATCGGTACGGTGCGGCCCGGGGCGGGCGCGCCGGCCGCGCTCAAGGAGATTGACGTGAAGAAAGCTGTCGCCGTCCTCATGACCTTTGCCATGGCAGGCTGTGCCTCGGGCTATCGGCCGGTGATCGACCCGCAGACCTCCAAGGCCCCGCCGGGCTATTACGACCGAGACATCGCCTACTGCCAGAACCTGGCCGACCAGGTGCCGACCGGCAACGAAATGGCCTCGAACGCGCTGGGGGGTGCCGCGCTGGGCGCCATCGCCGGCGGCATCATCGGTTCGTTCTCGGGCAATTTCGGCTCGGGCCTCGCGGCCGGCGCCGGTCTGGGCGCCGCGGGCGGCGCCGCGCGCGGCGGCGTCTCGGCCGAGGCCGAGAAGCGCCGGGTGATCGACAACTGCATGCGCAACCGCGGCTATTCGGTGTTGAGCTGAGGGCTGCGGACAGTATCCAGGCGTGCTAGAAGGCGGACCGGCCGACGGGCGTTCCCCGTTCCGGCTGGCCTCCCGATCCTGGCCCGCTTGGCGGAATTGGTAGACGCAAGCGACTTAAAATCGCTCGACTCATGTCGTGCCGGTTCGATTCCGGCAGCGGGCACCATCGGGAGGAGGGCGCCAATGGAACACAGATCGCTGATCCTGGGATTGATCGGCCTGGGGCTTGCCGCCACCGGCCTCGCCGGCTGCGCCAATCCCCGTGCCGAGGCGGCGGCCCAGGCGCAGACCAGCCTGGTCGGCCTGCGCAAGGCCGATCTCCTGTCGTGCGCCGGGGCGCCGGCGGCGGCCATGCAGGCCAATCCGGGGGAAGAAGTGCTGACCTATGAAAGCCGCAAGGTCAGCGGCTATGCCTCGGGCCCCAGCTTCGGCCTGGGCTTCTTCGGCGGCGGCGGCAATGTCGGCTATGGCCTGGGCCTGCCGCTGGGCGGCAGTTCCTATGTCGACGACGACAATTGCCGGGCCAGCTTCACCATCCGCAACGGCGCGGTGACCCGGATCGTCTACGGCGGCTCGGATGCCAGCTACACCAGCCGTCTGGCCCAGTGCTACCAGATCGTCGAGAACTGCCTGCCGCGCGGTTGAGGGCTGCGAGGCTCCAGACGCAAGGAAGCCCGGCCGGAGGGGGACGGCCGGGCTTCGCGGTACTTTTGGGGCTGCAGGCCGTCGGGGCTTGAGGGGGGAAGACGACCTGCGTGTACCGCGCCTCGTCTGCGAGGCCATGTCTGCCGCCTAGCCATAGGCGACGTATTGGTGGAACGGCCCGGCCGGCAGGAAGTTCCGAAAAAATTGATGACACCTCCGTGACGCGCGCGCCGGTGTGATCCCGCTCACATAGGGGCTCGAGGCATCCGTGCTGTGATCCGCGCCCCAATTATGCCGGGTTTCTGGCATGCTCTGCCGCGTTCGCGGAGGAGCGGGGGCGATTCCGCCAATTGACGAGGGGCATATGAAAAAGGCCTGGACCTTTCTGAAACAGCTTTGGGCCTTGACCGCGCCTTATTTCAAGTCCGAAGAAAAATGGAAGGCTCTCAGCCTTCTGGGTGTCATCATCGGCCTGAACCTGTTCCTGGTCTACCTGACCGTCGTCCAGAATTCCTGGTATCGGCGCTTCTATGATGCGCTGGAACAGCGCGACCAGCCGGCATTCTGGTCCGAAATCCTCTTCTTTTCGGGTCTTGCGGCGATCTTTATCAGCGTCGCGGTGTTGCAGTTGGCACTGAACCTCAAGCTTCAGATCAATTGGCGCGAATGGCTGACCAAGCGCTATCTCGGAGAATGGATGGAGGCGCGGTCCTATTACCGGCTTCAACTGGCTGACTACGGCACCGACAACCCCGACCAACGCATCGCGGAAGACCTGCGCGAGTTCGTGTCGTCGACACTGGGGCTCACCCTTGGCCTGATGAACTCCGTCGTAAGCTTTGTGTCGTTCGCCGGGATCCTCTGGACCCTTTCGGGTAATTTCCCGCTGGGTATCGCCGGCTACGAATTCCAGGTCCCGGGCTCCATGCTCTGGGTTGCAGTCATTTACTGCCTGGTCGGCTCGTTGATCACCCACTTCATCGGGCGTCCTTTGGTCAGTCTCAATTTTCGCCAGGAAAAGGTCGAGGCGAACTTTCGCTATGACCTGGTTCGCTTCCGCGAAAATGCCGAAGGCGTCGCCCTCTATGCAGGCGAGCGCAGCGAACAGAAGCACCTCCTTGGCCGCTTCGGCGACATTCACGACAATTGGAACGCGATCATTCGCCGGCGCATGAAGTTGCAGACGTTCGTTTCCGGCTTCAATCAGGCCGTGGTCGTCTTTCCGTTCCTGATGGGGGTGGGACAGCTTTTCTCGGGCGCCATCCAATTGGGTGGATTGATGCAGATCGTTTCCGCCTTCGGGCGGGTCCAGGACGCCTTGTCCTGGTTTGTAGACGCCTACACCGCGCTTGCGTCATGGACCGCAAATATTCAGCGTCTGACCAGCTTCCGTGCGGCGATCGATCGGGCCAAGGCGCTTTCGGAAGACGTCATTCACGATGCTGCCGATGCCGGCTCGACGGACTTCAAGGTCGAGGATCTCGCCTTGTCGCTGCCTGACGGCACGCCCCTGCTGAACGCTTCGTTCCGGCTGAAAGCCGGGGAGGATGCCTTGATCACAGGCCCGTCGGGTTCGGGCAAGTCGACCTTGTTCCGGGCGATCGCCGGCATCTGGCCCTTTGGCAAGGGGCATATCCATATGCCCGCCTCGCTACCCTCGCAGCGCGTCCTGTTCCTGCCGCAGAAACCCTATGTGCCGGTCGGCACCCTGCGTGCTGCTGTAACCTATCCAGCCCTCGAGGGATCGATCGATGACGCGACCCTTCGTCGGGCCCTGGCCGACGCCAGCCTTTCCGGCCTGGTCGACCAGTTGGACGAGGAGGACAACTGGCAGATGCGCCTGTCGGGCGGTGAACTTCAGCGTTTGGCCGTGGCTCGCGCCCTGGCGCAGAAGCCCCATTGGCTGTTCCTGGACGAGGCCACCTCGGCGATGGACGAAGGGATGGAGCGGGATCTCTACGCGATCCTGAAAGAGCGTCTGCCCGACACCACGATCATCTCGATCGGCCACCGCTCCAGCCTCAAGGCCTTCCACCAGCGTGAGATCAATCTGGCGACCACCGGCGATGGGGTCAGCACCATCGCTGCCGAATAAGCCCGGCCGCGCGCCGCTACAGCCCGCGGGCGGCGGCGCGTTCGGCCAGGGCGACCATTTCGGGGTTGCGCCAGTAGCGGACCTTGGCGATCTCGCCCCGGATGGCCGTGGCGAAGCCGGTGCACATGCGGATCCCGGCCGGGGACAGCGGCGCGGGGTTTTCCAGCCTGGCGGCCATGATGACCTGGGTGTGGCGGCTGGTCGGTTGCAGGTCGGCGGCGATCGAGCGGCCGACGGCCTGGGCCAGATCCTCGATCCGTTCCAGATGGGCAAAGCGGTCGGCGAGATTGTCGTCGGCCTCGCCGTCCAGCCGGGTCGCCCGGTGGACAGCGAATTCGATGTCGGAGGCGGCCCGGTCGCGCCAGGTCGTGAACTGGCCGATGGGCAGGCCGGTCGGCAGCAGGGCGGCGCGCAGGCGGGCGATCAGGGTGACGATGAGGCGGACGTCGTCATCGTCGATCGCGGCGTCGTGGCGATGGTTCAGCGCCGCCGAAAACCGGTGGGCGACACGTTCGAAAGCGGTGCGGGCCAGGGCGGCGGCACAGTCCATCACCGCGTCGCGCAGCACCGGCATCAGGGCCGGGGCATCGACCAGGCCGGCCCGCCGGATGGCGCCGACTTCTGCCTCGAGGTGCTGGGTCAGGGTGATCAGCCGGGTGCGGATGGCGTCGCTGAGGCTCAGCGGCAGATCCTCGCGCCGCTCCTGTGGCGCGGCCACCGCCAGGGTCTGGGCGAAGGCGCGCAGGTGATTGGCGAAGTGGGCGACCAGGGCGCCGCCGACGCGGCCGTTGCCCCGCTCGCCCCGCCGGCGCAGGTAAGCCGCGACCCCGGCATAGGCGGACAGGCGGTTGAGCGCGGCCAGGGGCAGCGCCTCGGCCGCGGCCGCGGGCAGGCCGGCGGCCTTCAGGGCGCCGGCGATCTCGCTGGTGCCGGCGGCCAGCGCCGCACCGACGGTCTCGCTATCGGCACTGGTCTTCAGCCGCGGCAGATAGCCAGCCAGGGCCGGGGTGAGGACCGGCGCCGCCATCAGGGCCTCGATGAAATCGGCCAGCAGGCCGAGGCCCATCGGCGGCAAGGGGCCGGCATCGATCGGCGCGATCCGGGCATGCTCGCGGTCGCGCAGGTTATTGGCCGCTTCCAGGAATTTCTCGCCCAGGTGCCGGTCGGCCAGGATACGGCCCAGGCTTTCGATCGTCGCCAGGCGCAGGCGCTCGCGCACGGCCACCGCCGCCGGCTCGGCCATCGCCGCATCGATCAACTGGTTCTGGCACAGGCGGTCGAGGGTCTGGGTGACCTCCAGCGCCAGGTCCGGGAAGGCGCGGCGCGCCAGGGCCTGCCAGATGCCGCCGATGTCGGCCCGCGAAAAGGCGTAGGCGACGTGGGCTTGGTCTTCCGCGCCCAGGGTCTCGCCGACCAGCATGGACTCGACCAGGCTGGTGAACAGGCGGCGCGCGCGCTGCGGCCGCAGGCGGTTCAGGCGGTCGACCAGCGCCCGGCGGATGGGCGCCACCTTGCTCTCGGCCTCCCCCTCCTGGGGCAGGCCGGCCAGCAATTGGGCCGCCTTGTCGGGCGCCAGGGAATCGGCAAGGGACGTCGCCTTGGCGATCGGGTCTTCCGGCTGATCCCTGGTGTTTCCGCTCATGATCGCAAGTATTTAGAGGGATTGGTTAACGTCTGGTTCCCGTGTCATGCTAGGCTCGAAGGCCATTCGAGCCGTCAAATCCTCGGGGGAGGGCTTCCATGAGATCCGGTAATCCGACGCTGCGTGAAACCACTTTTACCAATGCCGCCACGAAGGCCGTGGCCGCCGGCATGGGCGCCGTGCCCGCAGTGCCGAGGCGATGAGCCTGAACGGCACCGTCAACAAGACCGGCATCCTGCTGCTCGCGGTGATCGCGCCGGCGGTCTACGTCTGGTACGCCTTCGCCAACGCGATCGCGATCCAGGACGAGGCGCGCATCGGCCTGCTGACCGGCACCATGATCGGTGCGGCCATTGTGGGCCTGGTGGTCGGCCTTGTCACCAGCTTCAAGCCGACCTGGGCCGGCGTTAGCGCGCCGATCTACGCCGTTGCCGAAGGCATCTTCCTGGGCGGCATCTCGCTGCTGTTTGAACTGCAATATCCCGGCATCGTGCTGCAGGCGGTGATGCTGACCATCGGCGTCTTCGGCGTGCTGCTGTTCTGCTACCGCTCGGGCCTGATCAAGGCGACCGAGAATTTCAAGCTGATGGTGGTCTCGGCCACCGGTGCCATCGCCCTGGTCTATCTCGTCAACATCGTGATGATGATGTTCGGCACCCGCATCCCCATGATCCATGAGGGCGGCACCATGGGCATCATCTTCAGCCTGATCGTGGTCGCCATCGCCGCGCTCAACCTGGTGCTCGATTTCGATTTCATCGAAAAGGGCGTCGAGGTCGGCGCGCCCAAGTACATGGAATGGTACGCCGCCTTCGGCCTGCTGGTGACCCTGGTCTGGCTGTACCTGGAGATCCTGCGCCTGCTGGCGAAGATGCGTTCCAGCAATTGAGCGGGGCGGGGCATTGAGCGTTTCGATCGTCAAGCTGGGCCTGTGCAACGGCCCCGGCGAGGAAGGTGCGCCGGCGCACGTCCTCGCCGGGTCGCCGGCCACCCGCCTGTGGAACGAACATGCCGACAAGACCGGCAAGTTCTTTGCCGGCATCTGGACCTCGACCGTCGGCAGTTGGACGGTCGACTACAGCGAGGAAGAGGTCTGCACCATCCTCGAAGGCCGGGTCCGCCTGGCCGCGCAGGACGGCACCGCCCAGGAATTCGGCCCGGGCGACAGTTTCGTCATCCCCAGCGGTTTCAAGGGCACCTGGGCCACGATCGAGCCGGTGAAGAAGGTCTATACGATCTACGAACCGTAGCTCGTCATCCCGGACAAGCGCAGCGCAGATCCGGGATCTCGGGACCAGTATTCTCGGCGCCTGACCATCACAAGATCCCGGCTCTGCGGCCGGGATGACGATGTATGGGACTCACCGATCCAACGTCTTGTGCAGGTTGACGAAGGCCTGGGCGAACATCGGGTAGATCAACTGCTGGATCAGCCAGCCGGTGAAGGGCAGGCGGCCGTCGAAGGTGACGGTGTATTCCAACCTCGTGCCCTCGACCACGTCGGAGAAGCGCATGATGCCGACATGGTTCTTGATCGGGCCGCCGCCGATCACCCGGTATTCATAGCGCTCGTAGGGCGCAAACACCGTGACCTGCTCGACCACCGGCGGAAAGGGGCCCATCTTCACGTGCCGGATCGAGCCCAGCCCGTCGGGCCAGTCGGGATCGGTGGAGGGCCTGGCATTGGTGCTCTTGCCGGGGAACATGGCGCCCATGCTCTCGTGCCCGGCACACAGGCGGAAGACCGCCTCGCGCGGGGCCTTGAAGACATGATCGAAATGCATCGCGTTGCGCGCCATTGCCGTCCCCGGTCGGTTTCCGGCTAAAGTTACGGGGCGGGCAGGGCTGTCGCCTCTGCCAAACGGACGAGGTGCCAATCCCCATGGCAAGTGCGCGACCATGAAAGTCTCGCTCGGCGCAGCACTGGCGCTGGCGTCGGCCGCGCTGTTCGGTGCCAGCACGCCGGCGGCCAAGCTGCTGCTGGGCGATGGCCTCGACCCCTGGCTGCTGGCGGGGCTGCTCTACCTGGGCGCCGGGCTGGGCCTGGGCGCCGTGGCCGGGGTTCGGCACCTCTCCGGCCGGGCCGCGGGCGAGGCACCGCTGGCGTGGCGGGACCTGCCGTGGCTGGGTCTCGTCTGCCTGGCGGGCGGGGTGATCGGGCCGCTGTTGCTCATGCTGGGGCTCGCCCGCATCTCGGCCTCGAGTGCCGCCCTGCTGCTCAATCTCGAAGGTGTCGCGACGCTGGCCATCGCCTGGGTCGTGTTCAGGGAGAATGTCGACCGCCGCCTGGTGCTGGGCGCGGCCGCGATCCTGGGCGGGGCGGTGCTGCTGTCCTGGCGCGACGGGCCGGTCGATGCCGGCCTGGGCGCGCTGCTGGTTGCCGGCGCCTGCCTGGCCTGGGGCATCGACAACAACCTCACCCGCAAGCTCTCCGCCTCGGACCCGGTGCAGATCGTGGCGGTGAAGGGCCTGGTCGCCGGCGGCGTCAACCTGGCCCTGGCTTTGACCGCGGGGCCGGGCTGCCGTCCCCCGGCCTGATCGCCGGCGCCGGCCTGGTCGGGCTGTTCGGCTATGGTGTAAGTTTGGTCCTGTTCGTGCTGGCGCTGCGCCATCTGGGCACGGCCCGGACCGGGGCCTATTTCTCGACCGCCCCGTTCCTGGGGACGCTGCTGGCCCTATGGTTGTTCGACGAAGCGGTGACCTTGCCGTTCGTGGCTGCCGCCGCGCTGATGGCGATCGGCCTCTATCTCCATCTGGCGGAGCGCCACGAGCACGATCACGCCCACGAACCGCTGGCGCATGCGCATCGCCACAGCCATGACGCCCATCACCAGCACGACCACGCCGCCGACGATCCGCCGGGCGAGCCGCACAGCCATCATCACCAGCACCGGCCGCTGGTCCACCGGCACCCGCATTATCCCGATCTGCACCATCGCCACGGCCATATCGGCCACCGCTGACGGTCAGCCCCGCAGGTGGCTCCTGACGGCGTCGAACACGCGCTCGAACATCGGCGCGGTCAGGCGGCCGGTATTGGTGTTGTAACGCGAGCAGTGATAGCTGTCGAACAGGGTGACCGTGTCCAGGCAGTGAACGGCGCCGTGGCCGAAGCCGGCGGCGGATGCCTTGTGGCCCAGCGCGCTCAAGGTCGCGCCATGGGCGACACGGCCCAGGGCGACGATGGCGCGCAGGTCGGCCATCGCCGCGATCTCGCGCGCCAGATGGGGGCGGCAGGCAGCGATCTCGCTGCCCGTCGGCTTGTTGCCCGGCGGCAGGCAGCGCACCGCATTGGTTACCCGGCAACCCTCCAGCGCCAGGTCGTCGTCGCCGTCGGCCGCATAGGTGCCGGTGGCAAAGCCTGCCTTGCGCAGGGTGGCATAGAGGAAGCCGCCCGCATCGTCACCGGTGAAGGGCCGGCCGGTGCGGTTGGCGCCCTTGAGGCCGGGGGCGAGGCCGACCACCAGCACCCGGGCCTCGATCGGCCCGAAGGCGGCGACGGGGGCGTTGTGCCAGCCGGGCTGGTCATGGCGCAACTGGCGGCGCAAGGCCGCCAGCCGGGGGCACAGCGGGCAGTTTGCCGGCGGCTCGACGCCCTTGGTCAGCGGCGGCCCACCAGGCCGGGCGGCAGGGCGTTGCCGGTGTCGTCCTCGGCGATCATGATGCGCTCGCGCTGGTTCTGCTCGCGGATCGCCGGGTCGCGCATGATCGAGGGGGCAAGATCGGTCAGTTCGAGGAAACTGTCGGCCTGGCGGCGCAATTCGTCGGCGATCATCGGCGGGCTGGAGCGCACGGTCGAGACCACGGTGACGCGCACGCCGCGCATCTGCATCGCCTCGACCACGCGGCGATAGCCGCCGTCGCCCGAGAACAGCACGGCATGATCCAGCCGGGGGCTCAGGTCCAGCATGTCGCAGGCCAGTTCGATGTCCATGCTGCCCTTGATCCGCCGGCGCCCCTGGGCATCGGTGAATTCCTTGGCCGGCTTGGTGACGACCATATAGCCGTTGTAGTCCAGCCAATCGACCAGCGGCCGGATCGGCGAATATTCCTCGCCCTCCAGCAGGGCGGTGTAGTAGTAGGCGCGCACCAGGTGGCCGCGCTTGCCGAACTCGGTCAGCAGGCGGCGGTAGTCGATGTCGAAGCCCAGGTTACGAGCCGCCGAAAACAGGTTGGCGCCGTCGATGAACAGCGCCAGGCGCTCGTCAGCATAGAAAGTCATGAGTGAAATGGTCCTTGGAAAAATGGTCGCGCGATCAAATCCAGCCATGTTGCATGACTGTTTCACTATTCTAGGTCAAGTGTCCCAGCCTGAGAAGACGGCGTGTCCATGATCCTGGTCGGGCTGGGCGCCAATCTCCCCGATGCCCAGGGCCGCGGCCCGCGCGAGACCGTGACCGCGGCGATCGCGGCCCTGGCCGCGGCCCCGGCCTGCACCTGGTCGCCACCTCGCGGCTGTGGGAAAGCGCGCCGGTCCCGGTCTCGGACCAGCCCTGGTTCGTGAACGCCGTGGCCCGGGTCGAGACCAGCCTTTCGCCGCAAGCCCTGCTCGAGCGCCTGCACGCGATCGAGGCCGGCTTCGGCCGGGTCCGCCGCATCCGCTGGGAGGCGCGCGTCCTCGACCTCGACCTGCTGGCTTACGGCGACCTGGCCTGCGGCGGCGAGCAACTGGCCGGTCTCACCTTGCCCCACCCGCGCATCGCCGAACGCGCCTTCGTCCTGCGCCCCCTGTCGGACATCGCCCCCGCCTGGCGCCACCCGGTCACCGGCGAAGACCTCGCCACCATGGTGGCGCGGCTCGATGCGACGCAGGTGTGCCGGCCGGTCGCGGATTAACCCGCCTTGCGCTTGCCTTCCCGCACATAGATCGTCTTCGAGCGGCCGTCAGGGTTGGGGCGCTGGTCCAGCTCGAACAGGCCGATCGCCGGGACCAGTTCGCCCAGGCGCTTGTAGCCGTAGTTGCGGGGGTCGAATTCCGGGGCCTGCTTGCCGATGAAGCTGCCGATGGCGCCCAGGGGCGCCCAGCCGTCGTCGCCCGCGGTGGCATTCAGGGCTTCGCGGAACAGGTGTACCAGCTTGGCGTCGCGCTTCAGGGCGGCGGCCACCTTGGCCGGGGCGGGCGGTTCCTCGTCGGGTTCGGGCGCGCGCAGGACTTCGACGAAGATGAATTTGTCGCAGGCAGCGACCAGCGAGGCCGGTGTCTTGCGCTCGCCGAAGCCGTAGACGGTCTGGCCTGCTTCGCGCAGGCGCGAGGCCAGGCGGGTGAAGTCGCTGTCGCTGGAAATCAGGCAGAAACCGTCGAAGCGGCCGGTATAGAGCAGGTCCATGGCATCGATGATCAAGGCGCTGTCGGTCGCGTTCTTGCCGACGGTATAGCGGAACTGCTGCATCGGCTGGATCGCGTGCTGGATCAGGACATCCTTCCAGCCCTTCAGGTTGGGCTGGGTCCAGTCGCCGTAGATGCGCTTGACGCTGGCGACACCATATTTGGCGATTTCCGCCAGCAGCGCCTCGGCCAGGGAAGGCTGGGCATTGTCGGCGTCGATCAGGACCGCCAGTTTGGCCTGCTGGATGCTCATGGGATGGGTCCTGGTGCCTGCTTCAAAGGACAATCCTACCCCCGCAAGATACGCAGGGGCGAGCCCCCGTCACCAAATGTTGCGTTTGCGGCGTCAACTCCCTATGTTCACTGTCCGCTTTAAATTCTACGGGAGTTGCCGCGTATGGCTCGCGTCACCGTTGAAGACTGTGTTTTGAAGGTTCCCAACCGGTTCGAGCTCGTTCTGCTCGCCGGTCATCGCGCTCGCGGCATCTCCGCCGGGGCGCCGCTGACCGTGGCGCGCGACAACGACAAGAACCCCGTCGTCGCCCTGCGCGAAATCGCCGACGAGACGATCCCGGTGAAGAACCTGCGCGATAATCTGGTCGGCTCGCTCCAGCATCATGTCGAGCGCGACGAGCCCGTCGAAGACGACATGCCTCGCCTGATGGCCGGGCATGAGGCCGGGCTCGATGGGATGAATTCCGAGGCGTATGCTGATTCGATGTCCGATCTGGCGGCGGAACTCGATGCGGCTCTCGGTGGCGAAGACGAAGGCGACGAAGAATAAGGCGGCCGCGCCTCTGACGCTGGGCCGCCGCGACCGCGCGCGGCCCGTTGCCCGCCGTGATCGGCGGGGCCTATCGCCCAAGGGTACCCGCCCGTGATCCGCCAATACGAACTGGTCGAGCGGGTCCGCGCCTACGACACCCACGCGGACGAAAACCTGCTCAATCGTGCCTATGTCTTCTCGATGAAGGCGCACGGCAGCCAGAAGCGTGCCTCGGGCGATCCCTACTTTTCCCATCCCCTCGAAGTCGCCGGCATCCTGACCGAGATGAAGCTGGACGGCGACACGATTGTCACCGCCCTGCTGCATGACACGCTCGAAGACACGATCGCCACCTACGAGGAGATCGAGAAGCTCTTCGGCTCCAAGATCGCCCAGCTCGTCGACGGCGTGACCAAGCTCTCGAAGCTGGAACGCCCGGCGTCGGAATCCGCGAGGCAAGCCGAGAATTTCCGCAAGCTGCTGGTGGCGATGTCGAACGACATTCGCGTCCTGCTGGTCAAGCTGGCCGACCGCCTGCACAACATGCGCACCCTGGGCTTCATCAAGGATCCCGAGAAGCGCAAGCGCATCGCCGTCGAGACGATGGAGATCTATGCGCCGCTGGCCGAGCGCATCGGCATGCAGGACATGAAGGAGGAGCTCGAGGACCTCGCCTTCGCCCAGATCAACCCGGATGCCCGTGAAGGCATCATCGCGCGCCTGGGCTTCCTGCGCTCCCAGGGCGGGCGGCTGATCCCCAAGGTTTCGGAGCAATTGCGCCGCACCCTGGTCGCCGCCGATATCGAATGCACGATCCTGGGGCGGGAAAAGCGGCCGTTCTCGATCTGGCGCAAGATGGAGAACAAGAACATCTCCTTCGAGCAGCTCTCCGACATCATGGCCTTCCGCATCGTCGTGGCCGATATCGGCGAATGCTACCGGGCGCTGGGCGTCATTCACGGCGCCTATCCGATGGTGCCGGGCCGCTTCAAGGATTACATCTCGACGCCCAAGCGTAACGGCTACCGCTCGCTGCATTCGACGGTGATCGGGCCCGAGCGGCAGAAGATCGAAGTCCAGATCCGCACCAGCGAAATGCAGGAGGTGGCGGAACTGGGCGTCGCCGCGCACTGGCGCTACAAGCAGGTGCCCGCCGGCGCCAACGGCGCGACCGTCCCGGCGCCGACCGACGGCATGCAGTACCGCTGGCTGCGCGAACTGCTCGAGATCCTGGAACACGCCTCGACACCGGAGGAGTTTCTCGAGCACACCAAGCTCGAAATGTTCCAGGACCAGGTGTTCAGCTTCACCCCCAAGGGCGACCTGATCGCCCTGCCGCGGGGGCGACGCCGCTCGACTTCGCCTATGCCGTCCATACCTCGGTCGGCCATACCTGCGTGGGCGCCAAGATCAACGGCCGGCTGCAGCCGCTGCGCACCGTGCTGCAGAACGGCGACCAGGTCGAGATCGTCCGCTCGAAGGCGCAGACGCCCAGCCCCGACTGGGAGCACCTGGTGGTCACCGGCCATGCCCGCTCGGCCATCCGGCGCTATCTGCGCGGCCAGCAGCGCGACCAATATCTGGCGCTGGGCAAGGAAATCGTCGCCAAGGCCTTCCAGCAGGGCGGCCACGAGGCGACCGAAAAGGCGCTCGAAGCCGTCATCAAGAATTTTCGCCAGAAGTCGATCGACGATCTCTATGTCGCGGTCGGCCAGGGCCTGGTCACCGGTCGTTCGGTGGTCGAGGCGGTGTTCCCGGGCGAGAAGCTGAAGGAGCAGGCCAAGGTCGTGCCCATCGGCCGGGCCAAGGCCAAGGCAGGTGCAGCCAAGGGCGTGCCGATCAAGGGCCTGATCCCGGGCATGGCGATCCACTATGCCGGCTGCTGCCACCCGCTGCCGGGCGACCGCATCGTCGGCATCGTCTCGACCGGGCGCGGCGTCACCGTGCATTCGATCGACTGCAAGATGCTGGAGCAGTACAACGACCAGCCCGAGCGCTGGCTGGATCTTGCCTGGTCGGACGATCAGGTGGACGGGCCCCATACCGGCCGCATTTCGGCGGTAGCCTCCAACGAACCCGGATCCCTGTCGACGGTGGCCAATGTCATCGCCAAGAACCACGGCAACGTGATCAACCTGAAATTCACCGACCGCACCACCGATTTCGTCGAGATGATGATCGACATCGAGGTGCGCGACCTGAAGCATTTGACCTCGATCGTCGCCGCCCTGCGGGCCAATCCGGCGGTCAGCTCGGTCGAGCGGGCGAGGGGTTAGTTTACTTAGCGACGAAGGCAGTGCGGCCCACCTCCCCCGACCCCTCCCCCCAAAGGGCGGAGGGGGATCAGAGCCCTCTCCTCCTGGGAGGAGAGGGTTGGGTGAGGAGGGAAACACCGGCATCAAGGGTTAGCGGAATGGACAAGGCACAGGTACTCGACGAGTTTCGCGCGGCGCAGGCGCTGCTCGAGGGCCATTTCATCCTCACCTCGGGCCTGCGCAGCCCGATGTACCTGCAATGCGCCCGTGTCCTGATGGATCCGGAGCGGGCCGAGCGGTTGTGCAACGCCCTGGCCGACAAGGTCCATGCCGCTGTTGGTAACGGCATCGATCTCGTGGTCTCGCCGGCCATGGGCGGTGTCGTGGTCGGCTACGAGATGGGACGGCAACTGGGCGTGCCGGCGATCTTCGTCGAACGGGTCGACGGCAAGTTCGCCCTGCGCCGCGGCTTTGACATTCCCGAGGGCGCTCGCGTGCTGATGGTCGAGGATGTGGTGACCACCGGTCTTTCATCCCGCGAATGTATCGCCGTGATCGAGGAATTGGGTGGCAAGGTCGTCGCCGGTGCTTCGCTGGTCGACCGTTCCGATGGCAAGGCCGATATCGGCGTGCCCCTGGTGGCGCTGGTGCGCCTTTCCGTCCCCGCCTATCCGGCGGATCAATTGCCGCCCGACCTGGCTGCGATCCGGCGATCAAGCCGGGCAGTCGCGGCCTGAAATAATCGCGAGGTTGCCCATGACCAAGGCCCTGCTGCCACTTCGTCTCGGCGTGAACATCGATCATGTCGCCACCATCCGCAACGCGCGCGGCGGCCGGCACCCCGATCCGGTGCGGGCGGCCCGCCTGGCGGCGGCGGCCGGGGCCGACGGCATCACCGCCCATCTGCGCGAAGACCGGCGCCATATTTCCGACGACGACATTTCGCGCCTGGCGCGCGAGATCGACCTGCCGCTGAACCTGGAAATGGCCGCGACCGACGAGATGCTGGCGATCGCGCTGGCCCATCATCCCCATGCCTGTTGCCTGGTGCCGGAAAAGCGCGAGGAGAAGACCACCGAGGGCGGCCTCGACGTCGCCGCCAGCCACCGGGTGCTGGCCCCGTTCATCCGTGCCCTCAGGGAAGCCAGGATCCGCGTCTCCCTGTTCGTCGACCCCGAGGAAGTACAGTTGGCGGTGGCCAAGGCCCTGGGCGCCGACATCGTCGAACTGCACACCGGCGCCTATTGCGAGGTCGAGGGGGCGGCCCGGGCCGGCGAACTGGCGCGCCTGGTCAAGGCGGCCGAGGTCGCCGAGCGCCTGGGCCTGGAATGCCACGCCGGCCACGGCCTGGCCTTCGACACGGTGAAGCCGGTGGCGGCGATCGCGACCATCGTCGAGCTCAACATCGGCCATTTCCTGGTCGGCGAGGCGATTTTCACCGGGCTCGATGCTTCGATCCGCCGCATGCGCGCCCTGATGGACGAGGCCCGGGGCGAGGCGGGGATCGCCGCGTGATCCTGGGCCTGGGTTCCGACCTGGTCGACATCCGGCGGATCGAGAAGACGCTGGCGCGGTTCGGCGAGCGCTTTATCGAGCGCATCTTCACCGAGACCGAACGGGGCAAGGCCGAACGCCGCCTGCGCACCCGTGTGGCCACCTATGCCAAGCGCTTCGCCGCCAAGGAAGCCTGCGCCAAGGCCCTGGGCACCGGCTTCAATCGCGGCGTGTTCTGGCGCGACCTAGGCGTCGTCAACCTGCCCGGCGGCAAGCCGACGCTGTTGCTGACCGGCGGTGCCCTGGACCGGCTGAAGGCCATTACCCCCAAGGGCATGCGGGCCGTGATCGACCTGACCATTACCGACGAGCCGCCGCTGGCCAGTGCCGTGGTCATCATTTCCGCCTTGCCCCTCGACGGCGGGCAGGGGTGAGTCCCGGGCCTGGCAACCGCCGGCCCAGTTGACATTGCACGGTCGCCTCGGCTTGATGCCCCGGCATTTCTGGAGATGGTGCGTGGCGAGTTTCGAGGAAGACGTGATGAAAAAGGCCGGCCGGTCCTCGTTCTGGGAGACGGTCCGTACCGTCATCTATGCGGTTTTGATTGCCATCGTGATCCGCACCACCTTGTTCGAGCCGTTCAATATCCCGTCGGAATCGATGCGGCCCACGCTCGAGGTCGGCGACTACCTGTTCGTCTCCAAATATTCCTACGGTTATTCCCGCTACTCGATCCCCCTGGGCCTGCCCCTGTTCGAAGGCCGGATCATCGAAAACGCGCCCGAGCGCGGCGATGTCGTCGTCTTCCGCAAGCCCAGCGAACCCAATGTCGACTACATCAAGCGCATCGTCGGCCTGCCGGGCGACAAGATCCAGGTCACGGGCGGCGTGCTCATCGTCAACGGCACCCCGGTGAAGCGCGAGCGCATCGAAGACTATATCGAGGCCTTCCCGGGCGGTGGCGTGCGCCGGATCGAGCAGTTCCGGGAGACGCTGCCCAGCGGCAAGACCTACATCACCTTCAACCTGACCGACGCCAACACGCTGGACAATACCGGCGTCTACGAGGTGCCGGCGGGCCATTATTTCGCCATGGGCGACAACCGCGACAACTCGATCGACAGCCGGGTCAATCCCAAGGAGAACGGCGTCGGCTTCATTCCGGCCGAAAACCTGATCGGCCGGGCCGAGGTGATCTTCTTCTCGACCGATGGCACGGCCGGCCTGTTCGAACCCTGGAAGTGGTTCGGCGCGATCCGCTACGGTCGCCTGCTGCAAGTGATCCGGTGAGCGCCAACGACCTTCTGAGCAGGGCGCTGGGCCATCAGTTTGCCGATCCCGTCCTGTTGCAACGGGCCTTGACCCACAAGAGCGCCGGCACCGAAAATTCGAACGAACGCCTCGAGTTCCTGGGCGACCGGGTGTTGGGCATGGTCGTCGCCGAAACCCTCTATGCCGCCCATCCCGGGTGGGACGAGGGGACGCTGGCGGTTCGCCTGAACGGCCTGGTCCGGCGCGAGACGCTGGCCCAGATCGCCGGCGACATCGACCTGGGCCGCCACCTTCGCCTGGCCAAGGGCGAGGAGGAGCAGGGCGGCCGGGCCAAGCCGGCCATCCTTGCCGACGCGATGGAAGCGGTGATCGCCGCCGTCTATCTCGACGGCGGGCTGGCCGCGGCCCGCGGTGTCGTCGGCCGATTGTGGGTGGATTACCTGGCCAATCGCCTGACCCCGCCCAAGGATGCCAAGACGGCCTTGCAGGAATGGGCGGTCGGCCGCGGCCTGGGCCAGCCCCGCTATGAACTGGTGACCCGGTCCGGCCCCGACCACGCCCCGATCTTTGCCGTCGCCGCCGTGCTGCCGGCGGGCGAGCGGGGCGAGGGCCGGGGACCGTCGAAGCGTGTCGCCGAACAGGAGGCGGCCCAGCGGCTGCTGGATGCCTTGAAGGGGGAGCCATGACCACCGAGCCGACCGAAAGCGCGCCTCTTGGCGGCCCTGCCGCGGGCGGCCCCACCAAGGCGGGCTTCGTCGCCATCGTCGGGCCGACCAATGTCGGCAAGTCGACCCTGACCAATCGCCTGGTGGGGGCCAAGGTCTCGATCGTCACCCAGAAGGTGCAGACGACGCGCACCCGCGTCACCGGCATCGCCACCCGCGGCGCTTCGCAGATCGTCTTCGTCGATACCCCGGCGTCTTCGCGCCGCGCCGCCGCCTGGACCGGGCGATGGTGGCGGCCGCCTGGTCGGGGGCGGCGGACGCCGACCTGGTGGTCATGGTGGTCGATGTCGAGCGCGGCATCGACGACGGCGTCGAGGCCTTGCTCAAGGGCCTGAAGGGGGCGGGCGCAAGGTCCTGCTGGCGCTCAACAAGATCGACCTGGTGAAACGCGAGACGTTGCTGGTGCTGGCCCAGGAGCTGAACACCCGCATGGATTTCGATGCGACCTTCATGATCTCGGCCCAGGGCGGCAGCGGCTGCGACGACCTGCTGGCGGCGATCGAGGCGCGCCTGCCCGAAGGGCCCTGGCTGTTCCCGGAAGATCAGCTCTCGGACCTGCCCGAGCGGATGCTGGCGGCCGAGATCACGCGCGAGAAGATCTACCTGCGCCTGCACGAGGAACTGCCCTATTCGATCCACGTCGAAACCGAATCCTGGAAAAGCCAGAAGGACGGTTCGGCCAAGATCGAGCAGGTGATCTATGTCGAGCGCGACGGCCAGAAGGCGATCGTCCTGGGCAAGGGCGGCCAGACGGTGAAGATCATCGGCAGCATGGCGCGCGAGGAGATGGAAAAGCTCTTCGGCCACCGCATCCACCTGTTCCTGTTCGTCAAGGTGCGCGCCAAATGGGCCGACGACCGCGAACGCTACAAGGCCATGGGCCTCGACTGGCAGGAGTGAGGGGCGGGCGTCGGCATGCCACCCCTCTTCACCATCGGCCATTCCAATCACGGCATCGAGACGTTCCTCGATCTCCTGATCCGCCAGGGTGTGACCGTCTTGGCCGACGTGCGCTCGCATCCGGTCTCGCGCTTTGCCCCGCACTTCTCGAAGGATCGCCTGCGGGCCAGCTTGGGCGCGGCGGGCATCGGTTACCTTTGGTTGGGCGAGGGCTTTGGCGCCCGGCCCAGGGACCCCGCCTGCTTTGAGGCGGGGATCGCCCGGCATGCCTTGATTGCTGCCCATCCGGCCTTTGCGGTGGCCAAGGCGGCGCTGGTCGGCGCGGCCGGGGCGGGGGCCACCGTGTGCCTGATGTGCGCCGAACGCGACCCGCTCGGGTGCCATCGCACCGCCCTGGTCAGCCGCCGCCTGCGCCCCGACTTTGCCGACATCCGCCATATCCATGGCGATGGCACGGTCGAGGACAACGCCGCCTTCGAGGCCCGGCTGGTGGCGCAGGATGATGCCGGCGGGATCGGCGACCTGTTCGCCGACAGCCCGATCGAAGCCGCCTATGACCGGCAATCGGCGACGATGGCGTGGCGCGGCCACCGATAAAATTTTGTCAGGCGATAAAACCTGTTGACGCGATGGGGCGAAGCTGACATTTATGTCAGTAACAAATGTCGCCGTGTCGCAAAATGGGCCTCACGGACAAACGATCAAGGGACGCGACCATGGCCAGCCTGACCACGATTACCCCGCGCAATATCCTGTTCAAGGTCGACGGCACCAAGGAATTGTGGTGCGCCGGGGATCCGGTCCGGACCGCGTTCTTCGACGGCATGTCGATCATGTTCCCGAGGGCGAGAAGTTCTTCATGGACGCCGTCCGCGACAATTCGGGCGAGATCACCGACCCCGTGATGAAGGCCGAGATCCAGGGCTTCACCACCCAGGAAGCGATCCACAGCCGCGAACACCTGCGCTACAACCGCATGGTGACCCAGCGCGCCGGGGCCGTGGTGACCCGCCTGGAAGAGGGCGTGAAAAACCGTATCGCCTTTGCCAACAAGATGCTGAGTCCCAAGCGCCGGCTGGCGGTGACCGTGGCGTTGGAACATTTCACGGCGATCCTGGCCGACTACCTGATGAAGAACCCCAAGACGCTCGAGGGTGCCGACCCGGAGATGGCGCGCCTGTGGCTGTGGCATGCGATCGAGGAGAACGAGCACAAGGCCGTGGCCTTCGACGTCTTCAAGTCGGTTGCCCCGGGCTTGCGCGGCTACCTGCTGCGCACCCGCACCATGCTGCTGGTCACCATGACCTTCAGCTTCTTCATGTTCCAGCACGTCGCCTTGATCCTGAAGGCCGACGGCCACAGCAATTTCCGCAACTGGATGCGGCTTATTGCCCTGTTCTGGGGGCTGCGCGGGGTCATCACGCGCACCGCGCTGCCCTGGTTCGACTTCTTCCGTCCCGGTTTCCATCCCTGGGACCATGACAATCGCGCCTTGCTGGAGACCCAGCGCGCCGTACTGCAGGCGGCCTGACGGCCAGCAGGCCTGCCGGCGGAGGAGGGAAGAGGGCGGTGCCGGTGGCACCGCCCTCTACCTTTTGTTAACCACTTGTCCCCGTGCTCTGCTATTAAGACAGGCATGTGGGGACAATCGTGATCGGCGCGATGGAAGCTTTGGCGTCGCAGTTTTGGGGTGTCGGACTGGTGGTGGTGGCGGTCGCCGCCTTGATCCTGTTCTGGGGGATCGCCCGCCGGCCCGATTTCATTCGCCTGCCGCGCAGCCGGCGCTTTCGCCGGGTGATCGCCCCGGGATTGAGCGTCGCCGTTGCGATCAACCGCCTGCGGCGGCTGGGGCGGCCCTATCAACTCTACCAGGTCGACGAGGCGCGCGGCGTCCTGGTGATCATGGACGGGCCGACCCTCGTTTCGCTGGGCAACTTCTATCCGCTCTATATCGATCCCACGGTCCAGGGCGTGCAGATCCAATGCTCGGTCGTGCCCAGGATCCCGATTCCCGGCCTGACCGGCGCCCGCCGCCTAGCCACGATCCAGCGCGCCGTCGCCCACGCCCTGGACGGCATCGCGGTCTGAACGGCTGCCCTACAGCTTGCGCAGGGCGACCGACTCGACCCGGTGATTCTCGCCCTTGCGCAGGATCAGGTCGGCGCGGAAGCGGGCCGTGCGGATGTTCTCGATCAGGTTGCGCTCGTTGATGCGGGTCCAGATCGACAGGGCGGTTTCCCGTGCCTCCTGGTCGGACAGGTTGGCATAGCGCTGGAAATAGGCGCCGGGGTTGCGGAACGCCGTCTGCCGGAAACTGAGGAAGCGCGCGACATACCATTCGCGGATCATCTCGGTCTCGGCGTCGACATAGATCGAATAGTCGAAGAAGTCCGAGGCGAAGATGACGTCGTCCAGGCCGGGCGCGGTATTCACCTGGAGCACGTTCAAGCCCTCGACGATCAGGATGTCGGGCTGGTCGATCTCCTGGAATTCGGTGGGCACGATATCGTAGGTGATATGGCTATAGACCGGTGCCTTGGCGCGGCGCTTGCCCGCCTTCACGTCGGCCAGGAAGCTGAGCAGGGTTCGCACGTCATAGCTTTCGGGAAAGCCCTTGCGTTCCATCAGGCCGCGTTCGGCCAGCACCCTGTTGGGGTGCAGGAAGCCGTCGGTCGAGATCAGCGAGACGTTGGGATGGCCCGGCCAGCGCGCCAGCAGCGAACGCAGGATACGGGCCGAGGTGCTCTTGCCCACGGAAACCGAGCCGGCCAGGCCGATGATATAGGGCACCTTGGCCTGCGCCGTGCCGAGGAACCGGAAGGTCGAGCGGTAAAGCTCGATGGTGGCGCTGACGTGCAGGTTGAGCAGGCGCGACAGCGGCAGGTAGATATCGGCCACTTCCTCGAGCGAGATCATCTCGTCGGCACCGCGCAGGCGGACCAGATCCTCCTGCGACAAGGTCAGCGGTGTATCTGCCCGCAGACCGCGCCATTCCTCTCGACCAAACAGCGTAAACCGCTGTTCGATCGAAGGCTTCAACTTGCCATCGGGCATGCCCAACCCTCGCGAACCCAGGAACCCTCACGCAATTCCGGGACGTCGATCGGCCTGAACTACCGCGGCGCGCCCTCGATTTTCGTCCTGATACCACGGGGGTAACCAGGGCAAAAGCCCGCAGCGCAAGATATTTGTCGCTTTGGCGTCATCGGCGTATCAACAAAATTGTCGATGTCGGCGGAACGCGGTCGGGCATCGATCATTTCTTATCCCAGACGGGCAAACGCGGCATGCCTGCCCCGGACCGTCGACGGAGATTTCACATGCACAAGCGTGGACTGCGCGTCGTGGGCGGCACCCTGGTGTCGCTGGCGTTGATCGGCTTTGCCCAGATCGCTTCGGCGCAGGAAGCCGGGGGCTCGCTGGGGGTGCGCGTGCAAGGCCCGCTGGGCCTGGGCGTCGACGTCGATGCCGACACCTATGCCTCCAGCCGGCAGCGCGGCGGTTATTATGTCCCCGATGCCTATCAGGATTATGACCGGTCGTACCAGGACGATGACCGGCCCTACGCCGGTCGCCCGCGTGAACGCCAGCCTCTGGTCGGCGGGATCGTCGACAGTGCCCTGGGCCTCGCCGGTGCCACGACGGGCGCCGCCCTGGACACGGCGGGCGTGGCCAGTCATGGCGCTCTGGGCCTGGCAGACGGCATCGTCGATTCGTTGCTGGGCTCGCGCTGATCGCGCCCTAGCGCTGCGGGTATTCGAGCTGGAGTGCCACGAAATTGCTGGTCGCCGCGCCATAGCGCGCGGCGATGGCTGCCAAGGCGGCGTCGATCGCGCTACCGGGCGTGCCGTGAAGGGCGAGGTGGTGGCGGTCGGGTTCGGTCTCCGCCGTGGTTTCGAGGACGAGACCCCGGCGGCTCCGCACACTTGCCGTTCCTTGGGTCGCAATGGCGCTCGAGCGGTAGGTGCGCGACCAGGCATCGGCGGTCAGCGCCAGCACAATCTCGTCGACGCCATCGGCGACCGGAACCCCCACCGTTTCATGATCCCAGACCGCCAGCCAGTTCCAGGCCGCCGTCCCCATCCGGCCGGCCGTCAGCGTAAACGCGGCGGTCTTGTGTGCCGGTGCCCAGGCGGCGACACCCAGTCGCCCGGCCGTGGCGGCTGCGGCGTCGTGGCCCGCGATCGCTTCGATCAGGGCCAATGATGCCGGGATGGAGGCGCTGACGCCGGTTGTCGTCATCACACCGGCTTCGGCGACATAACGGCGGTCACGGACCCAGGCCGTGCCCGGATAGGCCTGCGCGATCCCTTCCAGCGCATGCCAATGCGTGGTCGCGGCCTTGCCGTCGAGCAGCCCGGCCCCGGCCGCGACCCAGGCCCCCTCGCAGATGGCGACGATGGTGGCGCCCTTGTCGTGCTGGCCGCGCAGCCAGGCGCGCAGGATTTCGTTATCGGGATCGTGCAGCGCCGGCACGATGACGATGTCGGCCCCGGCCGGCTGGGCGGCGTCGAAGGCGGCCAGGGTCATGTCGGCGCGCGCCGTCAGGGCGGGCATCAGCGCGATCGGGCCGGCGCCGGTCGATAGCGCGACGACATCGGCCACGCCCGATTCCTTCAGCACGCCGTAGGGGACGATGAAATCGGTCGTCTCGGTGCCGGCATTGTCGGCCGCCACGGCCACCAGCGGGCGCGTCCGGCCGGCCTTGGGTGGCGGCAAGGCCAGCGACTGGGCGGGGCGCAAGGCGGCGGCCTGGGCGGCGGCCGTGGGCGGGTTCTGAGGCGACAGGACACCCGTGGCGGCCAGCCCGATCCCGGCCGCCGCGGCCGCGATCAATCCAACCCAGAACCGTCGCATGATCTGTCTCCGCCAAGCCGTGCGTCCGCCGGTGAAGATGGGTGCTGAATCTTTTGGCCGAAATGTCAAAGATCCCGCGTTTTCAGCCAAGCGTGACATTACTGATCGGCCGCCCGTGATCGCCTAGACTGGGACCGGCGCTGCGGTGGAGGCGGGTTTGGAGTGGCATGATGCGGGGGTGGTGCTGTCGTCGCGGCCCTTGGGCGAGCGTGATGCCGTCGTCACCCTGCTGACCCGCGATCACGGCCGCCACCCGGGCCTGGTGCGGGGCGGGGCAGGGCGGCGCATGACGCCGGTCCTCCAGGCAGGCAACGAGGTGCAGGTACAGTGGCGGGCGCGTCTGTCCGATCATCTGGGCAGCTTCACGCTGGAATTGCTGCGCCCGCGGGCGGCGGCGGTGCTCGATTCGGCGCGGCGGCTGGCCGCCTTGAGCGCCGTCTGCGCCCTGGTCGAACAGTGCCTGCCGGAACGCGAGCCCCATGCCAGGCTATTCGACGGCCTGGCCGTGGTCTTCGACGTGATCGAGGCCGATGGCCCCTGGGCGCCGCTGATGGTGCGCTTCGAGGTCGAACTGCTGGCCGAATTGGGCTTTGGCCTGGACCTGGCCAACTGCGCGGTGACCGGCTCGCCCGACGACCTCACCCATGTCTCGCCGCGCACCGGCCGGGCGGTCAGCGCCCGCGCGGCCGAGCCTTACGGCGACCGTTTGCTGCGCCTGCCCCGCTTCCTGCTGGGCGCCCAGGCAGGCAATGACTACCCTGCCGAGGTGGCCGACGGCTTCGCCCTGACCGGCCATTTCATCGAGCGCCACATCCTGGGGCCGCAGGGACGCAATCTGCCCCCGGCCAGGGCGCGGCTGTTGAACCTGCTGTTGGGGTGAATCACTTCGTCTGCTAGGTTCCGGCCATGACCGACATGACTTTCGATCCGGGCGAGATTCGCGACGTTTCGCTGTCCAGCGCCCTGGGCGAGCGCTATCTGGCCTACGCCCTTTCGACCATCATGGCCCGTTCGCTGCCCGACGTGCGCGACGGCCTGAAGCCCGTCCACCGGCGCCTGCTCTATGCCATGCGCCAGCTCAAGCTGGACCCCAAGTCGGGCTACAAGAAATCGGCCCGCGTGGTCGGCGACGTGATCGGCAAATACCATCCCCACGGCGACCAGTCGGTCTATGACGCGCTGGTGCGCCTGGCCCAGGATTTCGCCGTCCGCTATCCCCTGATCGACGGCCAGGGCAATTTTGGCAATGTCGACGGCGATAACCCGGCGGCCATGCGCTATACCGAGGCGCGCCTGACCCGCGTCGCCGAACTGTTGATGCAGGACATCGACGACGACACCGTCGATTTCCGCCCGACCTATGACGGCGAGGAGAAGGAGCCGGTGGTCATGCCGGGCGCCTTCCCGAACCTGCTGGCCAACGGCGCCCAGGGCATCGCGGTGGGCATGGCGACAGCGATCCCGCCGCACAACGTGGCCGAACTGTGCGCCGCGATCCAGTTGCTGATCGCCAGGCCCGAGGCTTCGATCGACGAGATCGTCGCCCTGGTGCCGGGGCCGGACTTTCCCACCGGGGGCATTCTGGTCGAATCCCCCTCTGCCATTCGCGAAGCCTACGCAACAGGTCGCGGTTCGTTCCGGGTTCGTGCCCGCTGGCACCAGGAAGACCAGGGCCGTGGTACCTGGAATGTCGTGGTCACCGAGATCCCCTACCAGGTGCCCAAATCGCGCCTGATCGAGAAGATCGCCGAACTGATCGAGCAGAAGAAGCTGCCCATGCTCGAAGACGTGCGCGACGAGTCGACCGACGACGTCCGCGTGGTGCTGGTGCCGCGCAGCCGCACGGTGGCGCCTGAAATGCTGATGGAAGGGCTGTTCAAGCTCTCGGACCTCGAGGTCCGCGCCCAGCTCAACCTCAACGTCATCGACAAGGGCCAGATGCCGCGGGTGATGAGCCTGAAGGAAGCCCTTCAGTGCTTCATCGACCACCGCATCGAGGTGGTGGTGCGACGGGCCAATTTCCGCCTCGCCGAGATCACCCACCGGCTGGAGATCCTGGGCGGCTACCTGATCGCCTATCTCAACCTCGACGAGGTGATCGCCATCATCCGCGAGGAGGAACAGCCCAAGCCCGCGCTGATGAAGCGCTTCGAGCTGAGCGACGTCCAGGCCGAGGCGATCCTCAACATGCGCCTGCGCTCCCTGCGCAAGCTCGAGGAATTCGAGATCCGCAAGGAATTCGACGGCCTGACCAAGGAGCGCGCGGCGCTGGAAAAACTGGTGGCCGAACCCGCCCTCCAGCGCAAGGCGGTGGCCAAGGCGGTCGGCGAAATCGGCAAGGAATTCGGCGAGGACACGCCGCTGGGCAAGCGCCGCACCAGCTTTGCCGAGGCGCCCCAGGCGATGGACCTGCCCTCGACCGCCTTCATCGAACGCGAGCCCATCACCGTGGTCTGCTCCTCCAAGGGCTGGATCCGGGCGCTGAAGGGCCATGTCGACAGCGACGCCGACGTGCGCTTCAAGGAAGGTGACCATGGCCGTTTCATGGTCAAGGCCGAGACCACCGACAAGCTGCTCGTCTTCGCCACCAACGGCCGCTTCTTCACACTGGGCGGCGACAAGCTGCCGGGCGGGCGCGGCCATGGCGAGCCGATCCGCCTGATGGTCGACCTCGCCAACGACCAGGATATCGTCGCCATCTTCGTCCACAAGCCGGGGCGCAAGCTGCTGCTGGCGGCCAGCGACGGCAAGGGTTTCATCGTGGCGGAAGACGAGGTCATCGCCCAGACCCGGGCCGGCAAGCAGGTGATGACCCCGGGCGAAGGCGCCGAGGCGATGATCTGCACCGTGGTCGAGGGCGACCATGTCGCCGTCGTGGGCGAGAACCGCAAGCTGCTGGTCTTCCCGCTGGCCGAGGTGCCGGAGCTGGCCCGCGGCCGCGGTGTCACCTTGCAGAAGTACAAGGACGGCGGCCTGGCCGACACCAAGGTGTTCACCTTGGCCGCGGGCCTGTCCTGGCCCTACGGCACCGGCACCAAGGTCGAGACCAACCTGGCCGACTGGATGGGCACGCGGGCCGGCGCCGGCCGCCTGGCACCGCGCGGTTTCCCCAAGGCTAACCGGTTCTCGTGAGGAGCCAGGCTCTTCGGCAGCGCTACTGCACCGCTATGTCCGCTTCTGCGACCGCGCCCCAGAAGGCATAGCGCAGGCGGTAGCGCCCGCCGGCGGTGAGGCTGTCGCCCGGCACTTCGATGCGGTCGCGTGCCACCAGGATTTCGCCCGGGCGCAGGGTCGATTCGGCGACGACCTGGGCGCAGATGGCCGGCTCCTTGGACAGCAGGACCTGGTTGGCGCGGTCGACGATTTCCCAGGCCACGACATCGCAGGCCGTCGGCACCGACAGCAGGGCGTCGAGGTTGCCGTCGTTGCTGAGCTTGGCCTCGATCGCCAGGGTCACGGTGCCGGGCACCTTGGGCAGCAGCGAGGGCGTGCGCAGCGACAGGTTGATCCCCGGCGGGGCGGAGCGCGGCCGCACCCGGCTCGGGGCGGGCGGGGCCGCGGCTGGCGGTGGGGGCGCCGTGGCGGCCAGGCGGTCCTCGACCGGGGCGGGGCTCGTCAGCGGGGCGGGGGCGGGGACCGCCGCCGCCGTGGCCGGTGCCGGCGACAGGGTGACCGGCTTGGGCGCGGGCCGGCGCGTGGGCATCACCGGCGGCTGCTGCGGGACGGCCGCTGCCGGTGTAATGCTGGCGGCCGGCGCGCCTGGTTCTTCCAGGGCACAGCCGGCCATGGCCAGGAGCAAGACCAATCCATAAAGAGGCGTGACGCGATCCATGGCGACAAGGGAACGTGCCGCCGGTTGCGGGTCAAGACCCATTGTGCAGCGCGGTTGCTCAGGTCGCCTGTCCAGCCTCGAAACCCGCGCGCTGGATGGCCTGGGCGACCAGATTGGCGTCGACGCCGTCGGCAAAGCTGACCTCGCCGGCCGCCAGATCAACCTTCGGGCCGGCATTGGGGGCGACGGTGCCCACCGCCCGCTCCACCGCCTTGGCGCAGCCGCCGCAGGTCATGCCGGTCACTTTCATCGTTTGCATCGCTCAGAACTCCGTTGCGCTCGCCCACGAAGATGGGGTTTCCCATCGTGGGAAGGTCAAGAGTGGAAATTTCCGCTTGACCTTCCCATCTTTGGAAGGTGTCCGCTGAGGCCATAGGTAATCGAGGCATGACATGACCACGGCGAGCATCACCCTGAAGATCGACGGCATGACCTGTGCTGCCTGCGTGTCGCGAATCGAGAAATCGCTGGCGGCTGTCCCCGGGGTTGCCCGGGCCGACGTCAACCTGGCGACGGAAACCGCCCGGGTGGAGGGCTCGAGCGACAAGACGGCCCTGGTCGCCGCGGTCGAGGCCACGGGTTATGGTGCCCGGGTGGTGGCGGATGCCTTCGACCCGGCCCTGGAGACCGGGGCCGGTGCCCCGCGCCTGGCCGAGGTCGCGGCCGCGGTGCTCCTGACCTTGCCGCTGGTCCTGCCGATGTTGCTGGCGCCGTTCGATCTCGGCCTGATGCTGCCCGGCTGGTGGCAACTGGCCCTGGCCAGCATCGTCCAACTGGGCCTGGGCTGGCGCTTCTATGTTCATGGCTACAGGGCCCTGCGCGCCGGGGCCGGCAACATGGACCTGCTGGTGGCGCTGGGCACCACCGCGGCCTATGGCTTGAGCCTTTACCTGCTGCTGACCCACGGCGACCATCACCTCTATTTCGAGGCCTCGGCCGCGGTCATCACCCTGGTCCTGCTGGGCAAGCACCTGGAGGCCCGGGCCAAGCGCGAGACGGGGGCGGCCCTGCGCGCCCTGGCCGCCCTGCGGCCGGACCGCGCGCTCCGCCTCGATGCTGCCGGCAACGAGGTCGAGGTCGCGGCCGACGAGTTGCGGCCGGGCGATCTGGTGGTCGTGCGTGCGGGCGCGCGCCTGCCGGCCGATGGCACGGTGCAAGCGGGGGCGAGCGCCGTCGACGAGGCCCTGCTGACCGGGGAGAGCCTGCCGGTGCCCAAGCACCCCGGCGACACGGTCGTGGGCGGCGCGGTGAACGGCGAGGGGCGACTGGTGGTGCGGGTCGGCGCGATCGGCGAGCAGGCCTTCCTGGGCAGCGTCATGCGCATGGTGGCCGCGGCACAGGGGGCCAAGCCGCCGATCCAGCGCCTGGTCGACCGGATCTCCGCGATCTTCGTGCCCGTGGTGGTGGTCATCGCCCTGGCTGCCATGCTGGCCTGGCTCGTCGCCGGTGCCTCTGCCGAGGACGCCATCATCCACGGCGTGGCGGTGCTGGTGATCGCCTGCCCCTGCGCCCTGGGCCTGGCGACGCCGGCCGCCTTGATGGTCGGCACTGGCCTGGCCGCGCGCAACGGCATCCTGATCCGCGACCCGGCGGCCCTGGAGGCGGCGCGGCAGGTCGATGTGGTGGTGTTCGACAAGACCGGCACCCTGACCCAGGGCAAGCCGCGCCTGGTGGCGGTCGAAGCCGCGGACGAGGCGCATGCGCTGGCCATCGCCGCCGCCTTGCAGGCCAGCAGCAGCCATCCGCTGGCCCGGGCCCTGATCGAGGCCGCCGAGGCGCGCAACCTCAAGATCCCCAAGGTTGCGGAAGGGCGCGACCTGTCGGGGCGCGGCGTCACCGGCACGGTCGAAGGCGCCGACTATCTGCTGGGCAGCGAGCGCGCCGCCCTGGAGGCGGGCATTCCTGCCGCCGCGCCGCTGCGGCCCGGCGCCAGCGAGAGCGTCCTGGTCCGGCGCGATGCCGCGGGTGCCGTCATGCTGGCGCGCTTCGCCTTCGAGGATGCGCTCCGGCCCGGCAGCGCCGCGGCCATCGCCGAGTTGCATCGGCGCGGCATCGCCACGGCCCTGATCTCGGGCGACCGGCGGGCGGCGGCGCAGGCCATCGCCGGCCGCCTGGGGATCGAACAGGTCGAGGCCGAAGTTTTGCCGGGCGACAAGGCGGCGGCGATCGACCGCTTGCGCGCCGACGGCAAGGTGGTGGCCATGGTCGGCGACGGCCTGAACGATGCCCCGGCCCTGGCCGCGGCCGATCTCGGCATCGCCATGGCGGGCGGTGTCGACGTGGCGATGGCAACCGCCGGCATTACCCTGATGCGGCCCGACCCCCTGCTGGTGCCGGCGGCGCTCGACCTGGCCGCGGCGGTGGCGGCCAAGATCCGCTCCAACCTGTTCTGGGCCTTTGCCTATAATGTCGTCGGCATCCCGCTGGCCGCCCTGGGCCTGCTCTCGCCCATCGTCGCCGGCGTCGCCATGGCGGCCTCCAGTGTCAGCGTGCTGGGCAATGCCCTGCTGCTGCGCCGCTGGCGCGCCCATCTCACGGAGGTTGCCCCATGAATATCGGCCAGGCGGCCGACGCCTCGGGCGTTTCGGCCAAGATGATCCGCCACTATGAGTCGATCGGGCTGCTGGCCGCGGCGCCGCGCAGCGATGCCGGCTATCGCCGCTATCAGCCGCGCGATGTCGAAAGCCTGCGCTTCATTCGCCGGGCCGCGACTTGGGCTTTTCGCTCGAGGCGATCGGCGGCCTGCTGGACCTGTGGCGCGACCGGGGCCGGGCCTCGGCCGAGGTGAAGCAAATGGCCCTCGACCATGTCGCGGCGCTGGAGCGCAAGATCGCGGAACTCCAGGCCATGAGCCGGACGCTGAGCCACCTGGCCGAGGCCTGCCACGGCGACGACCGGCCCGATTGCCCGATCCTGGACGATCTGGCGGGGCAGGGGCCGGGCGGGAATTGCGGCAAACAGTGACGGGCGCCACTTGCCCCGACCCCTGTTTCGCCCAATGCTGAAGCGGCCTTTGGGGGAGGAAGACAATGGCCGCGACGATGCCCGGCAAAAGCTGGGAATACATGATGTTCGTCACCAAGGTCGAATCGAGCGGGATCATCAACCCGGTCGGCCTGGCCCTGGCCAAATGGAAGGGCTGGCGGGGTGCCAACGACGACAGCGGCCGCGATGCCGGCCTTGCCCTGCTCCTGTCGATTTTCTGGGAAGAGTCGCTGTTCAACAATATTCCCCAGACGGGCGCCGGCTCTGCCGTGGGCTTCGGCCAGGTGGAACCGGCCGAGATGTACAAGTTCGACGCCGCTAACGTGAACAGCCCGGATCCCTCCCTGCGTGAAGCGGTGAAGTCGGCCGAGACCCACAACTATCTCGTCTACCACCTGCCCAAGCGGACGAAGGTCGGCAGTCAGACCCGGCTGGCCGCCCCGCTTGGCGACATCACGGCGGCCACGGTCTCCGCGGCCACGCTGCGCCATGTCTACGAGAGCAAGAGCCGGAACATCCAGACCGCGCTCGACGCCTATGCCGGCGTCGGCTTCAAGGGGCAGACGCCCAAGCACCTGGCGACCGACAAGGACCGCCGGGCGATCATCGAGGACTGGCTGGCCTGCGCCAAGGATCTGTTCGAGAAGGGCCTGGTGGTCGACAAGCCCGCCGCCGATCCGGTGCTCGACGCCCTGAACAAGTCGCGGCCCTTTTCGGACATCCGCGCCGCGGTGAAACCCATCCTGTTCCCGGGGCAATAGGGGCTGGGACGGCTGTGGTTGCGTCCTTCGAGACGCCACCTTCGGTGGCTCCTCAGGATGAGGAGAATCTTTATGCCATTAAGATTTTCCTCATCCTGAGGAGGCCCGCAGGGCCGTCTCGAAGGACGCACGATGCCTGTGCAAAATAACTACTTCGTCTCCAGCACATAGCGCCCGTCCCAATCATCGGGCGGCGGTTCCAGGCGGAAGGCGAAGGCGCGGGCGTGATAGAGGGCGGCGACCGGGTCGATCTGCGCCAGTTCGGCAAAGCCCGCCTGGGCGCCTTCGAAATCGCGGGCCAGGAACTTGTCCAGGGCCTGGTCGAAGACGGCGAGTTGCGCCTTGCGCTCCGGCGTAACCTCTCCCGATCGGCCGACCAGCTCGAAGATCGGCACCGCCTGCGACTTGCCCTTCACCACCAGCCGGTCGAGGGTGCGCAGGACGAAGCGATCGCCCAGGTGCTCGGCCGTGGCGCCTGAGACGATCACGCCGGTGCCGTAGTGCTTGTTGGCCCCCTCCAGGCGCGAGGCGAGGTTCACCACGTCGCCGGTGACGGTGTAGTTGAGCCTGGTGCGCGAGCCCATGTTGCCGACGATCGCCTCGCCCGTGGCGATGCCGATGCGGGTGCCCAGCGGCGGCAGGCCGTAGACCGGCCCGATGACCTCCCGATTGAAGGCTTCCAGCGCGGCCTGGGCATCGAGCGCCGCCTGGGCCGCCAGGCGCTCGGCTTCCGCATTGGGCAGGGGTGCGCCCCAGATCGCCATCACCGCGTCGCCGATGAACTTGTCGATATAGCCGTCGTGCTGCTCGATCGCGCTGGTGATCACGGTCAGGTACTGGTTGATCACCTCGATGAAGCGATCAGGCTGGTCGGCCAGCTTCTCGCTGAGCGAGGTGAAACCCACCATGTCCGAGAAGAACACCGTCAGGTCGCGCCGGTCGCCGCCCAGGCGCAGGGCGTCGGGATCCTCCGCCAGGCGCTCGACCATGGCCGGGGCCAGGTAATGGCTGAAGGCGTGGTGGATACGCCGGCGGTCGCTGTCCTCGATTACGAAGCGATAGGCATAGAGCCCGGCGAACAGCACGATGCCCCCGACGGCCATCGACAGGATCGGCAGCACCGTGCCCCCGGTAAAGACGAGCACGGCAACGCCGAAGAGAAGGGCGGTGGCCGCCCCGCCGGCGGCGGCCCCGCCGGCCGGCTTGAGCTGGAAATAGCTCAAGCCCAGGCCCAGGAACCAGGCAAAGCACAAGGCGGCTTCGGCGGGCATGGCCAGGCGGTTCAGCCAGGCCTGCTTGGTGATGGTGTTGATGGCGGCGGCGTGGATCAGCACGCCGGGCATCGAGCTGCGGCTGCCCAGCGGGCGAAAGCGGTCGGGATCGGCGGCGATCTTGCAACGGGCCGGGTCGCCGCTGGTATCGCCTTCGGTCAGGGCGTAACGCTTGGCGGAGCGGAAGCGGTCCTCGATATCCAGGACCTCGCCGATCAGCACGATCTTGCCCTTGAAGGCGCGGGCCATGTAGTCGGTGTCGACGCAGGCATAGATGTCGGCCAGGCTGTAGACGGGAACGTCGCCCGGGCCGGTGTTGAAATTGATCAGGAAATCCTCGTCGGGCACCTTGGCGCCGGCCCGCGCGGCCAGTTCCGCGCCGAAGGAGGGCACGGTGCCGGCCCCGCCTTCCAGGCGGTAGCGGGCGGTATAGGCCCGCACCACGTCATCGGGATCGAAGCGCAGGTTCAGCAGGCGGATATTGCCGTCGCCCTTCACGGCCAGGCGCTGGGCCGGGTGCGGGCGCAGCACCTCCCGCGACAGCCGGGCCTCGCCCAGTACCACCTTGCCCGCCTCGGCGGCCCGGCGCAGGCTGACCAGGAAGGGCCGGTCGCGGCCCGCCAGCATGTCCTGCCGGTCGAGGGTGACGGGGAACACCACGTCGAAGCCCATGGCCACCGCGCCAGCGGCGGTGACGGCGTCCAGCACGGTGGCGAGCTGCGGTGTCCAAGCAACCTTTGGCGTCTCGCCGAAGGGCGGGACGTGATAGGTCTGCTCGTCGATCGCGATCAGCACCACGTCCGACTGTTCGGGCGGGAAGATCGGCCCGAACAGGGCGTGGCGGGCCGGTATCATGAAATCGATGCCCGCCCGGCCCAGAAAGTCGAGCGGGCCCGAGACCGCCAGGGCGGCTAGGATCAGGGCAAGGGCGCCGGAAAGGCCCAGGCGCCGCGCCCAGAGGCGGCGGCGGCGATGCGTCGGTTCACGGCTTGGCAACCGGCACCAGACGATTGGCCAGGGTGTCGGGCACGCTCAAGGTAGGATCGATCGAGAAGCGCGCCTCGCCGATGACGGCACCGCCGGCCCGGATCTCGACCCGGTAGGGCACGTTCGGGGTCAGGCGCGGGGCGCTGGCCGGATATTCGGCATGGCCGTTGTCGCCCTGGCCGGTCCACACCAGTTCCGCCGGCACCTTGCCGATATTGTAGACGCGCACTTCGCCCGCCCCGCCGGCCAGCCAGCGGAACGCCGGCTCGCTGGAACGGATGATGCGGTCTTCCCCTTCGCCGCCCATGACGTCGCCGGTGCCGCGCACGGCGACCGCCCCCGCCTCGGTCGAATCGGGCGCGATCTCGGCCGACGCGGTCTGGCAGTTGGGGTGAGGGTGGGGGTTACCTTGCCGCCTTCGGCCTTGGCACCGCCGGCCTCGAACACCACCTTGCCGCCGACGATCGTCTCGCTGCGGCAACCCGACAGGTAGGAAACCACCAGCTTGCCGTCGGCCCCCAGGTCCACGGTCTGGCCGGCGAAGATGAAGTCCATGAAACTCAGGCCGCTCGCCGGCGCGGTGACATCCTCGACCACCGCGATCGCGTTGGTGCCCAGATGGGCCAGCGGCGCCTGGGCGCGCGCCACATGCAGGGCGGCGCCGGCAAAAGCCATGGCGACGACGGTGCCGACCGCGATAGCCGCGGTGGTGCGCACCGACTTGACCGAGAGCGAATTCATGACAGCCTTCCAATTCTCAAAGGCGCCGAACCCGCTTGAGGATCGGCGACACGAGTGGACGATAGGACGGCGCGCGACGCAAGGCTGTGATCTCGATCACGAGTGATTGAACAGTGCGCGCCGCCCCATTACGCTGCGTCAGGTAAAAGGCCTCAAGGGCGCACCCAGCGCCCAATAAGCAAAATAAGGGAGTTACCCGACATGCCCCGTATCAAGTTCTTGCGCCACGTCGCCGTGGCGCTTGCCGCGCTCGTGGTCGGCCTCGGTGGCCCGCTGGCCTCGGCCCGGGCCGAGAGCCTGCCCGAATTGACGGTGATGGCGCCGGCCAAGCCCGGCGGCGGCTGGGACCAGACCGCCCGGGTCCTGCAGGAAGTGCTGCTGGCGACCGGGGCGGCCAAGACGGTGACGGTCGAGAACGTCGCCGGCGCCGGCGGCACCATCGGCCTCGCCCAGTTCGCCGGCAAGAAGGGCAGCGGCGATGCCCTGATGGTGGGCGGCCTGGTGATGGTGGGCGCGGTGCTGACCAACCAGTCCCCCGTGACGCTCAAGGATGTCACGCCGATCGCCCGCCTGACCGGCGAGTTCGAGGTGATCGTGGTCCCCGCGGCCTCGCCCTTCAAGACCATGGCCGACCTGGTCGCGGCCTTCAAGGCCGACCCCGGCAAGACCACCTGGGCCGGCGGATCGGCCGGCGGCACCGACCAGATCCTGGTCGGCCTGATCGCCAAGGCGGTGGGTGCCGATCCGACCTCGGTCAACTACATCGCCTATTCGGGCGGCGGCGAGGCCTTGGCGGCCCTGCTGGGCAACAAGGTCTCGGCCGGTGTCTCGGGCTATGGCGAATTCGCCGGCCAGATCGCTTCGGGCGAATTGCGTGCCCTGGCGATCTCTTCGCCCGAGCGGGTGGCCAGCATCAACATCCCGACCCTGCGCGAACAGGGCGTGGCGGTCGACCTGGCAAACTGGCGCGCCGTCTTCGCCCCGCCGGGCATTGATGCAGCGCAGCGCACGGCCCTGATCGCGGCCATCGATACGGTGCACAAGAGCACGCAGTGGCAGGACGTGCTGAAGAAGCGCGACTGGACCGATCTCTACCTGTCGGGCGACGACTTCGACAAGTTCCTGGGCGAGGAAGTGGCCAGGGTCGAGACCACGCTGCGCGAGATCGGCTTGGTGCAATGAAGGGCGAAATGATGCCGCCGGCGGGGGAACTCCGCCGGCCATCCATCGCCTGGCCGGAACTCGGCGTCGCCCTGCTGTTTCTCGCAGCGGCGGCGGCGCTGCTGTCGGGCCTGTTCGAGATCAAGGTCCCGCCGATTCACCGCAAGAGCCTGCCCACGGTCATCCCGATGATGGTGATCGGTGCCGTGGCGCTGGTCAGTTTCGGCCTGCTGCTCAAGGCGATCCGCGGCGGCTGGCGCTCGGCCGACGATATGGGCGAGAAGATCGACTGGCCCACCCTGGCCTGGGTGATCGCCGGTATCGTCCTGGGCATCCTGCTCTATCGCCCCGGCGGCTTCATCGTTGCCTCGGTGGTGATGTTCATGGGCGTTGCCCGGGGCTTTGGCTCACGGGCGATCCTGCGCGATCTCGTCATCGCAATCATTCTGGCGGTTGGCGTCTATTACGGCTTTACCACCGGCCTTGGTCTTCCCCTGCCGCAGGGCGTGCTCGCTGGATTGCTCTGAATGGATACTTTCCAACTGCTCGCCAACGGCTTCCTCGTCGCCCTCTCGGCCGAGAACCTGTTGTGGTCGTTCCTGGGCGTGACGCTTGGTACCGCCGTGGGCATCCTGCCCGGCATCGGGCCGGCGCTGACCGTTGCCCTGTTGCTGCCGGTGACCGCCAAGCTGGACCCGACCGGTGCCTTCATCATGTTCGGCGGCATCTACTACGGCGCCATGTACGGCTCCTCCACCACCTCGATCCTGATCAACACGCCGGGCGAGTCCGGTTCGATCATCACGGCGATCGAGGGCAACCTGATGGCACGGGCGGGCAGGGGCGCGGCGGCCTTGGCCACCGCCGCCATCGGCTCGTTCGTCGCCGGTACGCTCGCCACCATCGCGCTGTCCTTCGCCGCCCCCTTTGCGGTCAAACTGGCCGTCTCGTTCGGTCCGGCCGACTATTTCGCCCTGATCGTGCTGGCCTTCCTGACCGTCACCGCGGTGCTGGGCAATTCGATCCTGCGCGGCCTGGCCAGCCTGTGCTTAGGGTTGGCCATGGGACTCGTCGGTATCGACAGCCTGACCGGCACCTCGCGCTTTACCGCCGGGGTTCCGGAACTGCTGGACGGCATCGACGTGGTCGTCGTCGCGGTCGGCCTGTTTGCCGTGGGCGAGGCCTTCTACCTTGCAGCCCGCGCCTCCTTGCGGGTCGAGGAGATCGTACCGATCCGCGGCTCGATGTGGATGACGCGCGAGGAATGGGGACGCAGTTGGAAACCCTGGCTGCGCGGCACCGCCCTGGGCTTTCCGCTGGGCACCCTGCCGGCCGGCGGCACCGAGATCCCGACCTTCCTGTCCTACCTGATCGAGAAGAAGCTGTCCAAGAGACCTGAGGAATTCGGCAAGGGCGCGATCGAGGGCGTGGCCGGGCCGGAAGCGGCGAACAATGCCGCCGTGGCCGGCGTGCTGGTGCCCCTGCTGGCGCTGGGCCTGCCCACCTCGGCGACGGCCGCGATCCTGCTGGCCGCGTTCCAGCAGTACAATCTCCAGCCCGGGCCGCTGCTGTTCGAGAACGGCGGGCCGCTGGTGTGGGGCCTGATCGCCAGCCTCTACATCGGCAATGTGATGCTGCTGGTCCTGAACCTGCCCCTGGCCGGCCTGTGGGTGCGCCTGTTGCACATCCCGCGTCCCATCCTCTATGGCTCGATCGTCATCTTCGCCACCTTGGGCGTCTACAGCGTCAACCAGTCGGTGTTCGACCTGTGGCTGCTGCTGGCGATTGGCATCGTCGGTTTCCTGCTGCGCTGGTTCGATTTCCCCATCGCGCCGGTGATCGTGGGCTTGATCCTGGGCCCCATGGCCGAAGAACAGTTCCGCCGCGCGCTGCAGATGACCCAGGGCGACATGAGCGTGTTCCTGACCGAGCCGATCTCGGCCTCGATCCTGACCATCGCCGTACTGGCGATCGTGGTGCCGCCGATCTGGCGCCGGGTCAGGCGCTGAGGCCGGTGAAACGCCGGTCGTAACCTGCCCCTGACGCCGCCTTCGCCCCTTGCGCGAAGGCGGCGAAGGTCTGCGCCACCACGGCCTCGTCGATATCGCGGGTGATGAAGACGATGCGGCTGCGCCGGTCGTCGCCCGGCCACGCCGGCAGTTCAACCGCCGGATGGAACAGGTGCTGGACGCCGTGAATGGCGACCGGGCGCTCGTGCCCGGCCAGGTTCACGATCCCCTTGATGCGCAGCAGGTTCTCGCCCCGGAAGCTGGTCAGCACATTGAGCCAGGATTCGAAGGCCAGCGGCTCGATCGGCTCGTCGACCACGAAGCAGAAGGCGCGGATGTGATCGTCGTGCCTGTTCACATCTTCATGATGCTGGTGATGATGATGATCATGACCATGGTCGTGATCGTCGCCGTGGTGATGCTGAAGATAGGCCTCCTCGCGCAGCCACCCGGCGACATCGATGGTTTTGGTCGCGGGATCGTACAGGCCGACATTGAGGATCGCCACCGGATCCAGCACGCCGTGCGCCACCTTGATCCGCGGCGCGGCGGGATTGAGTGCCGCCAGCCGACGTTCCAGCAGCGCAAGCGTCTCAGGCGCCGCCAGGTCGCCCTTGGTCAGCAGGAGGCGGTCGGCCACCGCCGCCTGCTTCACCGCCTCGGCATGGGCGTCCAGGGTGGCAAGGCCCAGGACGCTGTCGACCGTGGTCACCACGCCGTCCAGGCGATAGCGCGCCGCGACCACGGGATCGCTCATCAGCGTGTGGATGATCGGGGCGGGGTCGGCCAGGCCGGTGGTCTCGATCACCACCCGGTCGAATTCCGGCACCTCGCCGCGCACCCGTTGCAGGAACAGCCGGCGCAGGGCCTCGATCAGGTCGCCCTTCACCGTGCAGCACAGGCAGCCCGACTTGAGCAGGACCATCTCGTCCTTGGCCGACTCGACCAGGTCGTGGTCCAGCCCGATCTCGCCGAACTCGTTGATGATCACGGCGGTGCGCGCCATGCCCGGCGAACGCAGCAGGCCGTTCAGCACGGTGGTCTTGCCGCTGCCCAGGAAGCCGGTCAGCAGGGTGACGGGGATGCCGGCATCGCCGGAAGGGGTGGGGGCGGGAATGTTGCTCATCATTGATGTGATAATATAACATTCCCGCCCCGGCAAGCGGGCGAGGTCAGACCAGGACGAAGTCCGTGTCGCTCAGGCCGGCGGGACGGGCGGTGCCAAAGCTCGCGAAGAGGGTAAGCGCCTCCGTGTCGCCGTCGTGGAAATAGAGGCGGCCGGTATTGGTCTGATAGAACAGGACGTCGCCGGAAAGGCCCTGGGACGAGGTGCCGTTGACCACGGTGACCGGGCCGACGGCCAGGCCGAAGCCTGTGGCGTTGAGGTCGATCTTGTCGATCCCGGCTTCCCAGTCGCCAATGGCATCGGCGCCCGAGCCCGGTGAGTCGAACACGAAGTGGTCGGCACCGGCCCCGCCATACAGATAGTCCTTGCCGGCCCCGCCATTGAGGATGTCGGCCCCGTCCATGCCCTTCAGGCGATCGACCCCGATCCCACCGTTCAGCACATTGTCGGCGCCGTTGCCGGTGATGACATTGTCGAAACCGTTGCCGTCGCCCTGCACGGCAGTGCCGGTCAGGAACAGGTTCTCGAGCTCGGCACCGTCCAGCGAATAGGAGACGGCGGCATAGACCCGGTCGCTGCCTTCGCCGGCCGCTTCGGTGACGATGTCGCCGGCATCGTCGACGAAGTAGGTATCGTCGCCCAGCCCGCCGGCCATGCTGTCGGCGCCGACACCGCCATCCAGGCGGTCGTTGCCCTCGTTACCGGTCAGCGTGTCGGTGCCGTCGTCACCCTTCAGGACGTCGTTGCCGACGCCGCCGGTAAGATTGTCGGTGCCCACGCCGCCCAGCAGGGTATCGGCGCCGTCACCGCCATTCAGCAGGTCATCGCCGTCCAGGCCGTAAAGCCGGTTGTCGCCGGCATTCCCGGTAAGGCTATCGGCAAAGTTGGAGCCGATCACGTTTTCGATGCTGCTCAAGGTGTCGCCCTGGGCGTCGCCGCCCGATGCGGTGCTCAAGCCCAGATCGACGGTCACCCCGACGCTCGAGGCGCTGTATAGAATCATGTCCAGGCCGTCGCCGCCGATCAACTGGTCGCCGCCGGCGCCGCCGGTCAGGCGATCGTCGCCCAGGCCGCCGTTCAGCCCGTTGTTGGCGCTGGTGCCGCCCAGGACGTCGTTGAAACCGGAGCCGACAAGGTTGGTGATATCGGTCAGCTGGTCGCTTTGGGCGTCGCCGCCCTGGCCGACAACAGTGGTACCGGTGCTAAGGTCGATCTGAACGCCCGCCGACGAGGTATCGTACACTGCGGTGTTGGTGCCCGCCCCGCCATTGAGGATATCGGCACCCGCGCCGCCAATCAGAACATCGTCGCCGCCGACGCCATTCAGCGTGTCATCGCCGCCCAGGCCTTGCAGAGAATTGCTGTTCGCGTCGCCGGTGATGACATCGATAAAGGCCGAACCGACCACATTTTCGATGCCGGTCAGGGTGTCACCCTGGGCATCGCCGCCCAATCCGGTGCCCGTTGTCAGGTTGACCGTCACCCCGGAAGGCGAAAAGCCGTAGAGTGCGCTGTCGAGAAAGGCGCCGCCTTGCAGGGAGTCGGCCCCGGCCCCGCCGGTGAGCAGATCGAGGCCGGCGCCGCCGAGGAGGATGTCGTTGCCGCCGCCGCCATTCAGCGTGTCGTCACCGCCCTGGCCGTTCATCGTGTTGGCGGCAGCCGAGCCGGTCAGGGTGTCGCCGCCGGTGTTGGAGCCGATCAGGTTGACGATACCTACCAGGTAATCGCCCTGGGCGTCGCCCCCGAAGCCCTGGCTTGCACCGTTCAACTGAATATTGATGCCGAGCCTCGGCAAGGTCTGGCTGATAAGGACGCTGAGGTCGATCGTCACCCCGTCCACCGAGGTGGTGTAGTCCGCGGCATCGATCCCCGAGAGGGTTATGATCCCGGCCGCGTTGAGAAGCCCGCCGATGATGACGTCGCCGCCGGCGCCGCCGCGGATGACGTCGTCGCCCGACCAGCCGATGGCGATATCGTCGCCGCCAAGGGCGTCGACGAAGTCGTTTCCGATGCCCTGCACCGGCCCGATGATCAGGTCGGGGATGACCTCGGCGCTGTTGCTGCCGGTGAAAGTCGCCATGGGAGACTCCTTCTGGATTTCCGGTTGGCGTCACTGGCGACAGCGACGGCCGTGGCCTCGTTTGGGCACGATATGCAACCATCGATTTGGAAGTAGGGCCAGACCAACATTATTTTTGGGTCCAGGCCTTCGGCAGTTCCGCCAGGAAGACCGGCCGATATCGGTCGTGTCCGGCTCAGACCAGGATAAAGTCCCCGGACGCCAGGCTGGCTGGATGGTCGCCGCCCAGGTTGGCAAAGCGAATCAAGCTGTCGGTCTCGCCATCGTGGAAGTAGAGGCGGCCGGTACTCGTCTGGTAGAACAGGACATCGCCGACAAGCCCGTGGGCCGAGGTTCCGTTGACCACGGTGACCGGGCCGGCGGCAAGGCCGAAGGCAGCCGCATCGAGCGCGATCTTGTCGATGCCGGCCTCCCAGTCGCCGATGGTGTCGGCGCCCGTGCCCGGCGTATCGAACACGAAGCTGTCGGCGCCATCGCCGCCGAAGAGATTGTCGTCGCCGGCCCCGCCATCGATGACATCGGCGCCGGCCAGGCCCTTGAGGCGATCGGCCCCATCGCCGCCGTTCAGGACATTGTCGGCATCGTTGCCCGAGAGCACATTGTTGAAGTCGTTGCCGTCGCCCTGGATCGCGCTGCCGGTCAGGATCAGGGTCTCGACCTCGCGGCCTTCCAGCGAATAGGAGACCGAGGCGTAGATCCGGTCTTCGCCCGCGCCGGCGAGTTCGGTAACCAAGTCGCCGGCATCGTCGACATAGTAAGTGTCCGCGCCGTCGCCGCCGGCCATGATGTCGGCGCCGCTGCCGCCCTCGAGGCGGTCACGGCCGTCGCCACCCGTCAGCGTGTCATCGCCGGCGTCTCCCTTCAGGACGTCGTCGCCGACGCCCCCGGTGACCTGGTCGGACCCGTCGCCGCCCAGCAGGACATCCGCGCCCTCGCTGCCGTCCATCACGTCGTCGCCGCCCAGGCCGTAGAGGCGGTTGCCGTGGCTGTCGCCTGTCAGCCCGTCCGCCAGGTCGGAGCCGGTGACGTTTTCGATCCCGCTCAAGCTGTCGCCCTGGGCATCACCGCCCGACAGGGTGCCGAGGCCAAGGTCGATGATCACCCCGGCCGATGAATCCCGGTACTGCGCCGTGTCGAGGCCAAGGCCGCCGATCAACTGGTCGGCGCCCGCCCCGCCGACGAGGACGTCGTCGCCGTCGCCGCCGGTCAGGATATTGGCATTGCCGTCGCCGACCAGCGTGTCCGCGAAGGCCGATCCCGTCAGGTTCTCGAACCCGCTCAAGGCATCGCCCTGGGCGTCGCCGCCGAAGCCGGTGCCGTCGATGACGACATAGATCCCGGCCGCGGAGCCGCTGTAACTGGCCGTATCGCTGCCTGCCCCGCCCGCCAGCGTATCGGTGCCCGCGCCGCCCGTGATGACATTGTCGTCGCTATCGCCCGTCAGCGTGTCGGCGAAGCCCGAGCCGGTCAGATTCTCGATTCCCGTCAGGATATCGCCGCTGGCGTAACCGGCAGAGGCTTGCACCCCGGTCAGCGCAAGGTCGACCGTAACCCCGTCGGTGGAACGGCTGTAGGAGATGGTATCGGTTCCATTGCCGCCGTCCAGGGTCTCGGCATTGGCGCTGACGATCAGGGTGTCGTCGCCGCCGTTGGCGAGAACGACCTGCACATCGCCCAGCACGTAGAAACTGTCGTCAAAATCCGTACCACGGATCTCTTCGAAGCTGCCTCCTGCACCCGGCCAGTAACGGGCGATCTGTAGGCCCGTGGCCAGGGCCAGGATCGCGGCTTCAGAACCCGGGGGCGCGTCGACCAGCGCAATGCCTTGGGTGTAGGCGGAATAATCCAGGAGGTCATAGCCGTCGTAGGCGACGTAGAGGTTGCCGTCGCCTGCACCGATGAAGATGTCGTCGCCTTGAAAGGCGTACATGACGTCGCCCGGCTGATAGGGCGTGTCGATGTAGCCGGCCGGCGCTACTTGCCCGTCACCCAGGGGATGAAAGAACTCATTTCCGTCGGTCCCAAAGATGGCAACAGGCACACCACTCTCCATCCCGGTGGGGCCGCGGTGGCCCTGAACCGGATGAAGGGTAAGGGAGTGCTAGATCGCCCACAATGGGGATGATTGCCCCCGTACCGGGAATTTTCCGCCTGTGTCCCTATCGGCACGGAAGCGGCAAGCCGCTTCCGTGCCGCAAAGGTGTGATCAGACCAGGACGAAGTCGCCCGCGTCCAGGCTGGCCGGACGGTCGCTGCCCAGGCTGGCGAAACGGGTCAGCGTATCGGCGTCGCCGTCGTGGAAGAAGATACGGCCGGTGTTGGTCTGGTAGAAGAACACGTCGCCCACCAGGCCCACGGCCGAGGTGCCGTTGACCACGGTCACCGGGCCGGCGGCAAGGCCGAAGACATCGGCATCGAGAGCGATCTTGTCGGGGCCGCTCTCCCAGTCGCCGATCGTGGTGGTGCCGGCACCCAGCGAGGAGAACTCGAAGGTATCGGCGCCAAGGCCGCCCAGGACGCGATTGTTGCCAATGCCGGCGTCGATCAGGTCGTTGCCGTCCATGCCCTTGATGCGGTCGACGCCGCCGGCGCCGGTCAGCACATTGTCGAGTTCGTTGCCGACGATCGTGTTGTTGAACTCGTTGCCGTTGCCGTCGGTCGCCGAGCCCCTCAGGACCAGGATCTCCACCGCGCTGTTGCCCAGGGAATAGCTGACCGAGGCATAGACGCGGTCGGTACCTTCGCCGACGAATTCGATCACCGTGTCGCCGGCATCGTCGACGAAGTAGATGTCGGAGCCGGTGCCGCCGGTCATGGTGTCGTTGCCGCCGCCGCCGACCAGGCGGTCGCGGCCGTCGCCACCCGACAACCCGTCATCGCCTTCGTCGCCCTTGAGGGCGTCATCGCCGGCACCGCCGGACAAGGCATCCGCGCCGAAACCGCCCAGCAGCACATCCTTGCCGCCTTGCCCGTCGAGCACGTCACTGCCGCCTTCGCCATAGAGGCGGTTGGCGACGCTCGATCCTTTGATCGCATCGTCGAAGGAAGAGCCGATGACATTCTCGATGCTGGTGATGATATCGCCTGCGGCATCGCCGAGGGCGGCGGCACCGGTGCTCAGGTCGATCGCGACGCCCGCCGACGAGCCTTCATAGGAAATGGTGTCGATGCCGCTGCCGCCGTTCAGCGTGTCGCCGCCGACGCCGCCATGCAGGGTGTCGTCGCCCAGGCCGCCGATCAGCGTGTTCGCCAGGGTGTTGCCGCCCAGTTGGTCGTCGAAGTCGGAGCCGGTCAGGTTGGTAATGCCGGCCAGCTTGTCGCCCTGGGCGTCACCGCCCGAGCCGACGGTCGTATTGGTGAGTTCGACCAGGATGCCGCCGAGATCGAGAACGAAATTGTTCACGGTGCCCAGATCGACGATCACGCGCTTGGAAGAATCCACATAGGTGGCGGTGTCGAGGCCGGTGACCGTCAGGGTCCCGACGTGGCCGGCGATGTTGATGATGCCGCCGATCAGCGTGTCCACACCGGATCCGCCGTTCAGGACGTCGTTGCCTGTCCAGCCGACGAGCGTGTCGTTGCCGGCCAGGCCGTTCATCGTGTCATTGCCCAAGGCGAACAAGGTGTCGGGCAGGAGTGCCGGGATTAAGTCGTTGCCTGCCGTTCCATTGAAGGTTGCCATGCAAGTCTCCTATTTCGAAAAATGCCGTGTCGTGACGAACCCTGCACCATTACCGGGTATTGTCGGCCGTCACTGGGTCAGGGCCCGGTAACGCCCTGCTTGACGAAACTGCTTTGGAGCCCGAGCGCTCGATACCCTGACGCGCCACAGATCGGCCCCGATTCGGCTATGCGGTGCTAAGGCCAAGTGAGATTTCTGCTGTAAGACACTCTTTTGTGGTGTCTTCCTCGTCCGTGGGGAATTGAGGGGGTTTTCCCGCCGTGCCGCGGAGCGGTGTGACGAACAGATCGGCCCGACGGCCGGCGGTTCCTCTCCCGCGTTCCGGCGACGAGCGGGCGGTCGTCGCGCACAAGACCCCTACAGTTCCCTGATTCCGGACGAAACCCTCATGTAAACGATAGCAACAAATCCGAGATGGATTGTTCAAACTGATTCCGAATTGGTTGGAAGCCCGCTCGATTGCTCCCTTTCCAAGGCAAATGCGCCCAGTTGGGTGGCAGTCGAATTCGTGCGGCACTCGAGTAATCTCGCGCGCGACTTCGGCCTGGCTGTTAACCATAAATATGCAGCGGCCGTGCGGCCAGATTCAGCCTCGGCAACCTGGGGCGACCCAAGGGCGCTGCCGCCCTTTGCGCCGAGGCATGCGGTGACGATTCGGCGAGAATCGACCGAGAATACAGCCTATGGCTGCGCCCGCATCGCCGATACCGTAGAGATCTCCGACCCTGTAGCGATTCAGATCGTCAGCGCGAACGGGCGTTCATCGGCGGTATCTTGTTACCCCATCCGGCTCTGCATCCGCTCGACCAGGGCGGGCCAGCGGCGCAGCGAGATGAAATGGGCGATGGCGGCGGTCATGAGACCGCGCTTGTGCCATTCCAGCACCGTCTCGTCGGAGAGTTTGCGGAACTTTTCCTCGTCGATCACCTGGAAACCGCCCAGGGCATAGCGGCGGCCCTTGCGGTCGGTCAGGTCGATGGTGCGGGGACGCAGCAGGTCCATCTTCACCAGCAACTCGCCGAAGGCGCGAGTGGCGAGCAATTGTTTCTGATAGGCCTCGCAAAAGGCGAGCGCGGTCTTGGCGAATTCGCTCGCCTGGCCCTGCTCGTCGAACACGGCCTGGCCGGCGGTGCCGCCCTCGACCACGTTGGCGGCGGCGCGGTCGATGCACAGGGTCAGGCGATCGTTGTCGGGCAGTTCCACGAAGATGAAGGGATAGCGGCGGACATAGGCCGGCACCGGCAGGCCGGGCAGCCAGCGGCCCTTGAGGTCCAGGAACAGGTTCTCGTTGTCGCGCAGGCCCAGAATGGCGACGGCGGACGGCGACGGCCCGGCGGTGAAGACGATCGGGTAGGCCCCGGCGCAGTCGAGGAATTCCTCGGCGACCAGGGGGACCGAATTCGACTTGGCGGCGAATTTCAGGTTGTCCGCCGGCAACACCCTGAGGCTGGCATGCAGGCTGGGGTTCAGCACCTCGGGCCTGGAATAGAACAGGGGCAGGAGGGGGGCGTCTTGCTTGGCGGTCTCGCTCACGGTCACGGTCTCGACTCTGTGCTGATTTCCTGGGATCGGGCGCCACTATAGGGGGCGTGGCTACACTCTGCCAGTGGCGGAAAGCCGGTCCAGATCGCGACGCAGCAAGGCCAGGTTGCGGCTGTTCACCCGGTAGAGGATGTCGGCATAGTCGCCGATCACCGGCACCAGGCCCAGTAACAGATCGATGACAACATTGGCCGCCATGCGCCAGATCGTGCGCCGCCGGGCGCCCAGGCGGGCCCCTTCGACGACGATGCCCGCGGCGATGACGGCGCAGATCACATCGCCGGCCACCGGGATCAGGCCGATCAGGCCGTCGAGGCCGATCGGCTTGGCGACCAGGGGCAGGGTCCAGCGCGCCTCGAGCAGCCGGGCCAGGCGCTCCAGGCGTCGCAGCCGCCGCTCGGTGCGGTCAGTCTGGGCGACGGTCATCGGGCAGGTCCGGCGAGCCGACCACCCAGCCCGAGGGCAGGGCCGGATCGTCGGCCTGGGGTTTGCGCAGCAGCGACAGGGCGATCGAGCCGAAGACCAGGACCGCGGTGGCGATCAGGGCATATTCGGTGGGCACGGCATGGCCGCCCAGGATGCCGTTGGCAATCATCTTCGCCCCCACCAGCACCAGCACCAGCGCCAGCGCATATTTCAGATAGTGGAAGCGATGGACGACGCCCGCCAGGGCAAAGTAGAGCGCGCGCAGCCCTAAGATGGCGAAGACATTGGCGGTGAAGACGATGAACGGGTCCTGCGACACCGCCAGGATGGCCGGGATCGAGTCGACCGCGAAGACCAGGTCCGACGCCTCGACCACGACCAGCGCCAGGAACAGCGGGGTGGCGAGCAGGGCGCCATTGCGGCGCACGAAGAAGCGTTCGCCCTCGTAATCCGGCGTCACGCGCAGGCGGCGCTTGACGAAGCCGATCAGCCGGTTGTTGGCCAGGTCCGGCTTGGCATCGGCCGCTTTCAGCATCTTAAGGCCGGTGATGACCAGGAAGCCGCCGAAAACGTAGATCAGCCAGTCGAAGTTGGCGATCAACTCGACGCCGGCGAAGATCAGCACGGCGCGCATGGCCAGGGCGCCCAGGATGCCCCACAACAGAACCCGGTGCTGCAAGGACGCCGGCACGGCGAAGTGGGTGAAGATCAGGACGAAGACGAAGATGTTGTCGATCGACAGGCTTTTCTCGATCAGGAAGCCGGTCAGGAAGGCCCAGCCGTCGGCCTCGCCCCGGAAATAGAACACGCCGCCGGCGAAGATCAGCGCCAGGGTGACGTAGAACAGGCTGGTCCACAGCGCCTCGGACACGCGAACCTCGCGCGGCTTGCGGTGGACGACGCCCAGATCGAAGGCGATCAGCGCGAAGACGAAGACGAGAAAGCCGAGCCAGGCCCAGATGGACGTTTCCACTGCGGGAACCCTCCAGATGTCGCGGCGGCCACAGGGCCGTCCGGCAGGTGAAGAATCCGACATCGCAGCGACCGTCGCTGCCAGAGGGGCCCGGACCCAGAACAGCCATAGAGATGGTGCGGTGTCGTATTGTTGCAAGGGACGGGTCATCGCCCGGCTGGAAAAAGCCGCCAAAAGCATCCATATTCAATTCATGAATCGTACTGGCGAAAAACCATCGACCAAGTCTGGAGCGGAAAAGCTCGGACGGTATCGCATTGTGACAGCGCGACAGGCAGCCAATGCGGGGCCGGACGAACTCGTGCTGGTCGAACCGGTGCTGAGGCCCTCACCGGCGCGGCGTAAGCTGATCCGCGAAGCGGTGGAGGCCGCGGTGGCGCAGCGACTCGATGCCGCGAAAGCAGGCTGAGCAGGCCGATAAGGCCGAGGTTTTTCTCAACTGTCCATTCGACGGGGCGTATGAGCCGATCTCTCGTGCCATCATCTTCGTGGTGATGGCGCTTGGTTACAAACTGCGCTCCGCGCGCGAAGTTGAAAATTCCGCGCAATCTCGTCTAGCCAAGATCAACTCGATCATTCGTCAATGCCATTTCGGCATTCACGATATCAGCAGGGCGGGCGCTGACCCGGCCTCGGGGCTTGCGCGGTTTAATATGCCGCTGGAGCTTGGCCTATTTCTTGGTGCCAGAGAATTTGGCTCCGGGCGCCAAAAGGAAAAGGTCGCCCTTGTGCTTGATAGCGAGCCCTACCGTTACCAGAAGTTCATTTCGGATCTGGCGGGGTCCGATATTCAAGCCCATGGCGACTCGCCCGAGCGGGCAATCAAGGCAGTAAGGAACTGGCTGGCAACCAATGGTGGCCGGACCCCGATCGGCGGCGAGGCGCTGTGTGATCGTTACCAGATTTTTCATAAGATTGATTTGCCGTTGACTCAGAAACATCTGTCTCTGGTGGATGAGGATATGACGTTTACCGACTACGTCTTGATTGTCCGAGACTGGTTGGAGGCTTTCGAGCCAACGGAGCAAGACGGTCCTTCCGCGACCTAAGGATAAGCGGCCTTGCATCCCAGCAGGTTTTGATATTAAGAATGCCTCGCAAGATAAACTGGACCTGCAACCGCGCCGGTGGGGCCGGCCGTGCGGGACCTGAAGGAGGCATTCGAATGATCGGCAAGCGCTGGGTGGCGGTGGCAATGGCCGGGGCCATGGCCTTGGGGGTGTCGGCGGTGGCTGTTGCCAAGACCGACAAGAAGGCCGTGATCAAGACCTATGAGGACATTGCCGAGGCGACCTATGGCGACGCGCTGACCGAGGCCAAGGCCTTGCAGGCGGCGATAGACAAGCTGATCGCCGCGCCGTCGGCCGAAACGCTGGCGGCCGCGCGCCAGGCCTGGATCGCCGCTCGCCCGGCCTACCAGCAGACCGAGGTCTACCGCTTCGGCAATGCCATCGTCGACGACTGGGAAGGCAAGGTGAATGCCTGGCCGCTCGACGAGGGCCTGATCGACTATGTCGCGGAAAGCTATGGCAAGGAATCGGATGCCAATCCGTTCTATGCCGCCAATGTGATCGCCAATACCCAGATCAAGGCCGGCGGCGAGACCATCGACGCCACCGTGATCAATACCGACCTGCTGCAGAAGCTGCAGGAAGTGGGCGGCGTCGAGTCCAATGTCGCCATCGGTTACCACGCGATCGAATTCCTGCTCTGGGGTCAGGACCTGAACGGCACCGGCCCGGGCGCCGGCAACCGTCCCTTCACCGATTACGCCCAGGGCGATGCCTGCACCAACGGCCATTGCGACCGGCGTGGCGCCTACCTCAAGGCGGCGACCGAACTGCTGGTCTCGGACTTGGCCTGGATGGTCGCGCAGTGGGCGCCCGGCGGCGATGCCCGCAAGCAGCTCGAGGAAAAGGGCGAGGGTGGCGGCATCACCACGATCCTCACCGGCCTGGGCAGCCTGTCTTACGGTGAACTCGGCGGCGAGCGCATGAAGCTGGGCCTGCTGCTGCACGACCCGGAGGAGGAGCATGACTGCTTCTCGGACAATACCTTCAATTCGCACTATAACGATGTGATCGGCATGGTTTCGGTCTATCACGCCAGCTACACCGGCCTGGACGGCAAGAAGGTGACGGGCCCCTCGCTGGCCGCCCTGGTCAAGGAAACCGATCCCAAGCTGGCCGCGGAAGTGGAGGCCAAGCTGGCCGCCACGGTTGCCGCCTTCACCGCGATGAAGGCCCGGGGCGAGACCAAGGAAGCCTACGACCAGATGATCGGCGCCGACAATGCCGAGGGCAATGCGGTGGTGCAGAAGGCGATCGACGGTCTGGTCGACCAGACCAAGTCGTTCGAGCGTATCGTCGCGGCCCTGAAGCTGAAGCCGGTGGAATTCGAAGGCTCGGACAGCCTGGACGACCCGTCGAAGGTCTTCCAGTAAGCTCCGACCGCGTTCTACGATGATGGCGGGGCCGGCATTGCCGGCCCCGTCGGGCCTTGAGAGATTGCTTCGAAAGATTCCCTCGTCATCCCGGACGGAGCGGAGCGTAGATCCGGGATCTTGCGACCAGGGTTTCCGGTGCCCGGGCGTCACGAGATCCCGGCTCGAGGCCGGGATGGCGAGGTTTCAATTAGTCTTGAGTGTTGCGGCATGTTCGTCTTCAAGCGCATGGCGATATGTTTGAGCTTTGTCGGGTTCTTCATCAGTGAAGCGCTGGCGCAGGACGACACTGCCCGCATTGCCGCGGTGACGGCACCCGTGACCAGCTTCGACAAGGCCGAGCCCTTCGAGGAAAATTCGGCTGGGGCGGCAACGTCATCAGATGCAGCCGGGGCCAATGCCTTCATCCTGCCGTCGGCGAACATGGCCTTCGCGCGGCGCATGGATTTCGAACTGGGCAATGCCCTGTTCATGAAACTGTGGGCGTCCTCGCCCAGTTCGACCACGGCCTCCGACGGGCTGGGCCCGCTCTACAACGCCCGTTCGTGCCAGAGTTGCCATCTCAAGGATGGCCGCGGCGTGGTGCCGGCACCGGGCCAGCCGGCGGTATCCCTGTTCCTGCGCCTCAGCGTGCCGCCGCGCACCCCTGCCGAGGAAGCCTTGCTCCGCGCGGGTGAGGTGAACGAACTGCCCGAGCCGACCTATGGCATCCAGTTGCAGAATTTCGCCGTGACCGGCATCGCGCCCGAGGGGCGCATGACCGTCGCCTACCAGGAAGTGCCGATCACCCTGGGCGATGGCGAGATCGTCTCGCTGCGCCGGCCCAGCTATGGCGTGGCCGCCTTGCAATACGGGCCGATGGCGCCCGACGTGATGCTCTCGCCCCGAGTAGCACCGCCGATGATCGGCCTGGGGCTGCTGGAGGCGATCCCGGCCGAGGCCATCCTCGCCCACGCCGATCCCGACGATCGTGACGGCGACGGCATCTCCGGCCGGCCCAACCGGGTCGGGCCGGAGCGCCGCCTGGGGCGGTTCGGCTGGAAGGCCGGGCAGCCTGACGTCGCCTTGCAGACCGCCCATGCCTTTGCTGGCGACCTGGGCCTGTCGACGCCGCTGGTCGGCCGGTCCCACGGCGATTGCATGCCGGCGCAGGCCCAATGCCTGGCGGCGGCAACCGGCGACGATCCGGCGGCCGGCATCGAGGTCACGACGCCGATGTTCGACCTGGCGGTGTTCTATGCCCGCAACCTGGCGGTGCCGGCGCGGCGCGGCGCCGGCGACGCGCAGGTGCTGGCCGGCAAGAAGCTGTTCTATGAGATCGGCTGCATCTCGTGCCATGTGCCGAAATTCGTTACCGCGCGTGACGATGCGGCGCCCGAACAATCGTTCCAGCTGATCTGGCCCTACAGCGACCTGCTGCTGCACGACATGGGCGACGGCCTGGCCGACAACCGGCCCGAGGGCGCGGCAAATGGCCGCGAATGGCGCACGCCGCCCCTATGGGCCATCGGCTTGACCGCCCAGGTCAGCGGCCGTACCGAATTCCTTCACGACGGACGGGCACGCAGCCTGCTCGAAGCAATCCTGTGGCACGGCGGCGAAGGGCAGCGCAGCCGTGACGCGGTGGTGGGCCTGTCCCGGGCGCAACGCGAGAGCCTGATCGACTTCCTCAATTCACTGTAATGGAGCGCGTCCATGCGCGACTGGTTGAAAGCCCTGAGCCTCGTCGGCCTGATCGCCGGCGTCCCGCTTGCCCATGCCCAGGAAGAAGGCGAGGGGGAGGTCCCGGTCCTGACCGATGCGGACCAGGCCGCGCTGGCGGTGATGAACGCGGCCATCATCAACGGCCACATCCTGCCCGCCTATCGCGCCTTCGCCGCCGGCGGTGCCGCCCTGGCCGCGGCGGCCAAGGCCTATTGCACGGCGCCCGATGCCGCGGGCCTGACCAAGCTGCGCGCCGCCTTCGGCGATGCCTCCGATGGCTGGCAGGGGGTGCAGCATCTGCGCTTTGGCCCGTCGGAACTGTTCATGCGCTCATCGCGCCTGTTCTTCTGGCCCGATCCGCGCGACAGCGTGGGGCGGCAATTGAACGATCTGCTGGTCAAGAACGATGCGGCGGCCTTCACCCCGGCCAATCTCGCCAAGCAAAGCGTGTCGGTGCAAGGGCTGCCGGCCCTGGAACGCCTGCTGTTCGGCGACGAAGCGGCGACCCTGCAATGTGCGGCGATCCAGGGCATTGCCGACAATATCGCAGGCCTGACCGCCGACCTGGCCACCGATTGGACGGCGGCGCCCATCGACTATGCCCGGATCCTTCTGGCCCCCGGGCCGGACAACGAGCGCTATCGCAGCCCGTCCGAAGTGACGATGGAACTGTTCAAGTCGCTGCATCTCGCGGTCGAGGTGGTGGCCGACCGCAAGCTGACCAAGGCGCTGGGCGAGAATGCCGCCGCGGCGCGCCCGCGCCTGCTGGAACAATGGCGCAGCGGCCGCCCGCTGCGGAACCTCGAGCTCGACCTCGCCGCGGCCAAGGCGCTGTGGGGCAGCGGCATGTCCGCCGTGGTCAAGCAGCGCAACGCCCCGCTTGCCGCCCTGGTCGACAAGGCCCTGGCCCAGACCATTGCCAGCGCCGGTGCGATAACGCCGCCGCTGGAAACCGCCCTGGCCGATCCGGCGCGGCGCGCGGCGGTCGAGACCGTGGTGAACGAGGCGGTGGCCCTGAAATCGATCATCGCCCAGCAATTGGCGCCGGTGCTGGGCATTCCCCTGGGCTTCAACGCCCTGGATGGTGACTGACATGGTGATGGGTGGGATCTCGCGCCGCGCCGCCATGGGCTGGGCGGCGGGCGCCGTCGCCGTGCTCGGCGGCCGGTTCGGCCGCCGCGCGCTGGCGGCGCCGTCGCCCCTGTGGATCGGGACGCGTCTCACGGCCGACGGCAAATCCTTTGCCACGGCCTTCGATGCGGCGGGCGCGGCGGCCGTCGACATCGCCCTGCCGGCGCGGGGCCACGGCATCGCTGTTGCCCCCGACCAGCGCACCGCGGTCGTGCTGGCTCGCCGCCCGGGTTTGTTCGCCTTCGCCGTGTCGCTGCCGGGCGGCGCCGTCACCCATCGCTTCGAGCCGGGGGCGGGGCGACACTTCTGCGGTCACGGCCTCTATGCCCGGGGCGGCGCCCTGTTCCTGGCGACCGAAACCGACTGGGAGGGCGAACGCGGCCTGATCGGTGTCTATGACGTCGCCGCCGGCTATCGCCGCGTGGGCGAATGGGAGACCGGCGGCCTCGATCCTCACGATGTGCGCCTGCTGCCGGACGGCGCGCGAATCGTCGTCGCCAATGGCGGCATCCTGACCCATCCCGATGCCCCGGGGCCAAGCTGAATCTCGACGAGATGGATTCGTCGCTGTCGGTCATCGATGTCGCGAGCGGGCAGATCGTGCGCCAGCATCGCCTGGACCCGGCGCTGTTCCAGCTTTCCATCCGCCATCTGGTGGTCGGCCGCGACGGGACGGTGGCCTTCATCATGCAGTACGAGGGCGCGTCGGACGAACTGGTCCCCCTGGGCGGGCTGCTGCGGCCCTCGGGCGAGGTGACCCTGCTCGACATGCCGCGCGACGGCCTGGCCGACCTGCGCAACTATTGCGGCAGCGGTGCCGTGGACGCCGCAGGCGAGACCTTCGGCATGACCAGCCCGCGGGGCGGCCATGCCGCCTTCTTCCGCTTTGCCGACGGCCGGTTCCTGGGCAGCGTCGGCCTGTCCGACGTCTGCCCCATCGCCGCCGACCCTGCCGGTGCCGGCCGCTTCTACCTGGGCGGCGGCCACGGCGGGATCGAGCGGGTTACCCCGGAAAGCGGCAGCGTCGAGGCCCTGGCCTCGGACCTCGCCCGCAAATCCCTGTGGGACAATCACATGGCGGTGGCGATACCGGCCTGAGGCGGCGGAAACGCCGTGCGTCCTTCGACAGGCTCAGGATGAGGGGAGTCTTTGTGGCACAAAGATTTTCCTCATGGTGAGCCTGTCGAACCACGCAAGTTGCCGATCCCGGCTCAGCGCCAGCCGGCGCGGTCGAGCAGTTTTACCGCGGCGCCGTTGTTCTCGCCCAGCTTGGCGATGGGCAGGGTGTCGCCCTTGAAGGGGCCGAACTGCTGCACCACCGACGAGGGGGCGACGCCGGCGACCACGGGGAATTCGTTGTTGGCCTCGGCGAAGATGGCTTGCGCCTCGGGGCTTGCCAGATATTCCAGGAACTTGATGGCCGCCTCCTTGTGCGGGGCGTGAACGGTGACGCCGGCACCCGAGACGTTGATGTGGGTGCCGAAGCCGTCCTGGTCGGGGAAGAACAGGCCGACCTTCTCCACCACCGCCTTGTCCTCGGGCTTGTCCGAGGCGACGATGCGCGCGAAGTAGTAGTGGTTCACGATCGCCACATCGGCCTCGCCGGCGGCCACAGCCTTGACCTGGTCGGTATCGCCGCCCTTGGGCTGGCGGGCGAAGTTGGCGACGATGCCCTTGGCCCAGGCTTCGGTCTTCTCCTCACCCAGGTGGGCGATCAGGGCGGCGGTCATCGACTGGACATATTCGTTGCTGGACGAGCGCGATAGGACGCGGCCCTTCCATTCCGGCGCCGTGAGCGCCTCATAGGTCGAAAGCTGCTCGGGCTTCACCTTGTCTCTGTTGTAGACGATCACCCGGGCCCGGGTGGCAAAGGCGTACCACAGGCCGGTCGGCTCGTGCAACTGCGCCGGGATCACCTTTTTCAGATGGTCGGAGGTGACGGGCTGGAACAGGCCGGCCTCCTGCGCGCGCCACAGGTTGGCGGCGTCGGTCGTGATGAAGATGTCGGCCGGGCTGTTCTGGCCCTCCAGCTTGATCCGCTCGACCAGTTCGGCCGCCTTGCCCTGGATCAGGTTGACGGTGATGCCCGTCTCCTCCTTGAACTTGCCGAACAGCACGTCGTCGGACGGATAGTGGCGCGAGGAGTAGATGTTCAATTCCTCGGCCAGGGCGGGGGTGGCGGCAAGGCCCAGCCCTAAGGCGAGTCCGGCGATAAGGCGGCGCATGGAAGTCTCCCTGAGAAGTCGCGCTATTGCGACTAGGTTGCAATAGCGATCGCAATATGGTGGGAGACTGGTGGCCTTTCAAGCTCTCTCGGCGGTGCGCGGCAAAAGGCGTCAGTCGCCGAAAAAGCCGACTTGAATCCCTTCGGGAATGCGTGACTTCTTCGGGCCGCTGCGCAGTGAGGCCAGCGACCAGTCTACCCGGTTACGCAGGATGGCGTTGATCGCCTGAAGGTTACCGCGGTGGGTATAATAGACCCAGTGGTCGAGGATACCGGTTGGATCGTCGCCCAAGATGCTCACCTGCCGGTTCTTGAGCAACCACTTGGCGAGTTCGCCGCTGTCGAGCTGCAGATCGATCCAGCGCGGCTGGCCGACCGGCGCTTCGAGGCCATTGTGGCCGATAACCTGGGTGCTGGGGCCGAGGGTCTTGGGGCCAAGTTCTCGGCCATCAGGTCAAGCACTGAATTCTCGCGGCTGCCCAGATTGTAGACCATGGGACCTGTGCCGACATCCCAGCCATTGGTGTTGGCGGTCGCGAGCAGCCGCCCGTTGGTCAAGCGCGCCTCCGACGTATATTCTGAGCCACCCATAATGATGACGCGGCCGATCCGTCCGAGGACCGGCAGATTGTATTTGGCCATGCGCGACAGGGCGCGGATGACCAGGGCCGATCCCAGACTGTGGCAAACGATATCGATGGGCGTTGCCTTGATCTTAGGGATGCCGGCGATTACGCGTGCCAGGGCGTCGAGTGCTGCGACGAACGGCCAGGAGGACTCGTCGGCGTAGCCATAGGCCGCCCGATAGTGCAGGCGGCCCTCGTTGAGCAGGGTAGGCAGGAAGCCTGGCCAGCTATACCAGCCGAAGGGCACGACCAAGCCACCACCTCCCTGGTCGTCGGCGGCAAAGCCCAGGTGTGCCGGCCAACCGGTCGAGTGATGCCGGGTTTCATTGGAAGGGTTGCCAGCGAGGAAGTGGAAGATCCGCTGATGAGGATTGTCAGCGTCGTGGTAGGACTCGACCAGGGCCTCCTGCGGCCGGAACATGAAGCCGTTGACCAGGACCGCAATCGGCGCGCCCGCTTTCGCCTTGGCCACCAGCGGCGGGATCAGGTTTGCCAGGGCCTGGTCAAGGATGGCCGATTGATGGGGCGGTGCCTGTTCCACCGACTGCGTAGGATGAGCGAATGTCGCGATGGCGCCGCTGCCGCGATCGAGGTCGAAAGGCTCGGGATCCAATACGCCGTCGAGCTTTCCCCCGCCGGGGACCACATAGAGGCGAGACCGCATGGCGGTCAGTCTTAGGATCGACACGTGGCACTCCCCCGCTTCGTTTTCAGGTTGCGTGATAGTGCCTCATTAGCGCTTTGGCTGCCAGCCCCCGCCATTGCGGTCGCCGGGGCCGTGGGCTAAAAGGACGCTCATTCCGATCAGGCGCGCACGATTTCGCGAAGGGCATGCCCATGGCTTCGTACCAGTACGTTTATGTGATGAAGGACCTGTCCAAGACTTTCCCGGGCGGGAAGCAGGTCTTGAAGAATGTCTGGCTGTCGTTCCTGCCGGGCGCGAAGATCGGCGTGCTGGGCGGCAACGGCGCCGGCAAGTCGACCCTGATGAAGATCATGGCCGGCATCGACAGCGAGTTTCAGGGCGAGGCCTGGCCGGCTGACGGCGTGAGGGTCGGCTATCTGTCGCAGGAGCCGCACCTGGATCCCAAGCTCGACGTGCTGGGCAACGTCATGCTGGGGGTCAAGGCAACCAAGGACCTGCTCGACGAGTTCGAGGCCGTCTCGGCCCGCTTCGGCGAGGAACTGACCGACGACGAAATGGACCAGCTCATCACGCGCCAGGCCGAGCTGCAGGAGCTGATCGATTCCAAGGATGCCTGGGAACTTCAGCGCTATGTCGAAATCGCCATGGACGCGCTGCGCTGTCCGCCGGGCGATTCCGAAGTGACCACCTTGTCGGGTGGCGAGCGCCGCCGGGTGGCCCTGTGCCGCTTGCTGCTCGAGAAGCCCGACATGCTGCTGCTCGACGAACCGACCAACCATCTGGACGCGGAATCGATCGCCTGGCTGGAACACTTCCTGGAGAAATATCCGGGCACCGTGGTGGCGGTCACCCACGACCGCTACTTCCTCGACAATGTCGCCGGCTGGATCCTCGAGATGGACCGTGGCCAGTGCCTGCCCTTCGAGGGCAATTACACCGGCTGGATGGAGCACAAGCGCAAGCGCCAGGAAATCGAGAAGAACCAGGAAGAATCGCGCCAGAAGGCGATCGAGCGCGAGCTGGAGTGGATCCGGGCCAGCCCGCGTGCCCGCCAGGCCAAGTCCAAGGCGCGCATCACCGCCTTCGATCAATTGGTGGCGCAGCAGGGCGACCGCGACATCGGCCGCAGCACCATCGTCATCCCGCCCGGCCCCCGCCTGGGCGGCCTGGTGGTCGAGGCCAAGAAGATCAGCAAGGCCTTCGGCGACCGCCTGCTGATCGACGACCTGTCGTTCAACCTGCCGCCGGGTGGCATCGTCGGCATCATCGGGCCCAACGGGGCGGGCAAGACCACCTTGTTCAAGATGATCACCGCCGTCGAGAAGCCCGACAGCGGCGAGTTCCGCCTGGGCGACACCGTCGTGCTGGGCTATGTCGACCAGTCGCGCGACACGCTCGACCCCACCAAGACCGTGTGGGAGGAAGTTTCGGGCGGCTACGAGATGCTGACCATCGGCAAGCGCGAAATCCAGAGCCGCGCCTATCTGGGCAGCTTCAACTTCCGCGGCGTCGACCAGCAGAAGAAGGTCGGCATGCTGTCGGGCGGCGAGCGTAACCGCGTGCATCTCGCCAAGATGCTCAAGTCGCAGTCGAACTTCCTGCTCCTCGACGAACCGACCAACGACCTCGACGTCGATACCCTGCGTGCCCTGGAAGAGGCGCTGCTCGACTTTGCCGGCTGCGCCATGGTGATCTCCCACGATCGCTATTTCCTTGACCGCATCGCCACCCACATCATGGCCTTCGAGGGCGACAGCCACGTCGAATGGTTCGAGGGCAACTACCAGGAATACGAGGCGGATCGCCATCGCCGGCTCGGCACCGACGCCGACCAGCCGCACCGCATCAAGTACAAGCCGCTGTCGCGCGGCTGACGCTTAGGCGCAAGGCGACCAAGCACACATATCGTCATGGCCGGGCTTGTCCCGGCCATCCACGTCGGGCCGCTTGTAACTATTCTCGACCAGTTTACGTCGTCTCTACGTGGATGCCCGGACAAGCCCGGGCATGACGGTGAGGGGATGGCTTGGCTTCAACGCAGCAGCGGGATGATCAGCGGCACCAGGGCCGCCGTGGCCAGGGCGTTCAACCCCAGGCCGATCGCGGCGAAGCTGCCGGCGAGCTGACTGTCCTGGAAGGCGCGGGCGGTGCCCATGCCGTGGGAGGTGACGCCGATGGCGAGGCCGCGCGCCCGGTCGTCGACCAGGCCGAAGCGGGCCAGCAGCGGAAAGATCAGCATCGAGCCGGGAATGCCGGTGGCCGAGACCAGGGCCGCGGCCAGCGACGGGATGCCGCCGATCCGCTCGGCGATGGCCATGGCCACCGGCGTGGTGGTCGAGCGCGGCGCCAGCGACATGGTGACCTCGTCCGTCGCCCCCAGAAGCTGGGCGATGACCACGCCGCTGACGATGGCGACGACCGATCCCGCCAGCAGGGCGGCGACGGTGGGCAGGGCGGCGCGCCTGATGATGTGGCGATTGTGGAACAGCGGCACGGCCAGTGCCACCGTTGCCGGCCCCAGCAGGAAATGGACGAACTGCGCACCCTCGAAATAGGTGTCGTAGGGGGTCTGGGTGACCAGCAGCAGGGTGATCAGCATGATCACGGCGAGCAGGGTCGGGTTGGCGATCTGCCGCCTGCCCGTACGCTCGAAAATGAACATGCCGAGCGTGCCCGCGAACAAGGTCGCAAACAGCCACAGCAGCGGCGAGGCGGCAAGATAGACCCACAGATCGGTCATGCCCGCACACCCTTTTCCGTCAGGCGGCTGACCCAGGTGAAGACGAAGGCCGTGGTCAGGCTGGTGGCGACGATGCCGCCCAGCGAGGCGGCCAGGATCGCCAGCCATTGCCCGGCCAGGCGATCGATATGGGCAATGATGCCGACCATGGCCGGCACGAACAGCAGCAGGAGATATTGCAGCAGGCCCTGCGCGACCCGCTCGGTCTGCGCCGGCACCTTTCCGGCGACCAGAAGCCCGGCCAACAGGTAGGTCATGCCGATGACGGGGCCGGGGAAGGGCAGGTGGAGGAGGTGGACGGTCAGCTCACCGGCGAGCTGACACCCGAGCAGAAGCGTAAAAGAGGCGATCATCAGGCACCCGGGCGGCTTGGGAGCAAGACTCTAGGAGAGCCCAGCTGCCGCCCGGTATGCAAAATCTGCTGCATGGGGACTTGCCGCCGAATGACAGTCCACGCCCGCCGCTCCTCTCCAGCGCCGGCCATGGCCTCACAATCGCCTGGTTGGCAGTATGCGACTAAAAATAGAATCATATTGATGAATATGATCTAAGGGATTATTCGTATGATAATTTCTCTTTAAGAATGTGTGCGTTGATTTCAGTCGCATTGTCCCGGAAGGCAATCGGAGCCGGCCGCGAGGTGTTCTCGTTGGCGGGGTGTGCAATCGGAAAAATCCCGCCGTTGACTCCGTTTGATTGGAATTGCCTGCGATGTTGCCGGGAGCTGTGGCGGATGACGGTCAGTATTCCTGGTTCGGCAAACGAAGGAGAAGGCGGCAGTGTCCCAACCATTTTCGGAGGTGAGCCTGGAGGCGATCGTTGGACTAGTCCTGTCGGTCAGTATCGCGTCGGAGCGTCTGGTCGAGATCATCAAGAGCATGATCCCCTGGCTCAATCAGATGCATGCGGACGCGGCCGTCGAAGGCCGGCGGAGGGCCTCCCTACAGGTTCTGGCGGTTGTGTCGGGGGTGGCGACGGCCTTTCTGGCGGAGCCAATCCTGGCTCCGAGCCTTGGAAATATGGAAAACCATCTTGTCGGCATCATAGCGATCGGCTTGCTGGCAAGCGGCGGCTCCGGGTTCTGGAACGTCATCCTGACCTATCTACTGCAGTTGAAGGACCTAAAGAAGCTGCAGGTAAGCGAAAGCAGACCAGCTATGGAGGGCTACCCGGATCCAATCATGGGCGGGGAGCAGGTGACTTCGAACGAATGCTATGACGTGGGAGAAAGATGAGATGGCATGGCGCGTTGCGAAGAGCCTTCTTCAACTCCGCGAGCAGATTAACGAAAGTGCCCCCGATCGCAGCAAGGCGAGCGACGGTACCATCGGTGACGCGGCGCATGCATCCCACCAGTCCGATCACAATCCATGGATTCAGGATGGCGGTATCGGGGTGGTAACGGCGATTGATATCACCAACGATCCGTCAGGCAAATGTGATGCCGAGAGAATCGTTCAGGCGCTCGTTCAAAGCCGCGATCTGCGGATCAAATACATCATCTGGAATCGGAGAATTATCAGCGCCTCCGTCCAGCCGTGGGTGTGGCGTGACTACAGCGGCAAGAACCCGCACACGCAGCATTTCCACCTTTCGGTAGTGCGCGACAAAACCTTGTTCGACTCGACGAATTCGAAGTGGTCGATCTCGTCAACGGGTCCTTAGCGGTAGCTTCCGGCGGTTCAGAACATTCTTTTTGGGCGAATGCAAATCTGGGGAGAGGCCAGTTGTCTAACGTGGATCTGGTTTCTGCCATTGGCCGCTGGACGACGGCGTTCGTGGCGGTCGTTGGTGCCGGCCAAGCACTGACGACTTGGATTGACGGGCGTGTTGCTGTCCAGCAGGAGGCCGCTCGCGCTGCCGCTCAGGCGGAGGCGCAACTGACAGAGCAATTCTTCGCAATGGCCTTCAAGGACGATGTCGGAATCGATGAGCGCGCGATGCTGTTGAGCGCCTTGGCAACCCTGCCCCATCATCCGCTGAAGACCTGGGCTCAAGATCGCTATGACAAGGATATGAAGCTCCTCAACAAATATTTCGACATCTATCAAAGGCAGGCCGAGGCGGCGGCAATTCAGGATGCGGCAGAGCGTGAGATTGCCGCGAAGAAAGCCGAGATTGAAGAACTCACTCTCGAAATGGAAAGAAATAGGGAAAACCCCGCATCGCTGACGGAATTGAAGAACAAGAGGAATGCCGCGACAAAGGCCCTCGCCCAACTCGAGGCCGCACGATCCGTCGCGGCGGCCAACAGTCAGATGCCGCCGATAACACTTCTCGAGGCTTCGCGTTCGGGCGTGCCTGTTCCGCCGCTGAAGGGAGCCGTTATAGATATTGTATCGGAAAGTACTACCGTCGAGCTTCTGAAGAAGATTGCGCCGGCCACGGCCGCGGAAGGAATCGAATTGCACCTCCCCTATCTGCAATCGGCCTTCAAGGAGTTTTCGATCGCCGATGAATCGACGGTTGCCGCTGTCCTCGCCGAGATCGCCTACGAGACCCACTGGTTCTCGATGCTGGAGGAGCCGGATCCCGCTACTGAGCGTTACGAGGGGCGAATCGAGCTTGGAAATACGCAGGCGGGAGACGGGCTTCGGTTCAAGGCGCGTGGATACATCCCTATTGTCGGCAGAGCAGCCTATACGAGGATGAGCGCGCGCCTGGGGCTCGGTCAATTGCTGACCCTCTCGCCCGAGGAGGTTGTGAGGCCCGAAATTGCCGCTCGAATAGCGGTGGCCTTTTTCAAGGACCAGGAGAGTAGTCTCAACCCGTATCTGGAAAGGGATGATCTGTCCGGCTTTCATCGGGCGGTGACAGGAGGGGCGACGGGGGCGGAAGAGGTCGCCGAAATCTATCGCAAGATTGTAGAGGCACTTCCCGCCCGCCCTGCTGACTACCGCGTTTTCGTACAATTCGCCGGCTCCATCGACCGGGACAAGATTCGCGAGATGATGCGGAGCTTGTCCGATCTGGGATGGAATGTGCAAGGCACCGCCGCCGGGGGAGAGCGAACTGAAGCCGCGCTGGGTACGGGTGAGGTGCGCTACAGCCGGACGAAGGACAAACGGGCCGCTGAAGAACTGGCGAGGCAGGTCCAGCAGCAGGGAGTCACCATGCGCGATATCAAGGCGGTGCTCGTCAGTTCGATCCACCTCGGCACGCTGGAGGTCTGGGTCAGCACAAAATAGCAGAGCCTTGGCCTGGCAGGCAGCCGGCTCTTCCCCGCCATGCTACTCCGAGCACACGAAGCAGGTGACGCCGCTGGGAATCAACCTGGAATCCGAGCTGAGATTGGCGCGGATCTGGCCGCCCGCCTCGTAGGAACCGTTGTCGAAGATCGCCTCGAAGGTCTGCTCTTCCGAGCGGCCGTCGGGGCTGACCAGACGCAGCCGGTAGTTCACGGTCGAGCAGCGCTTGTCGGTCGAGGTGATCTGCAGCAGGTAGGCGACGTCGGCGCCATAGGCATCGCGCCGGCGGCCGACGTCGGTGACCTGGACATTGGCGGTGCAGGCGCCCTGGGCGATCGCGCATTCGCAGGGCCGGTCGGGCACCGTGCTCTGGCTCGGGGCCGGCTGAGCACCCGGATAGGTGGTGGTCGGGGCTTGCGGAATGAAGGGTGCTTCGGCCGGCTGCTGTGCCAGCGCCGGGCCGGTGCAGGCAAGGGCGGCCATGGTCATCAGCGCAAGACGCATCGAAGTCTCCCAAAAGTACCCGGCATCGGGGCCCCCAGCGTAAGGCCCCGTTGTTTTAACGCCCCGGCACGGGCCGGGGTTCCTGGCCGCGCCGATGCTAGCCCAAGGCGGGGGCGGGGCGAAAGGGCGGGGTCGCCCCGGTCTATTCGACCAGGGCGCCGTGGCAGTGCTTGAACTTCTTGCCCGAGCCGCAAGGGCAGACCGCGTTGCGCGAAATCTTGCCCCAGCTTGAAGGATCGCGCGGGTTGAAGCCGGCGGCACTGCGGTTGACGACGGGGGCCTGGCGCGGCGCCGGGGCGGGGGCCGCCTCGCTCTCGATGCCATCAGGGTCGGGGTGGACCGCTTCGAGCCGGGCGGGCTCGACGCGGGCGAACTGCTGCTCCACTTCCTGCGGCGGCTGCTCGACCCGGACCTCGACATGGGCGAGGACGCGGGTGACCTCCTCGTTGACGTGATCGAGCATGGCCTCGTAGAGGTTGAACGCCTCCTGCTGGTATTCGCGCAAGGGGTCGCGCTGGCCATAGGCGCGCAGGCCGATCGCCTGGCGCAGGTAGTCGAGTTGGAGCAGGTGCTCCTTCCAGCACTGGTCGAGGATCTGGAGCAGGATGCTCTTCTCGATCATGCGCATGATCTCGGGGCCGAAGCGGGTCGCCTTGGCCGCCATGTAGCGGTCGACCTCGTCGGTCAGGCGGTGGCGGATCTCGTCCTCGGCGATGCCTTCCTCGGCCGCCCAGGCGCCAACCGGCAGCTCCAGGCCGAAGATGCGCTGGACCGCCTCCTCGAGCCCCTTGGCATTCCAGGCTTCGGCATAGGAATTGGCCGGGATGTGCTCGGCCACCAGGTTGTTGACGGTATGCTCGCGCATCGACGCCGTGATATCGGCCACGTCGCTGCTGCGCATGAATTCGATCCGCTGCTCGTAGATCGACTTGCGCTGCTGGTTCATGACGTCGTCATAGCGCAAGACGTTCTTGCGGATATCGAAGTTGCGGGCCTCGACCTTCTGCTGTGCCTTCTCCAGGGCCTTGTTCACCCAGGGATGGATGATCGCTTCGCCTTCCTTGAGGCCCAGGCGCTGCAGCATGCGGCTCAGGTTCTCCGAGCCGAAGATGCGCATCAGGTCGTCTTCGAGGCTCAGGAAGAACTTCGAGCCGCCGGGATCGCCCTGGCGGCCGGCGCGGCCGCGCAACTGGTTGTCGATGCGCCGGCTCTCGTGCCGTTCGGTGCCGATGATGTAGAGACCGCCGGCCGCCAGCACGATTTCCTTGTCCTTGGCATGCCGGGCCTTGAGTTCGGCCGCCTTGGCGTCACGCTCGGCGCCTTCGGGCATGGCGGCCAGCTCGTCTTCCAGCAGCATGGTGAGATTGCCGCCGAGCTGGATGTCGGTGCCGCGGCCGGCCATGTTGGTGGCGATGGTGACGGCGCCGGGCCGGCCGGCCTGGGCCACGATATGGGCTTCCTGCTCGTGGAAGCGGGCATTGAGGACGCGGTGGGGCACCTTCTTCTTGGTCAGGTGCTCGGACAGCATTTCGGACTTCTCGATCGAGACCGTGCCGACCAGCACCGGCTGCTGGCGGGTGCTGCACTCGGCGATCAGGGTCACGATGGCGTCGAACTTCTCGCGCATCGAGAGGTAGACCTCGTCGTCGAGGTCCTTGCGCTTCACGCCTACATTGGTCGGGATTTCCAGCACGTCGAGCTTGTAGATCTCGCCGAATTCGGCCGCCTCGGTCGCCGCGGTGCCGGTCATGCCCGACAGTTTGGGGTAGAGGCGGAAATAATTCTGGAAGGTGATCGAGGCCAGGGTCTGGTTCTCGTTCTGGACCGTCACATGTTCCTTGGCTTCCAGGGCCTGGTGCAGGCCCTCGGAATAGCGCCGGCCGGTCATCATGCGGCCGGTGAATTCGTCGATGATGATGACCTTGTCGTCCTTCACCACATAGTCGCGGTCGCGCCGGAAGATGATGTGCGCGCGCACGGCCTGGTGCAGGTGGTGGACGATGGTGACGTTGTCGATATCGTAGAGATTCTCGGACTTGAGCAGCCCGGCCTCGAGCAGCAGCTTCTCGAACTTGTCCTGGCCCTCCTCCGAGAGCGAGACCGTGCGCTGCTTCTCGTCCTTCTCGTAGTCGGGCTCTTCGAGCTGCGGCATCAGCAGGTCGATGCGGCGATAGAGGTCGGAATTGTCTTCCGTCGGCCCTGAGATGATCAGCGGCGTGCGCGCTTCGTCGATCAGGATCGAGTCGACCTCGTCGACGATCGCGTAGTTGAAGGGCCGCTGAACCATCTGGTCCAGGCGGTACTTCATGTTGTCGCGCAGATAGTCGAAGCCGAATTCGTTGTTGGTGCCGTAGGTCACGTCGCAGGCATAGGCCTGGCGGCGTTCCTCGTCGGTCAGGTCGTGGACGATGACGCCGGTGGTCAGGCCCAGGGCGCCATAGACCTTGCCCATCCAGCCGGCGTCGCGCGCGGCCAGATAGTCATTCACGGTGATGACGTGGACGCCCTTGCCTTCCAGGGCGTTGAGATAGGCCGCCAGGGTGGCGACCAGGGTCTTGCCTTCACCGGTGCGCATTTCCGAGATCTTGCCGGAATGCAGCACCATGCCGCCGATCAGCTGGACGTCGAAATGACGCTGGCCCAAGGCCCGCTTGGCCGCCTCGCGCACGGTCGCGAAGGCTTCCACCAGCAGGTCGTCCAGGCTTTCGCCGGCGGCCAGGCGAGCCTGGAACTTGTCGGTCTGGCCTTTCAGTTCAGCATCGGAAAGCGTTGCGATCTGGGGTTCCAAAGCATTGATCGCCTCGACCCGGCCGCGCAATTGCTTGACGGTACGATCGTTGGCGCTGCCGAACAGACGTTTGGCGAGCGAGCCGAAACCGAGCATGAGCAACCTTCTTCTGCCGCGCGGGCCAATCCAGGGGCTGCCGCAGGCGTTTGAGGGTAAAAGCGAGTGCGAACACCCGCACAAAGTCATTTTCGCGGCCGCGGTGATGCGGTCGCAAGGCATGGGACAGATAAGGCTCGCCCAAAGGGATGTCAACGAGCGCCGGTTCGCTGCCACACGGCTGCCTGAATCTGGGGCGAGTTTGCCCGCAAGCCTGGATCAGGGCCTGCCCCTGCGGCGTCGTAGACGGCTTGCGGACCGTCGCACGAAGCCCCATGATCCGCGCCACTTTCGCTTGCCGCGGGCTCGTCTGCCCGGTCCCAACCTGGGGTAATCATGTCTCGCCTGACGATTCCTTGCCTCCTCGCTGTCGCCCTGGCTGCCGCCCTACCGGCCCTTGCCGAGGAGGCCAGGCCGGCCGCCCCGCCGGCCCCCGCCGCGGCAACCCCGGCCCCCGCCGCGACGGCGGCGACCCCGGCCGCCGACGATCCGGTCGTGGCCAAGGTCGGCGACGAGGAAATCCACCGTTCCGAGGTGGCGGAGGCCTACAAGACTCTGCCCGAGCAGTTCGCCCAGATCCCGCTGGACGCGATATTTTCAGACCTGCTGAATCAACTGGTCGACCGCAAGATCATCGCCCTGGCCGCCAAGAAGGCCGGCCTCGAGACCGATCCCGAGGTTGCCGCCAAGGTCGAGCTGCTGAAGGAGCGGATCCTCGAGGAAGTCTATGTGAGCCGTACCATCGAGGCGGCCATCAACGACGCCACGCTGAAGGCGAAATACGACCAGATCCTGGCCCAGAACCCGCCCGAGGAAGAGGTTCACGCCCGCCATATCCTGGTCGAGTCGGAAGAAGAGGCCAAGAAACTGAAGGCGGAGCTCGACAAGGGCGCCGACTTCGCCGAACTCGCCAACAAGAACTCGAAGGATTCCCGCGACGGCTCGGGCGGCGACCTCGGCTATTTCACCCGTGACCGCATGGTGCCGGAGTTCGCCGAAGCCGCCTTCGCGGCCGAAAAGGGCAAGGTCGTCGGCCCGATCAAGACCCAGTTCGGCTGGCACCTGATCCTGGTGGTCGACAAGCGCAAGGCCGAGCCGCCGCCGTTCGACCAGGTCAAGGCCCAGCTCAAGGACATGGTCACCCAGGAACTGACCACCGCCAAGATCGAGGAACTGAAGAAGGGGATTCCGGTTCAGATCATGAACGCCGACGGTTCGACGCCACGCCCCCAGATCGCGCCGGCCCCGGCGCCCGCGCAGTAGTTCCCGCCATCATCATCAGCCAAACCCGAGGAGACCATATCCATGGCCGGGGGTAAGTCCCATCCTGTGTCGCCGCTCGCACCTGAAGGCATGCCCGAGCTGCCGGCGATCGCGGGCATCGAAGTCGGTGCCGTCGAAGCCGGGGTGCGCTACAAGGGCCGCACCGACCTGATGATGATGCGCTTTGCGCCGGGTACCGTGGCGGCGGGCGTCTTCACCACGTCGAAATGTGCCTCGGCGCCGGTCGACTGGTGCCGCTCGATCCTGGGCAAGGGCGGCGCCCGCGCCCTGATCGTCAATTCCGGCAACGCCAATGCCTTCACCGGCAAGGCCGGGGCCGCTGCTGCCAAGACCACGGCGGTGGCCGCCGCCAAGCTGGTCGGCTGCAAGGCCGACGCGGTGTTCCTGGCCTCGACCGGTGTAATCGGCGAGGTTCTGCCGGCCGAGAAGGTGACGGCCGCCCTGCCGCGCCTGGCGACCACGCTGAAGCCCGACCGCTGGGCCGAAGCGGCGCGCGCCATCATGACCACCGACACCTTCCCCAAGGCGGCGGTGCGCAAGACCGATATCGACGGCAAGCCGGTGACCATCGTCGGCATCGCCAAGGGCTCGGGCATGATCGCTCCCGACATGGCGACCATGCTGTCTTTCGTCGCGACCGACGCGACCCTGCCCGCCGACGTGCTTCAGGCCTTGCTGGCCAAGGCGGTGGACAAGTCGTTCAACGCCATCACCGTCGACGGCGATACCTCGACCTCGGATACCCTGCTCGCCTTCGCCACCGGCAAGGGCACGACCCACAAGGCCGTGACCAAGGCGACCGATACCCATCTGCGCAATTTCAAGGCGGCCTTCGAAGACCTGCTGATCGAACTGGCCCAGCTGGTGGCCAAGGACGGCGAGGGCGCGCAGAAATTCGTCACCATCACCGTGACTGGCGCCCAGAACCAGAAGGCCGCGCGCAAGATCGCCCTGACCATCGCCAATTCGCCCCTGGTCAAGACTGCGATCGCCGGCGCGGACGCCAATTGGGGCCGGGTCGTGATGGCCGTGGGCAAGGCCGGCGAAAAGGCCGACCGCGACAAGCTGGCGATCAAGCTGGGCGGGCGCCTGGTGGCCGAGAAGGGCGCCGTGCATCCCAAGCACGACGATGCCGCGGCGACCGAGCACTTCAAGGGCAATGACGTGAAGATCGAGGTCGACGTCGGGGTCGGCACCGGCAGCGCCACGGTGTGGACCTGCGACCTGACCCACGGCTACATCGACATCAATGCGGACTACCGTAGCTGATTTGGGGATCGTGGCACTGCGTCCGCTGCGGGCGGACGACAGTGCCGCGATCGCGGCGCAGGTGTCCGATTTCGAGGTTGCGCGCTGGACCGCGCGCATTCCCCATCCCTATCCGCCCGGCGCCGCCGATGCCTTCCTGCTGGACGCGGCCGCCACCGATGCCGCCGGGGCGACCTTGCACCGCGCCGTCACCCGGGCCGGCGACGACAGTCTGGTCGGCATCGTCAGCCTGGTGATGATCCGCCCGGGGGTTGCCGAACTGGGCTATTGGGTGGGCCGGGTGGCCTGGGGCCAGGGCATTGCGGGCGCGGCGGCGGCGGCGATGATCGGCATCGCCCGCGACCAGGGCATCTACCGCCTGCTGGGCAAGGTGATGGACGGCAATCCGCGCAGCATGGCGGTTCTGGCCCGCCAGGGCTTCGTCACCGATCACGAGGCGCCGCCGGAAGAGGTTGTGCGTGACGGCCAGCGGACGCTTCTGCACAGTTTCGTGCTGGATCTCACCGCCGGGGGGCAGGGGGCATGACCCGCATCGTTCTGGTAACCGCCGTGGTCCTGGTCGATCCCGATCGCCGGGTACTGCTGGCCCAGCGCCCCAAGGGCAAGTCGATGGCCGGCCTATGGGAATTTCCCGGCGGCAAGGTCGAGGCCGGCGAGAGCCCCGAGGCGACCTTGATGCGCGAACTGGACGAGGAACTGGGCATCGTGGTGCGCGAGCCGTGCCTGGCGCCGCTCACCTTCGCCAGCCACGCCTATGAGACCTTCCACCTGCTGATGCCGGTCTATGTCTGCCGCAAGTGGGAAGGCGTGCCACAGCCGCTCGAACATGCCGAACTTGCCTGGGTCAATCGCATGAAACTGGGCGACTATCCCATGCCCCCGGCAGACCTGCCCCTGATCTCGGTCATCCAGGACCGGATCTGACAACAGAGAGATCGCCATGTCCCTTTCCATGTACCAGGCCTCGGTCCCCGTCTTCACCCGGATCCTGGGCAACCTGTCGAAGATCCTCGACAAGGCCGCGGCCTTTGCCGACCTGCGCGGCATCGAACCGTCGGTTCTGATCACCGACCGGCTGGCGCCCGACATGCTGCCCCTGTCGCGCCAGGTGCAGATCGCCGCCGACAGCGCCCTGCGGGGATGTGCCCGGCTGGCGGGGGTCGATTTCCCCAGCAACCCCGATGTCGAGACGACCTTTGGCGAATTGCAGGAACGGCTGGCGAAGACCCTGGCCTTCCTGGCAACCCTGTCGGCGGGGCAGATCGACGGGGGCGAGGAAAGGGTGGTGATGTTGCCGATGCGCGGCGGCGAGGTGACCTTCACCGGCCAGACCTTCCTGCTGAACTTCGCGCTGCCGAACTTCTATTTCCACGTTACGACCGCCTATCTGATCCTGCGTCACAACGGGGTCGAGATCGGCAAGGCGGATTACATCGGCGGGCTCTGAGCCATCCGGCGCGTCAAGGGTTGACTCTGAAGGCCAATCCCCGATCTGTGGCAGGGGCTTGGCCTTCAGGAGATGCTTGAATGTTCGATGCAAAATCACTGCTCGACCGGGTGCTCGGCTCGGACCTCGGCCGTCAGGCCGCCGGCCTGGGCGGGCAAGCCAGGGACAGGCTGGACGGCATGAGCGGCAGCGGCGGCTTTGCCAGCGGTGCCGCGGCCGGCGGCATCCTCGGCCTGCTGCTGGGCTCCCGCGGCGGTCGCGGCCTGCTGGGCGATGTGGCCAGGATCGGCGGCACCGCCGCGGTCGGCTACCTTGCCTACAAGGCCTATCGCAACTGGCGTGACGGCGCCGCCCCGGCGCCGGGCGAGCAGGCGCAGGTGCCGCCCCCGGAATTCCGCGCCGATGCGCTCTCGTCGAGCGACGGCAAGCCGTTCACCCTGGCCCTGATCACCTCGATGGTGGCGGCGGCCAAGGCGGACGGCCACGTCGACGCGACCGAGCAGCAGCGCCTGTTCGGCGAAATCGAGCGCCTGGGCCTGGGGTCGGAAGAAAAGGCCTTTGTCCTCGACTTGCTGGCGCGCCCGATCTCGCTCGACGAAGTCGCCCGCACCGCCTCGACCGAGGAACAGGGGGCCGAGCTCTACCTGGCCGCGCGCCTAGTGATCGAACCCGACCAGCCGGCCGAAAAAGCCTTCCTCGAAGGCTTGGCCGCGCGCCTGAAGCTGCCGGCCGGCCTTGCCGCCCATCTCGACACCCAGGTCGTCTCCGCCACCGTCAAGACCTAGGCGGCGGCCATTGGGTTGTCTGCCGCGATGTTTTCCCAGATGTCAGCGCGATCCCGCTCTGCCTCCGGCGTCCATATGACGATCACGTCTGGTCAAGGATCCGGGTGCGCTTGGCGGCGAATGCTGCTTCGACCTCGGCATCCGGCCTGCCGTGGCCGGCTTTCATCGAGGCGCGGCCGGCCTCGACCTTGCGCCGCAGGTAGTCGTCGTATTCGCGGGCTTGGCGACGCTGCTCGATATAGCTGCGCATCAGTTCGCGCATGATCTGGGACGCTGGCCGGTCTTCGCCAGCAGCTTCGGCCATGAACTGGGCACGCAACTCGGGTTCGAGCTTCATCGTGAAGACGGCTTCCTTCGACATACGCGGCCCTTCCACGACAGAATATACTGACGATATATATACGTTGTTGGCACTTTCCTGCATAGAGGCCGTCAGCGGCCGGGCTTCTCGCCGGTGCCTACCTCGACGGTGCCCAGGGCGTCGGCCAGGCGGCTCTTGGCCGAGCCGGGGCGCTTGGGCACCGGTTGATCGGGCCCCGGCGCCCAGCCGGTCAAGGTGACGATCTCGAAGGTCGCCGGGATGCGGCCGTCGGCCAGCGCAAAGCGCGCCTGATATTCCTCGGCCAGGGCGAGCAGGGTCTCCCGGCGCAGGGGCTTGCGCCGGCGGGCGGCCAGGGCATTGGCCTCGCCCATGCCTTTCAGGTCGCGCATCAGGGCGAAGACATCCGCATAGGTAACGGTAATGGTCTCCAGGTCGACCACCGGCATGGCAAAGCCGGCCCGCTGCATCAAGCCCGCCGCATCGCGCAGGTCTACGAAGGGCGAGACGTGCAGCGACGCGGCACCTTCGACGCGCGCCTCCGCGGCCAGGAAGGCCTGGCGCAACTCGATCAAGGTGCCGCCGCCGATCAGCGACGCCATGAACAGCCCGTCGGGCTTCAGCACATCGCGGATCTGGATCAGGGTGCCCGGCAGGTCGTTCACCCAATGCAGCGAGCCGGCCGACAGCACCAGGTCGAAACTCTGGTCGGCGAAAGGCAGCCATTCCTCGTCCGCCACCAGGCGCAGGCCCGGCGCCCGGGCCACCAGGTGCTGGGACAGGTCGGTTGAGACCAGCCCCGTGCCACGCCCGCCGGCGGCGACGAGGCGGCCCAGGGCGCCGTCATGCGCCCCCAGGTCGAGGATCAGGGGGAACTGCCGGTTGATGTCGTCCAGCCGCTCGGCCAGGCGCAGGGCGATCTCCTCGAACAGGAAGCCATGCCGGCCCAGGGTCGCGGCGGCGCGCTCGCGGTGGCGCGCCACGGCCCGGCGATCGAACACCAGCATGTCGTTGGGGGCAGGGGGGGCGGGGGCGCGTGGCGTCATGGTCCTGATATGGCATGACTGCGGCGCGATCGCGAGCGCCAAGGGAGTGCCATGCCAGGACCGTGACGCCGGCCGCACAGCAAACTCGCCAGTTCTTTCGATCGCGCTTAGACTGAAAATACAGCCGCGTTGTAAGGGGTTTGGCGATGAATGCTCGCGAATCGCGCGAAGAGCCGAGGCCGGTAACAGCCAGTCCGGCCGTCCTGGACACGGATCGCTATCTACGCGGTATGGAGCGGTTGCTTCACGCGGTACAGGAGCTGTCCCTGGCCCGCACCTTGCCGGATGTCCAGGTCATCGTTCGCACCGTGGCCCGAGACCTCACCGGTTGCGACGGTGCCACCTTCGTCCTGCGCGACGGCCCCTATTGCCACTACGCCGACGAGGATGCCATCGAACCGTTGTGGAAGGGCAAGCGCTTTCCCCAGGAAATCTGCATCAGCGGCTGGGTGATGACGAACAAGTCGCCGGTCGTCATTCCCGACATTTTCGCCGACGAGCGCATTCCCCAGGAAGCCTACCGCCCGACCTTCGTCAAGAGCCTGGCCATGGTGCCCATTCGCACCCTCGACCCGATCGGGGCGATCGGCAACTACTGGGCCGACCATCGCCAGCCATCCGCCGAGGATCTGCGGCTGTTGCAGGCGCTGGCGGACTCGACCTCGATCGCCATGGAGAATGTCCAGGTCTATGCCGAGCTCGAGCAGCGGGTGCAGGAACGCACCCTGGCGCTGGCCCGGGCCAACCAGGAGATCGAAATCCTGTCGGTTACCGACGAACTGACCGGGCTGCACAATCGCCGCGGCTTCTACAAGCTGGCCGAGGAGGTCCTGAGCAGCGGGCAGCGCTGCCTGCTGGCCTTCATCGATGTCGATGGCCTGAAGCGGGTGAACGACACGCTGGGCCACGCCGCCGGCGACGCGCTGATCATCGGCGTGGCCGAGACCCTGCGCCAGGGGTTCCGGCGCAGCGACATCATCGCGCGCATGGGCGGCGACGAGTTCTGCGTCCTCGCCATCGACCCGGTGGCCGGGGCCGACGAACTGCGGGCCGCGTTCCAGGCGCGCATCGACGACTTCAATGCCCGCTCGAACGCGCCCTACCGGCTTTCCGCCAGCATCGGCATGATCGAGCCGAGCGCCGCCGATGCCGGCACGCTCGATCGCCTGATCGCCGAGGCGGACAAGCTCATGTACAGTGAAAAACAAGGCAAGCGGCGCCGGCATTGACCTTCGAGCCGGCCGGGAGCGGGGCGTGAACGCAGGCGGCTGGGGGCGGATCGCGGTTCGGGGGGCAACGGCCTTCCTCGATTTCCTGTTGCCGCCGGTCTGCGTCGCCTGCGACCAGCCGGTCGATGCGCCGGGCCGCCTGTGCGCCGCCTGCTGGCCCGCCGTCTCGTTCATCACCGATCCGCGCTGCACCTGCTGCGGCCTGCCGTTCGAGCTGCCGGTCGGCGAGGGGGCCCTGTGCGGTGCCTGCGTGGCCGCTCCGCCGCGGTTCACCAGGGCCCGGGCCGCGGCCCGCTATGTCGGGCCGGTGCGCGACCTGATCCTGCGCTTCAAGCACGGCGATCGCCTGGACCTGACCCCGGCGCTGGCGCGCTGGCTGGTGCAGGCCGGCGGCGATTGCCTCGACGGCGCCGACGCGCTGGTGCCGGTGCCGCTGCATTGGCGCCGTCGCCTGGGCCGGCGCTACAACCAGTCGGCCGAACTGGCGCGGGCCGTGGGCGGGCTGGCGGCTGTTCCGGTCCTCACCCAGGCGCTGGTGCGCCGGCGCGCGACGCCCAGCCAGGGCCGGCTGGGCCGCCTTGCCCGCCTGCGCAACGTGGCCCATGCCTTCGAGGTGCCGGTGGCCGCGGCCGTGGCCGGCAAGCACCTGGTCCTGATCGACGATGTCATGACCACCGGGGCGACGGTGGATGCCTGCGCCCGCAAGCTGCTCGCCGCCGGGGCGGCCCGGGTCGATGTCCTGACGGTGGCGCGGGTCATACATGCCGGTGAAGGCTCTTGAGGATCTTTCCGCATTGCACCACGTTTGTGATTGGGAATAGCCGGAGTATCCACCGTGACCGACGTCACCATCTACACCACCATGATCTGCCCCTATTGCTACCGGGCGAAGCAATTGCTGCAGAAGAAGGGCGTCGACTACACCGAGATCGACGTTTCCATGGACGCCGCCAAGCGGGCCGAGATGACGCAGAAGGCCGGGGGCCGCCGCACCGTGCCGCAGATCTTTGTCGGCGCCACCCATGTGGGTGGCTGCGATGACCTCTATGCGCTTGATCAGGCAGGCAAGCTGGATACGCTCCTGGCATCTGCCTGAGCCCGGAGCCTGCCCATGACCACGTTGCGTGTCGCCTGCGTTCAGATCACGGCCGGCCGCGACGTTGCCGCCAATATCGAGACGGTCTCGGGCCTCATCCGCCAGGCCGCCGCGGCCGGCGCCAAGCTGATCGCCACGCCCGAGATGACCTCGCTGATGGAGCGGGACAAGCGCGCGATGCGGCCCAAGATCCGGGTCGAGCAGGATGACCTGGCCCTGGCCGCGCTGCGCAAGCTGGCGCAGGAACTGGGCGTCCACCTGCTGATCGGCTCCCTGCCGATCGACGCGGGCGAGGATCGCCTGGCCAACCGGGCCTTCCTGATCGACCCCGGGGGGAGATCAAGGCGCGCTACGACAAGATCCACATGTTCGACGTCGACCTGCCGGGCGGCGAGAGCTTCCGCGAAAGCGCTGCCTATCGCCCGGGCGAGGAAGCCGTGGTGGCCGATGTCGACGGGGCCAGGCTGGGCCTGACCATCTGCTACGACATCCGCTTTGCCGCCCTCTATCGCCGGCTGGCCCAGGCCGGTGCCCAGATCATCGCGACACCGGCCGCCTTCACCAGGATCACCGGCGAGGCGCACTGGCACATCCTGCAGCGGGCCCGCGCGATCGAGACCGGTTGCTTCATCATCGCCCCGGCCCAGACCGGCACCCACGAAGACGGCCGCCAGACCTTCGGCCATGCCCTGATCATCGACCCCTGGGGTGTGGTCCTGGCCGATGCCGGGACCGAGCCCGGATTCATCGTGGCCGACCTGGACCTGTCCGCGGTCGAAGCGGTGCGGGGCAAGATCCCGGCCCTGAAGCACGACCGGGCGTTCGTCGGGCCATGATCCGCCTCAGTCTTCTCGCCACCGTGATCCTGCTGGGCACGGTGCCGGCGGCCAACGCCTTCGACTGCGCCAAGGCCACCACCGCGATCGAGCGGACGATCTGCGCCAATCCGGCGGTCAAGGCCGCCGACGACGCCATGGGCGAGGCCTATGCCGCCCTGCGCAGCCGTCAGGACGAGGCGCAACGCGCGGCGTTGAAGGGCGACCAGGTCGACTGGCTGAAGCGGCGCGAGAACCTGTGCCTCAATTACGGCGACAAGGCCCCGCCACCGGCCGATCCCGCTTGCCTGCGGCGTGAGACCGAGCGGCGCACCCGCCTGCTCAGCGGCACTCCGGAATACGCCGGGCCTGGCGCCCCCAGCTTCGCACCCGTGTTCTATCGCAAGGTGGACGAAGGCCGGCAGATCGAGATCTCCCTGGTCTGGCCCCAGGTGGACGGCCCCGGCATGGGACCGCTGAATGGCCTGGTCGCGCGCGCAACCTCAGGCGGCGAGGTGAACCGCGACGCGGTCGAGGGCCCCTATGGCAACACCATGGGCTACCGCATCGGCTATGCCTCGGACCGGCTGATCTCGATTGCCTTCGACGGCTACGAATTCACCGGCGGTGCTCATGGCATGGGCTATGCCAGTGCCGTGAACTACCTGCCCCAGGCCGGCCGCGCCCTGCAACTCGACGATGTTCTCGATGCCCGCGGCAAGGCGGCCCTGATCCCGCTGTGCCGGGCCTCGATCGCCGCCGAGAAGCGCGCCCGCGCAGTGCCCGAGGAACTGATCGACTCTTCCATGAGCGACGAGGCGCTGGCCGACAGCATCAATTCGATATCCGCCTGGAGCTTCGGCCAAGATGGCGCCCAGATTCACTACGACGCTTATGCCCTGGGCTCCTACGCCGAGGGCGCCTACGACTGCGCCGTCTCCTGGGCCGATCTGAAGGGTATCGTGAAATGGGGTGCGCCCCTGCCGTTCTAAGTGGGCTTCGCTGGGTGGGTGCTCTTTTGATCATCGCCGCGGGTGCTGGCACTGCCTGCGCCGCGGACTGTGCCCCGGCGGCAACTCTGGTCGACAGGGCGATTTGTGCCGATCCGCAGGCAAGGAAGGCGGAGGAGGAACTGGACCGTGCCTATGCGGCCCTTGCCGGTCGCCTGGGTGAGACTCAGCGTGCCGCCCTGCAGGGTGACCAGGCGGTCTGGCTCGAGCGGCGGCAGCGCTGCACCAATTACCGCGAGGACACCGAAATTGTTGATGATGTCTGCGTCGTGCGCGAAACGGGCGAGCGGATACGGTTGTTGAGGGGCGAGCCGGAATTCAGCGGCCCGGATGCCCCGCGGTTTCTGCCGGTATTTTACTATCGGAAGGCGCCGGAGGTTTTGATCTCGATGGCTTGGCCCAATGCTGACGGGCCGGGGATGGCGCCCTTCAACGAACTTCTGAACAAGTCTACTGCGGAGATGAAAGTACTGCCTGGTGTGGTCGACGGGCCTTATAGCCTTGATGAGGTGCCCGCGCTCGAAATGGTCGAACGCTATCGCATCCAACATGCCTCGGCCCGATTGATCTCCGTCATTTTCAGCGGTTACGAAGACACCGGCGGGGCCCACGCTTTCGGCAGCTACTATTCGGTGAATTACCTGCCGGTCGAGGGGCGGCCGCTGTGCCTCGACGACGTCGTCGATCCCGAGGCCCTGGCCCGGCTGGTACCGATCTGCCGGGCGGATATCCTCGCCGAACGGGAACGCCGCGGCGACGGGCCTTGGGAGGCGGAGCCTGCTGTCAGGGATGGCTTCATTTCGGGCGCCATCATCGAGATCGGCGGTTGGTCCTTCGATCGCGACGGCGCGGTCATCCGCTACAATTACGACAGCTACGGGCGGGATGGCTATGACTGCCGGATCCCCTGGGCGGAGCTCAAGGCTGTGGCAAAAATGAACGCCCCGCTGCCGTTCGAGTGATCGGCGGCGGTTAACCCCTTGTCAAAGCGACACGTGTTAGTCACATCAAGATCATGATCGTCTATGACCTAAGCTGTGCGCAGGCTCATGTCTTCGAGGCATGGTTCAAGGACAGCGCCACCTTCGAGAAGCAGCAGAAGCAGGGCAAGGTCGCTTGCCCGGTCTGCGGGTCAGCCAAGATCGTGCGCGGGCCGCAGGCGACCAATATCGCCACCGGCGTCAGCCGGGAGAAATCGGTCAAGGCCGCCGAAAAGCAGGCCGAGGTGCGTGCCGCGCTGAAGGAAATCCGCCAGAAGGTCGAACAGAACTGCGACTACGTCGGCCCGAATTTCGCCGAGGAAGCGCGCAAGATCCACTATGGCGAGACGCAGGCGCGCGGCATCTACGGCGAAACCACGGCCGAGGAAGCCAAGGCGCTGGACGATGAAGGCGTGCCGGTGGCGCGCATTCCCTGGATCGAGCGCGAAGACGCTTGACTGGAGGTCGGCGCCGACCACCTCCCCCAACCCCCTCCCCCTGAAGGCGGAGGGGGCTTGATGAACCCTCTCCTCCTGGGAGGAGAGGGCAGGGTGAGGAGGGATCCTCGCTCTCAGGCGAACTTCACCTGCAGGATTTCATAGGATTTGTGGCCGCCGGGGGTGGTCACCTCGATGGCGTCGCCGATGGTTTTGCCGATCATGGCGCGGGCCACGGGGGAGGAGACCGAGAGCCGGCCTTCCTTCACATTCGCCTCGTCGACGCCGACGATCTGGAACACCTGTTCCTCGTCCGTGTCGGTGTCGACCAGGGTGATGACCGCGCCGAACTTCACCACCGTACCGGACAATTTGCTGACATCGATCACCTGGGCGCGGGAGATCTTGTCCTCGAGCTCGATCACGCGGGTTTCGATGAAGCTCTGCTTTTCCTTGGCGGCGTGATACTCGGCGTTTTCCGACAGGTCGCCGTGTTCGCGCGCCGCCGAAATGGCCTGGATCACCGCCGGGCGGTCCACCTGCTTCAGCCGCTTCAATTCGGCCTCGAGGGCTTCATAGCCCCCGGCCGTCATGGGCACTTTTTCCATCGCCCCTCTACCCGAAAATAAGGCCAGCCCCGGAACTGGGGGGCTACCAGAGCCACACGATACCCCGCCGGCCGTTCCAGGCCGGCCGGGCATCGGTGGGCACTAAGTGTAGGATTGCAGCGGGGCTACTTCAAGCCGACCGAGGCGCAAGGCCGCGATCGCTTTTACCACCGCGTTCGCCCCCGCGGTGGTCGTGTAGTAGGGAATCTTCAAGGTCAGGGCCGTGCGGCGGATCTCGAACGAGTCGGCGATCGATTTCGACCCTTCCGTGGTGTTCATCATCATGGCGATTTCGCCGTTTTTCATCGAATCGACGATGTGCGGCCGGCCTTCCAGCACCTTGTTCACCCGCGTGCTGGGGACGCCGTTCTCCTCGAAGAAGCCGGCGGTGCCGCGCGTCGCGATGATCTCGAAGCCCATTGCGACCAATTGGCGCGCCGGCTCGAGCAGGGCATCCTTGTCGGCGTTGCGCACCGAAATGAACACCTTGCCCGACTGCGGCAGCCTGGTGCCCGAGGCGAGCTGCGACTTGGCGAAGGCCAGTTCGAAATTGCGGTCGAGGCCCATGACCTCGCCCGTCGACTTCATCTCCGGCCCCAGCAGGATGTCGACGCCGGGGAAGCGGGCGAAGGGGAAGACCGATTCCTTCACCGCGACATGGGCCAGCTTGCGCTGCACCAGGCCGAAACTGGCCAGCGACTCGCCGGCCATGATGCGCGAGGCAATCTTGGCGACAGGAATCCCAACGGCCTTGGCGACGAAGGGCACGGTGCGCGAGGCGCGCGGGTTGACCTCCAGGACGAAGATCTCCTCGCCCTGGATCGCGAACTGCACGTTCATCAGGCCGACGACGCCCAGCGCCTTGGCCATCTTCTCGGTCTGCGCGCGCAGCTCGGCGACGGTCGCCTCGCTCAGGGAATAGGGCGGCAGCGAACAGGCGCTGTCGCCCGAATGGATGCCGGCCTCCTCGATATGCTCCATTATGCCGGCGACGAACACGCTCTCGCCGTCGGCCAGGGCGTCGACGTCGACCTCGGTCGCCTTGTTCAGGTAGCCGTCGATCAGCACCGGGTTGCGGCCCGAGACCACCACCGCCTCGGTCATGTAGCGGTTGAGGCCGGCGATATCGCGCACGATCTCCATGGCCCGGCCGCCCAGGACATAGGACGGGCGGATGACCACGGGGAAGCCGATCTGCTCGACCACCGCGCGGGCCTGTTCGGCCGAGGTGGCGATGCCGTTGCGCGGCTGCCTGAGGCCCAGGCGCTTCAGCAGGACCTGGAACCGCTCGCGGTCCTCGGCCATGTCGATGGCGTCGGGCGAGGTCCCCAGGATCGGGATGCCGGCTTCTTCCAGGGCGTGGGATAGCTTCAGCGGCGTCTGGCCGCCGAACTGGACGATGACGCCGTGCAGGGTGCCGTTGGCCTTCTCGGTCTCGATCAGTTCCAGCACGTCTTCCGCGGTCAGCGGCTCGAAATACAGCCGGTCCGAGGTGTCGTAGTCGGTCGACACGGTCTCGGGGTTGCAGTTGACCATGATGGTCTCATAGCCCGCCTCGGTCAGGGCGTAGCAGGCATGGACGCAGCAATAGTCGAACTCGATGCCCTGGCCGATCCGGTTGGGGCCGCCGCCCAGGATGACGACCTTCTTCGCCTGTGTCGGCTGGGATTCGCACTCGGGCGCGCCCATGTCGGCCGACTCGTAGGTCGAATACATGTAGGGCGTGCGGCTGTCGAATTCGCCGGCGCAGGTATCGATGCGCTTGAACACCGGGCGCACGCCGGCGGCGCGACGCGCGGCGCGCACCACCTTCTCGGTCGAGCCGGTCAGCTTGGCGATGCGCTTGTCGGAGAAGCCCATGGCCTTGATCCGGCGCCACGCCGGCGCCGAGGCCGGCATGCCCGCCGCCGCGATCGCGGCCTCTTCCTTCACGATCGCCTCGATCTCGCGCAGGAACCAGGGGTCCATGCGGGTAATCTCGGCGATCTCCTCGACGCTCATCCCGACGCGGAAGCCGTCGGCGACGACGACCATGCGGTCGGGCACCGGCTTGCCCAGTTCGACCTCGATCGCGTCGCGGTCGCCATGCAGCCGCTCGACCGGATCGAAGCCCGACAGGCCGGTTTCCATGCTGCGCAGGGCCTTCTGCACCGACTCGGCAAAGGTCCGGCCGATCGCCATGACCTCGCCCACCGATTTCATCGCGGTGGTCAGCAGCGCCTCGGCGCCCTTGAACTTCTCGAAGGTGAAGCGCGGGATCTTGGTGACGACGTAATCGATGGTCGGCTCGAACGAGGCCGGTGTCACGCCGGTGATATCGTTCATCAGCTCGTCGAGCGTGTAGCCGATGGCGAGCTTGGCGGCGATCTTGGCGATCGGGAAGCCGGTCGCCTTGGAGGCCAGGGCGGACGAGCGCGAGACGCGCGGGTTCATCTCGATCACGACCATGCGGCCGTCGGCCGGGTTGATCGCGAACTGCACGTTCGAGCCCCCGGTCTCGACCCCGATCTCGCGCAGGACCGCGATCGAGGCGTTGCGCATGATCTGGTATTCTTTGTCGGTCAGGGTCAGCGCCGGCGCCACCGTGATCGAGTCGCCCGTGTGGATGCCCATCGGGTCGATATTCTCGATGGAACAGATGATGATGCAGTTGTCCGCCTTGTCGCGGACGACCTCCATCTCGTATTCCTTCCAGCCGGCGACCGATTCCTCGATCAGGACTTCGGTGGTGGGCGAGGCGTCCAGGCCCGACGTGACGATGCGGTCGAATTCCTCGCGGGTATAGGCAATGCCGCCGCCGGTGCCGCCCAACGTGAACGACGGGCGGATGACCGCGGGCAGGCCGATCTCGGCCACCGCCTGCGCCGCTTCGGCATGCGAATGGGCAACGCGCGAACGCGGCGATTCCAGGCCCAGCCGGTCCATCGCCTCGCGGAACCGCAGGCGATCCTCGGCCATCTCGATGGCTTCGCGGTTGGCGCCGATCAGCTCGACGTTGAACTTGGCCAGGGTGCCGTCATCGGCCAGCGCCATGGCGGTATTGAGCGCGGTCTGCCCGCCCATGGTGGGCAGCAGGGCGTCGGGCCGTTCCTTCTCGATGATCTTGGCGACGATCTCGGGCGTGATCGGCTCGATATAGGTGGCGTCGGCCTGGCCGGGGTCGGTCATGATCGTCGCCGGGTTCGAGTTCACCAGGACGACGCGGTAACCTTCGGCCTTCAGCGCCTTGCAGGCCTGGGTGCCGGAATAATCGAATTCACAGGCCTGACCGATGACGATCGGGCCGGCACCGATGATGAGGATCGAGCTGATATCGGTGCGTTTAGGCATGGGCCTTCACAAGGTCGATGAAGCGGTCAAACAGATAGTGGCTGTCTTCGGGGCCGGGCGAGGCTTCCGGGTGGTACTGCACCGAGAACACCGGCCGGTCCAGCATGCGCAGGCCCTCGTTGGTGCCGTCGAAGAGCGAGACGTGAGTCTCCTCGGCATTGTTGGGCAGGGTTTCGGGCATCACCACGAAGCCGTGGTTCTGGCTGGTGATCTCGACCTTGCCGGTGGTCAGGTCCTTCACCGGGTGGTTCGCCCCGCGATGGCCCTGGTGCATCTTCTTCGTCTTGGCGCCTAAGGCCAGCGCCAGCATCTGGTGGCCCAGGCAGATGCCGAACACCGGCTTGCCGGTGTCGATCAGGGCGCGGATGGTCGGCACCGCATAGGTGCCGGTCGCGGCCGGATCGCCCGGGCCATTCGACAGGAACACGCCGTCGGGCTTCAGCCGCAGGATGTCGTCGGCCGGCATGTCGCCGGGGACCACCGTCACCCTGGCGCCGGCCGCGGCCAGGCAACGCAGGATGTTACGTTTGACGCCATAGTCGACGGCGACGATGTGGAACTGCGGCGCGGTCTGGCGGCCATAGCCCTTGCCCAGCGACCACAGGCTCTCGTCCCAGCTATAGGACTGGCGGCAGAACACTTCCTTGGCGAGGTCGAGGCCTTCGAGGCCGGGGAAGGCGGCGGCCTTGGCCTTCAGCGCCTCCAGGTCGAACTTGCCGTCGGGGGCGTGGGCGACGATGCCGTTGGGGGCACCCTGGGCGCGGATCAGGCGGGTCAGGCGGCGCGTGTCGATGCCGGCGATGCCGACCAAGCCGCGCCGCGTCAGCCAGGCGTCCAGATGGCTGGCGGCGCGCCAGCTCGACGGCTCGGTGATGGCGCTGCGCAGGATCAGGCCGCGGGCGGCGTTGCCGGTCGATTCGAGATCCTCGAAATTCGTGCCGACATTGCCCACATGGGGGAAGGTGAAGGTGATGATCTGGCCGGCATAGGACGGATCGGTGAGGATCTCCTGGTAGCCGGTCATGGAGGTGTTGAAGCAAACCTCGCCGACCGCGTCGCCGGTGGCGCCCAGGCCCTGACCCCAAAGGGTGGTGCCGTCGGCGAGCACGATGACTCCGGTGGCCTTGCCGCCGAACGCCGTCACGGCATCCAGGCGCGCGTCGTCAGGAATGCCGCCCCGCGCGTGGTGCGGGGGCATCGTGTCTGGCGTCGTGGGCATCGGGGAACTCCGCGGCAGGGGATACCTGCCGGTCAAACCGGGCGGACCATAAAGCTGTGACAGTTTCCCGTCAAGCCATGGGGCCGATTTGAAATCCCCATTTTGCTCAACGGCTTATGGTCAGTGCATGGCAGGTGCGCTAATGTGCGCGGCCCGGAGGTAGAGACAATGCTGCGTGAGAAATTGAGCGAGGCCCTGAAGGACGCCATGCGCGCCAAGGACATGGCCCGCGTGACCACCATCCGCATGACCCTGGCGGCGATCAAGGACCGCGACATCGCGGCCCGCACCGATGGCCCCGACGGCGGCGTGGGCGAGGCGGAAATCGTGACCGTGCTGCAGAAGCTGGTGAAGCAGCGCCGCGATTCGATCGAGGCCTACGAGAAGGGCAACCGCATCGACCTGGCCGACAAGGAACGGGCCGAAATCGCCATCATCGAAAGCTTCCTGCCGCAGCAGATGGGCGAGGACGAGGCGAAGGCCGCGATCGCCGCGGTGGTGGCCGAATTGGGCGCCGCGGGCATGAAGGACATGGGCCGGGTGATGGCCGCCCTGCGCGAGCGTCACGGCGGCGTGATGGACTTCGGCAAGGCCAGCCCCTGGGTGAAGGCCGCCCTTAGCTGATTACCATCGTTTGACGAGATCTCGGCGCACGCGCCGGGATCACTCTTTCCCACGGAGAAACAGTCCCTTTACGAAGGTCAGGGTTTTTTCGGAACACCGATTAACCAACGTTAATAGGCCCGAAACGGACACGGCGTCCGTAGACCTTCTTCCAAGGACCTGTTCATGAAGAAAGCCGCTTTCCTCGCCGCCGCGCTGTTTCTCGCGCCGCTGACCGCTGTCGCCCAGGACATGACCCCGCCGGCCGCCATGCCCGCCGGCACCTACAAGGTGGACCCGACCCACGCCAGTCTGATCTTCAAGATCAACCATTTCGGCCTGTCGAACTATGCCGCCCGCTTCAAGAGCTTCGACGCCGCGATCGAGTTCGATCCCAAGGACGTGACCAAGAGCAAGGTCACCGCCAAGATCAAGGTGCCCTCGCTGGAGACCGACTTCCCCAACCCGGAAAAGCTCGACTTCAACAAGGAACTGTCGGGCGAGGAAAAGTGGCTGAACGACGGGAAGTTCCCGACCATCGGCTTCGTTTCGACCAGGCTGGAGTTGACCGGCGCGACCACCGGCAAGATGCATGGCGACCTGACCATGCTGGGCGTGACCAAGCCGGTCGTCCTCGATGTCACCTTCAACGGCGGCTATGCCAAGCACCCGGTGTCGGGCCAGCCCATCATGGGCTTTTCCGCGACCGGCAGCCTGAAGCGTTCGGACTGGGGTCTCACGACCTTCCTCCCGGCGCTGGGCGATGAGGTCAGCTTCGCCATCGAGGCCGAATTCCCCAAGGCGAACTGACGCTGCCATGACCGATGCGTCCGACCGCTATACCAGCGTCGCCATCACCCTGCACTGGGTGATGGCGATCGCCTTCTTCCTGATGCTGGGCAGCGGTTTCGCCATGGCTTACGGCGACCTGTCCCAGGCCCTGAAATTCAGGATGTTCCAGTGGCACAAGTCGCTGGGCGTGCTGTTGCTGCTGACCTTCGCCCTGCGCCTTGGCTGGCGCCTGTTCAACCGGCCGCCGGTGCTGCCGCCCAGTCTGCAAGGATTGCAGCGGCTGGCGGCCAAGGGCGGGCACTGGCTGTTGTACCTGTGCATGATCGCCCTGCCGGTCAGCGGCTGGGTCATGGTTTCGGCCTCGGTCTATGGCCTGCCGACCATCGTCTTCGGCTGGTTCGAATGGCCCCATATTCCGGGCCTCGCCGGTGACGAGGCGGTCAGCGACGGTGCCAAGACCGCCCATTTCTGGCTGGCGCTGCTGTTCGCCCTGGCGATCGCCGGCCACATCGGCGCCGTGATCAAGCATTTCATTGTCGAGCGTGAAAACTTCATGGCCCGGATCTGGTGGACCGGGAAAGGGACCACACGATGAAACAGTATCTGGCCGGCCTGCTGCTGGCCCTGGCCGTCGCCGCCCCGGCCTTGGCCAAGACCTACAGCGTCGACTACAGCGCCAGCACGGTGGCTTTCGCCGGCACCCATGCGAGCGGGCCGTTTACCGGCAAGTTCGGTGCCTGGCAGGCCGAAATCGACTTCGATCCGGCCAGCCTTGCCCCCAGCCGGCTGAAGGTCAGCTTCGATCCCGCCAGCGCCACCACCGGCAATGCCATGTATGACGGGACGCTGCCGCAGGCGGACTGGTTCGATGTCGCCCGCTTCCCGGCCGCGACCTTCACCTCGACCGCGATCGCGGCCAATGCCGACGGCAGCTACACGGCGACCGGGCAACTGACGATTCGCGACGTGACTCGCGAGATCAGCTTTCCCTTCACCCTCAGCGGGCTGGACAAGGCACCGGTGAAGGCGACCGCGACATTCCCGCTGGACCGCCTGGCCTTCAACCTGGGGGCAAAGTCCGATCCCAAGGCGGAATGGGTCGGCCAGCAGATCCAGATCACCATCGACCTGGTCGCCAGCCCCAACAGTTAGCGCGTGCTTGCAGGGCCAATGGCGGGGCATCATTATCCCTCGCCTTTGCCCCGGCCGCCGCCGGGGGTGCGAGCCGGGGCGCCGATGTCCGACGACGTCACCAACGAGATCAAGAATCGCCTGCTGCTGTCGACCATCGTCGGCCGGCGGACCAAGATCACGCGCAAGGGGCGGGGCGATTTCATGGCGCTGTGCCCGTTCCACAGCGAGAAATCACCCTCCTTCCATGTCATGGACGACCGGGGCGCCTATTATTGCTTCGGCTGCGGCGAGAAGGGCGATGTCTTCAGCTTCGTCCAGAAGACCGAGAACCTGAGCTTCCGCGAAGCGCTGGAGAAGCTGGCGGGCGAGGCCGGGGTGCAATTGCCCGCCGCCAACCCGGAAGCCAAGGCCCAGGCGGAAAAGCGCCAGACCCTGCACGAGGTGCTGGAAGCGGCTTGCACCTGGTACGAGGCGCAGTTGAAGACCGGGGCCGGGCAGGCGGCTCGCGACTATTTCGCCCGCCGGGGCTTGAGCGCCGCCACCATTAAGAAATTCCGGCTGGGATTCGCCCCTGCTGCCAACACGCAATTGAAGGACGCGCTGATCGCCCGCGGCATCAAGGACGAGATGCTGGTCGAGGCCGGCCTGGTCCGCCGCCCGGACGACGGCCGGGCCACCTACGATTATTTCCGCGACCGGGTGACCTTCCCGATCATGGACCCGCGCGGCCGGGTCATTGCCTTCGGCGCCCGCACCATGGGAGATGCCGAGCCCAAGTACCTGAACTCGCCCGAGACCGCCCTGTTCAAGAAGGGCGAAACCCTGTTCAACCTCCACCATGCCCGCGACCCCGCCTATAAGGCCGGCCGTGTCGTGGTGTGCGAAGGCTATATGGATGTCATCGCGCTGGACCAGGCGGGCATCCCCGAAGCCGTGGCGCCCCTGGGCACCGCGCTGACCGAGCCGCAGATCGAGGCGCTGTGGCGGGTGGCGCCCGAGCCGACCCTGTGCTTCGACGGCGATGCCGCCGGCCAGCGGGCGGCCAGCCGGGCGCTGGACCGGGCCCTGGCGATTCTCAAACCCGGCCATTCCCTGCGCTTCCTGACCCTGCCCGACAAGCTCGACCCTGACGAGTTGATCCGCCGCGACGGCACGGCAGCCATGCGGGCGCTGCTGGAAGGGGCCGTGCCGCTGATCGAATACCTGTGGTCGCGCGAACTCGCCGCCGCGGATTTCGCGACGCCTGAGCGGCGCGCCGCCTTCGAGGCGCGCATCGGCCAATTGAGCCGCGACATCACCGATACCCGGGTTCAGGCCTATTACCGGGACGATCTGCGCGCCCGCCTGCGCGCCCTGATGCAGCCGGTCCGGCCGGCCCGGCAACGCCAGCAAAACCGCGGCCCCGGCCGCCCCGGCGAGCGTCGGCCATGGCATGACGCGCCGCTGGGGGCGACGCAGGCATTGCGTGCGAATCAGATGGCGCGCGGGCAGGATATGGGGGTGGCGCGGGTGGAAGGGCTGCTGGTGCTGACCCTCCTCCGCCATCCGAGGTTGCTCAACCATGTGGAGCATGAGGTGATGGACCTGCACCTCACCTCGCCCCTGCTTGACAGGCTCCGGGGCGAGCTTCTACGAATGCCGGTTGGCGGCGCGGACCTTGACAGCGAGGCAGTCAAAGGCCACTTAGGCGCTGTGGGCATGGCCGACACGGTCGCCTCACTCGAACAGGATTCATTTCTGCGCACGGTCGAATTCACAAGGACCGAAGCTGCGCTTGATCTTGTCGAGGAAGGCTGGCGGCACGTTTTGGCCTCTCACCGCAGGCAAACAGCACTGAGAGCGGAGCTGAACGAAGCGAAGGCAAGTTACGAAGCTTCGCCCACGGATGCTGGAATACAGCGGATCCAGGCGATCAGGGATGAATTGACCCGCATCGAAGCCCAGGTGACCTCCGCCGGGGCCGAGGGCGGGTTTTCGGCGTAGGCACGCCGAGGTGAAATCTTGTTCAGGCGGCGGCTGCGATCTAGCGGCGCCGGCCTAAGGGGCTAACGGCATGGCGAGCAAGAACGCGGAAGCAGCAAACAGCGAAGAAGCCCGTGAAGAGTCGGCGGACGGTCCGCTGCTCGATACCGCCGGCCAGGCGGTGAAGCGCATGATCGCCCGCGCCAAAGAGCGCGGCTATGTCACCTACGACGAAATCAACGCCGTCCTGCCGCAGGAGCAGGTTTCCTCGGAGCAGATCGAGGACATCATGTCCATGCTCTCCGAGATGGGCGTGAACGTCATCGACGGCGAAGAGACCGAGGACGCCGAACGCGCCAACGCGCCCAAGGAAGAGGGGGCCGAGGAAGAGGGCAGCGGCTTCACCCCCGCCGCGGCCGAAGAGCTCGATCGGACCGACGACCCGGTGCGCATGTACCTGCGCGAGATGGGCTCGGTCGAGCTTCTGTCGCGCGAGGGCGAAATCGCCATCGCCAAGCGCATCGAGGCCGGTCGCGAGACCATGATCGACGGGCTGTGCGAAAGCCCGCTGACCTTCCAGGCCATGATCGGCTGGCGCGACGAATTGCTGGCCGGCAAGATCCTGCTGCGCGACGTCATCGATCTGGATGCGACCTATGGCGCCGGCCCCGAAGCCGTCGCCGATCCCGCCGCCGTGCCGGCCGTGCCCGCCGAGGAGGCCGAGGCCGACCCGGACGCCGAGCCCGAAATGCCGGCCAACGGCGAGGGCGAGGACGAAGAGGACGAAGGCGGCATCTCGCTTGCCGCCATGGAACAGGCGCTGCAGCCGGTCGTGCTCGAAATCTTCGACAAGATCGCCGTCGCCCACAAGAAATACGCCAAGCTGCAGGAAAGCCGCCTGGCCGCCGCCATGGGCAATGGCGAGGAGCCGGCCAACACGGCCGAGAAGCGCTTCCAGAAGCTGAAGGCCGAACTGGTCGAGCTGATGAAGTCGATCCACCTGAACAACGGGCGGATCGAGGCGCTGGTCGACCAGCTCTATGGCATGAACCGCCGCCTGATCGGCCTGGAAGGCCGCCTGCTGCGCCTGGCCGAGAAGTACAAGGTCCAGCGCGAGAGCTTCCTCCAGCACTACATGACCCACGAGCTGATCCCCAACTGGCTCGAAAAGGTCGGCGGCCTGCCGGGCAAGGGCTGGAAGGATTTCGCCAAGGCCGAAGTACCCGAGATCGAGAAGATCCGCGGCGGCATCGCCGGTGTCGCGACCGAGGCCGGCCTGACCATTCCGGAGTTCCGCCGCATCGTCACCACGGTGCAGAAGGGCGAACGCGAGGCCCGCCAGGCCAAGAAGGAAATGGTCGAGGCCAACCTGCGCCTGGTGATCTCGATCGCCAAGAAGTACACCAACCGCGGCCTGCAGTTCCTGGACCTGATCCAGGAGGGCAACATCGGCCTGATGAAGGCGGTCGACAAGTTCGAGTACCGCCGCGGCTACAAGTTCTCGACCTACGCCACCTGGTGGATCCGCCAGGCGATCACCCGCTCGATCGCCGACCAGGCCCGCACCATCCGCATCCCGGTGCACATGATCGAGACGATCAACAAGCTGGTGCGCACCTCGCGCCAGATGCTGCACGAGATCGGCCGCGAGCCGACCCCTGAGGAACTGGCCGAGAAGCTGGGCATGCCGCTCGAGAAGGTGCGCAAGGTCCTGAAGATCGCCAAGGAGCCGATTTCCTTGGAGACCCCGATCGGCGACGAGGAAGACAGCCACCTGGGCGACTTCATCGAGGATAAGAACGCGGTCCTGCCCCTCGATGCGGCGATCCAGTCCAACCTGCGCGAGACCACCACGCGGGTCCTGGCCAGCCTGACCCCGCGCGAGGAGCGTGTGCTGCGCATGCGTTTCGGCATCGGCATGAACACCGACCACACCCTGGAAGAAGTCGGCCAGCAGTTCTCGGTCACCCGCGAACGCATCCGCCAGATCGAAGCCAAGGCCCTGCGCAAGCTCAAGCACCCCAGCCGCTCGCGCAAACTGCGCAGCTTCCTGGACAATTGAGTTCGCACCATCGCTGAATTGATGACGGCCGCCGGCAACCCCGGCGGCCGTCTCTATATGGGGCCGGTTCTCCGGTCAGGCGTCGGCGATCACCTGGAGCGCGGCCTGCCCGCCCTTCACCGCCTTCACCGACAAGCGGCGATCGAGCGTCGCGAGGCGGCCGCCATGGGCAACGGTGAGGGCCAGCAGATAGCTGTCGGTGACCTGCGCCGACGTCAGCACCTGGGTGGCGTCCACGTGATCGTCCGCGACCAGGCTGATGTCGTCGGGCCAGAAGACGTGGCCGGGCAGCGTTCGGAGCTGGGCGACGATGGCGGCGACTGCCGCGGGAGAACCGGGCGAATTGGGGTATTTGGGGTGACCGGCGATGCGGATGACGCCGTTCTCGGTCAGCGGGCAGGTCGCCCAGGAAGCCCGCCCTTCCTTCTCGAACCAGCGATGTGCCGCATCATGGCCGACATGGCTCGGATCGATCAAGGCGATGAGGACATTGACGTCCAGCAGAAACGTCACGGCAATTCGTCACGCAGCGTATTGACGATATCGAGTGTGACGACCGCTTGAGTGTCGCGCACCGGCAGAAGGGGAATGCCATTGCGGACGGCCGGCGCCTGGGGCCGATGGAGCGCACGGCGCGCCAGATCGGACACGACTTCGCCGATGCTCTTGTGCTGCTGCCGGGCGATTGCTTTGGCGGCGATCAGCACATCATCGTCTATGGCGAGGGTCGTCCGCACAATGGAAGCTCCGCCTGCGCATCAATCATCACGCATCAAATAGCCGGTTCGGGCGCAAATTGCAACAAACCGGACTGTCGTTGCCCTGACGGACGTACCTACGCAGGATCTGTTTCGAAGAGATGGCCGTGGTTTACCACTCGAAGATTACCCTCGGTGCTTCGGTGCCGGGGGAATTCCTCTTCGGACTCCGCCAGTCTCAAAAATATTGCACTGCCGCAAAGCACTGGACAGTTGCCGCTGGGCGGGCCATCGTCCCGGCCCGAACGTGATCGGCAAACCCAGGGGTTAACGGTGCGGCAGCTCATCGACGGTTATCGGCGCTTCCGGGGCAATCACTGGCCGGAGTACCGCGACCTCTACCGCGAACTGTCCCGCTATGGCCAGAAGCCGCCGACCCTGATCATCGCCTGTTCCGACAGCCGGGTCGATCCCGGCTCGATCTTCGATGCCCAGCCGGGCGAGATCTTCGTGGTGCGCAACGTCGCCAACCTGGTGCCGCCTTACGAGGAGGGCGACGGCCTGCACGGCACCTCGGCGGCGATCGAATTCGCGGTCAAGGTGCTCAACGTCGACATGATCCTGGTGCTGGGCCACGGCGATTGCGGCGGCGTCTCGGCCGCGCTGAAGGGCGATCCGCTGGGCGATTCCGAGTTCCTGGCCAAGTGGATCGAATTGATCAACCCGGCGCGCGCCAAGCTCGCCCATCTCGACCCCGCCGATCCGGCCGCCAAGGAGGCGCTGGAGTGCGAGTCGATCAAGCTGTCGATCGAGCGGCTGATGACCTTCCCCTTCGTGGCCGCGGCGGTCGCCGCCGGCGGCCTGGTCCTGGAGGGCGCGCGCTTCCGCGTCTTCGACGGCCGCCTGGAGTGGCTGGACAAGACGACAGGCGAATTTTCCCGGGTCGAGTAGGGCTTGGGCGCGCAAGGCTTGGCAGGGGGCGGCGCCTCCTGCTAAACCTCGCAGCCCGGTGGGCCTGTAGCTCAATGGTTAGAGCCGGCCGCTCATAACGGTCTGGTTGCAGGTTCGAGTCCTGCCAGGCCCACCACGCATTCTCCGGCGAACAAGCCGCCGGGTTCCGTGATCGCAGCAGTTACCACAATCGCGGGGCAGCGCCGTCCCTCCGGGGCCGTCTGCGTTGCGCCTGAACGGCAACCATTTCCGGTCGTTCCACGACCATTTGCGCACGCTCTTGCCGGAAGGCGCGAAGTACTGTGAATTTTTTTTGAAACTCAGAAGGATGTTCATCATTTGACTCGCCCTGCCGAGGCATTCGACGGCAGAAAGCGAGCGAAGCTCAGGCTTCGATTGTCATTTAATTGAAACATAAATAACAATGAACACTTCTCGTTGCCAGATATTAACGGACCTGCCAGGGGTGTGCTGAATGGACATGGCGCTCGCAGGTAGCGAGCCGAGGCTCACGGTCGATCTGGCTGCGCTGCTGCTCGACCGCGATTTGCTGGCGGCCGAAACGCTGGTTCGCGCCCGTCTCGTCCAGGCCGAAACGAGAGAACCCCTGGATGCGGTGCTCACCAGGCTCGGCATGATCTCCGAGGATAACCTGGCCCGCGCCGTCGCGGTCGCGCTGGATCTGCCCCTGGCGGGCCCTGCCGAGTTTCCCCGCGCCGCCCTGGCCGCCGATCGGCTCTCGCCGCGGTTTTTGCGCCGGGTCCGCGCCCTGCCGTTGCGCGAAACCGACACAGGCGTGGACGTCGCCTTCGTCGATCCGTTCGACGACTATCCCCGGGCAGCCCTGGCTTTTGCGCTGGAGCGGCCGGTGCGCCCCTTTGTGGCGCGGGCCGGCGATGTCGAACAGGCGATCGACCGGCTCTACGGGGCGGCGGAGGACAGGGCGGCCGAAACCGGCGACGAGGCGGCTGACGACGCCGATGTCGAACGCATGCGCGACCTGGCCAGCGACGCCCCGGTGGTGCGGGTCGTCAACAGCCTGATCATGCGCGCGGTCGAGGCGCGCGCCTCGGACATCCACCTCGAACCGACCGAGGACGGCCTGAAGCTGCGCCTGCGCGTCGATGGCGCGCTGATCGAGCGGGACATGCTGCCGGCGGCGATGAAGAACAGCGTGGTCTCGCGCATCAAGGTGATGTCGAACCTCGATATCGCGGAACGGCGCCTGCCCCAGGACGGCCGCCTGCGGCTGGCGGTGCGAGGCCAGGAGATCGATTTCCGCGTCGCCACCTCGCCGGTCATCCACGGCGAAAGCGTGGTCTTGCGCATTCTGGACCGCTCGCACCTGTCGCTGGACTTCGTCGCGCTGGGCTTTACCGACGACCTGCTCGACCCCTGGCTGAAGATCCTGCGCCGGCCCCACGGCATCGTCCTGGTCACCGGGCCGACCGGCAGCGGCAAGACCACCACGCTGTACGCCTCGCTGGCGGCGCTCAACACGGCCGACCGCAAGATCCTGACCATCGAGGATCCGATCGAATACCGCCTGCCCGGCATCAGCCAGACCCAGGTGAAGCACAAGATCGGCCTGAGTTTCGCCGCGTCCCTGCGCTCGTTCCTGCGCCAGGATCCCGACGTCATGATGGTCGGTGAAATCCGCGATCTCGAGACCGTGCAGGTCGCCATCCAGGCCGCCCTGACCGGCCATACGATCCTGTCGACCCTGCACACGAACGACGCCCCCAGCGCGGTCACCCGCCTGCTCGACATGGGGGCCGAACCCTATCTCATCGCCTCCACCCTCAACGCGGTTCTGGCCCAGCGCCTGGTGCGGCGCCTGTGCCCCGTGTGCCGCGAACCCTACCACCCGACGGCGGAGGCGCTGGCGGCCCTGGGCCTCGAGGCGGTCATGGAGCCGGGCGTCACCTTCCACCGGGCGGTGGGCTGCGAGGCCTGCGGCGGCAGCGGGTTCCGCGGCCGCCTCGCCGTACTCGAACTGCTGCCGATGAGCGAGACGGTTGCCCGCTTGGTCCTGGCGCGGGCCGAGGCGCGGGAAATCGCCCGCGTCGCCGTGGCCGAGGGGATGCGCCCGATGCTGGCCGACGGCCTGGCCAAGGTCGCGGCCGGCCTGACCACGGTCGACGAGGTGCTGCGCGTCACGCGGGAGGGGGCGTGATGAAGACCTTCCGCTACCGCGCCATCGTGCCTGCCACCGGCGAAATCCGCGTGGGCACGGTCGAAGGCCGCGACCGCGACGCCGTGGTCGAAACCCTGCGGGTCGCCGGGCTGGTCACCATCGAGGCCGCCGAGGGCGGCGCGCGCGCAGCCGGGCCGGTGCAGGTGCGGGTGAGTGGCGCCCTGCGCAAGGCCCTGCCCGATGTCATCGGCCAGATCGCCGTCCTGCTGGAGGCGGGCCTGCCGCTGGACCGGGCGCTGGCGATCACGGCCGACAACACGCGCGAGGCCGGTCTGGCCACCGCGGTCCAGGCCCTGCGCGAACGGGTCAAGGGCGGTACGCCGCTGGCCCGCGCCATGGCGGAGGCGGGCGGGTTGTTCTCGCCCATGGCGATCGCCCTGGCCGAGGCCGGCGAGACCAGCGGGCAACTGGGCCCGACCCTGTCCCGCCTTGCCGCCTCGCTGGAGCGGCAGGAAGCATTGCGCCAGACCGTGCGGTCGGCGCTGTTCTATCCGGCCATGCTGCTGGTGGTTGCCGTGGGCGTCATCCTCATCATGCTGCTGGTCGTGGTGCCGCAGTTCGAGACCCTGTTCGCCGACCTGGGCGGCAACCTGCCGCCGATGACCGCGATCGTCGTCGGCATCAGCCAGTTCGTCCGCGCCTATGGCCTGGTCGCCCTGCTCGGCGGCGCGGCGGCGCTCGTGCTGGTCTACCGCTGGTTCCGGCGGCCGGAGATGCGCGCGATCATCGATCGCCGCATCCTGCGCGTGCCGCTGTTCGGCCGCCTGGTGGTCGAGGCCGAGACGGCGCGCTTCTCGCGCACCCTGGGCGCGCTGGTCGACAGCGGCGTGGCCCTGCCGGTGGCCCTGGCGATCGCCGCCCGCACCTTCGCCAACAGTCACATGGCGGGCGCGGTCCACCGCGTCGTGGCCGGGCTGCACGAGGGCGGCGGCCTGGCCGGGCCGCTGGCCGCCACCGGGGTGTTCCCGCGCCTGGCGATCGGCTTCCTGCGCACCGGCGAGGAGACCGCGCAACTGGGGTCGATGCTGGGCCGTCTCGCCGACGTCCTCGACCGCGAGGTGCGCAACACCACGCAACGCCTCATCACCCTGATGACCCCGCTCCTGACCGTGGTTCTGGGCGTCATCGTCGCCGGCGTCATCGCCGCCATCATGTCCGCCATTCTTGGCGTCAACGATCTGGCCCTGCAATCATGACCCTCAATGCCCGCCGCCGTCGCGCCCAAGCCGGCTTCACCTTGATCGAACTGCTCGTCGTCCTGGCGATCCTGGGGCTGCTGGCGGCCGTCGTCGGGCCGCAGGTGCTGAAGTACCTGGGCTCGTCGCGCACCCAGACCGCCAAGGTCCAGGTGCAGAACATCACCGCCAGCCTGGAACTCTACCGCCTCGATGTCGGCCGCTACCCCTCGCAGCAGGACGGCCTGGCCGCCCTGGTGGCAGCGCCCAAGGCGGCGCCGGGATGGAACGGCCCCTACCTGCGCCGGGCCGAAGCCCTGCGTGATCCTTGGGGTAACAGCTACCTCTACAAGGTGCCGGGCGAGCACGGCGAGGTCGACGTCTATTCCCTGGGCAACGATGCCGCCCCGGGCGGGGCGGGCGAGGCGCAAGATGTCGGCAACTGGTGAACGCGGCGCCACCCTGATCGAGGCCATGGTGGCGCTGGCCATCCTGGCGCTGGTCGGCACGATCATGTTTCCGGCAGTGGAACGCGGCTATGCCCAGCTCGAGCTGCGCCGCGCGACCGAGCGCCTGTCCGCCGACCTGCGCCTGGCCCGTGCGCAGGCCCTGCAGAGCGGCCGGCCGGTCGCCCTGACGCTTGCGGCCGACGGCACCAGCTATGCGGTGGCCGCGCTCGGCTCGCGCCGGGTAATCGCAAGCATTACCTACGGGGGCAGCCCGCAGATCGTCTTTTTCGGCGACGGTTCGACCACGGGCGGGCTGGTCACCGTTGCCGGCCGCGGTCGCCATGCCGAGGTCGCGGTCGACCCGGTAACCGGCGCGCTGGGCGCCCGGGGCTGTGATGGGAACCGGGCAGCGGCACGGCCAAGCGGGCATGGGCCTGATGGAGGTCCTGGTCGCGCTCGGCATCGTGGGGGCTGGCCTGGGGGTGCTGTTCAACGTGGTGGGCGACAGTGCCCTGCGGGCGCGGCACGGCGCCGACAAGCAGGCGGCCTTGGTGGTGGCCCGCTCGCAGATCGCCGCGGCCGGGATCGCCTATCCGCTCGACGGGCGGGTGGTCAACGGCCTGGCCGGGCCGCTGGCCTATTCGATCGAATCCCGCCCCTACGGCGACGATGCCGCCAGCGAGGCGGGCACGCTGTGGCTGGTGACGGTATCGGTGCGGGCCCGCGCCGGCGGTCCGGCACTCGCGGAATTGAGGAGTCTGCGTCTTGCGCCGCCGTAACGCCGACCATCAGCGCGGGGTCTCGCTGGTCGAGAGCATCGTGTCGCTGGCGCTGCTGGCCTTCCTGGCGCTGCTGATGCTCCAGGGCCTCGCCGCCGGCCAGAACGTCTGGCGCGGTGCCGCCGCGCGGGCGGCGACGGCTGAGTCGATCGAGGGCGCACAGGCCGTGCTGCGCGAACGCCTTGCCCGCGTCTACCCGGCCACGCGCTACGACGCGCCGCTGCCCTATCCTGATTTCGACGGGACGGCGACCGCGCTGGGCTTCAACGCGCCCTTGCCCGAGGCGGCCGGGCCGGGGGCGACGCAGCGCTATGTCCTGTCGGTGGGGCCGGGGGGCGACCTGACGCTGGCCGGCCACAGCGACCTTTGGGGACGGGCCGACGGGCCGGCGGTGGAGCAGGTTCTGCTGCGCGGCGTGCAGGGGCTGGACATCGCCTATCTGCCTGCCGGCGAGGCGACCGCCGGCGTCTGGACCGACCGTTGGTTCAAGGAGCCGGCACTGCCGGCCCTGGTCAAGCTGCGCGTCCGCTTCCCGCCCGGCGATCAGCGCTGGTGGCCCGATCTTCTGGTTCATCCCATGGCGACGACCGACGGGGACTGTGTCCTCGATGACGGCGGCGCCCGCTGCGCGGGGCGTGGCTGATGGACGTCAAGGCCATCCTCAACATGGACATGGCGTCGCTGGGGCAGGCGTTGCAGCGCGGCCTCGCCTGGTGGCTGGCCGAATTGCGCGGCCTGATGCCACGGCGCTGGCGCGAACGGTCGCAGGGCCGCAGGCTGTTTGCCTCCCTCGACGGCGACCATCTGGCGGTCCATCGGCGCACGGCCCAGGGCTGGCGATCGGTCGCCCCGGTGCCGGCGGGGAAGCTGGACGGCGCGGTCTTCGTGCTGCCGCCCGCCACCGCCCTGGTGGGCGAGTTCGACTACCCGGTCCCCTCCGAGGCCGAACTGTACCGGATGGTCGCGCTCGATCTCGATCGCCTGACACCGTTCCGCGCGGACGAGGTGGTGTTCGACGTCGAGGTGCTGGGCGAGGCGCCGGCCAAGGGAGTCATGCGGCACATCGCGGTCGCGGTCGTGCGGCGCACCGTGCTGGCGCAGATCCTGGCCAAGCTTCACGGGCTGGGCTTCCGGCCCACCGCCATCGGCCTGGCCGCGGACGACGGCCGCCTGCGCTTCGATTTCGCCCGGCGCCTGCACGGCGCCAACCCGCGCCGGGGCGGCATGCTGGGCCGGGCCCTGCGCCTGGCCGTGCCGGCGTTGCTGGTGCTCAACCTGGGGCTCTTGATCCTGCGCGAACAGCTTGCCGTGGAGAGCCTGCGCGAGGCGGTGGAAAGCCAGCGCCTGCAGGTCCAGTTGATCGAGCGCCTGCGCAAGCGCGTCGAACTCGAGGAAGCGCGGCGCGTAGACATTCTCGACCGCCGGGGCCGTCAATCGCCCTTGCCGGTCATGGATGCGGTGACCACGGCGCTGCCCGACGGCGTCTGGGTGACGCTGCTGGACTGGAACGGCGTCGAACTGCGCCTGTCCGGCATGGCATCGGCCGGCGCCGATCTGCCATCGCTGTTGAGCGCGACCGGCCGCCTGCGCAACGTCAGGCCTGCCGACGGCGCGGCCGGCGGCGAGGGCGCCTTCAGCGTTATTGCCACCGCGGTGACGACACCATGAAGCCGTTGTCGCCGCGGGAGCGCCGCCTCATCGCCGTCGGCCTCGCCGTGGCGGCGGTCGTCCTCGTGCTGGGGTTCGTGGTTCAGCCGATCGTCGAGGGTTTTGTCGATCGCGCCAGCGCGCGCGAGGATCTCGAGGCTGAATATCAGCGCAACGCCCGCATTCTCGACGGGGCCGTCACCTGGCGCGAGCTGGCCTCCCGCCAGGCCGAGACGATGCCCAATTTCGCGCTCGTCGCCGACGACGCCGCAAGCGCGCTGAACATCCTGCAAACGCGGCTGAGCGACGTGCTGTCGCAGGAAGGCGGCACCATCCGGTCGGTCGGGGAACGCGAGGCATCGCGCGCCGACAGGGTCGGCGTCGGTGCGGACGCCGAGATGACGCTGCCACAACTCTATCGCAGCCTGGCACGGCTCGAGCATGAGGATCCCTATGTCCTGGTTGAATCCCTCGCTATCGCGGCAGTCCGTGAGGGTGGAACCGACGGCGCCAACCGCCTCTCGGTCCGCCTCGAAATCTCCGCGCCCATCCTGGTTCGCCCGCCTGAAGCCGGCGAAGCGCCGGGGACCGCGCCGGCCGCGCCTGTTCGAGATGGTGGCTAGCATCCTCATGCTCGGACTTGTCGCCTTGCAACTGACCCTCCCCGTGGCCGACGACCTGCCGCCGGTGGCACCGCAGGCGGTGCGCCGGCCGGTGCTCGTCAATCCGCCCCAGAGCGCTGATTTTCCCGGCATCCTGGAGCGCCCGCTGTTCGACCCCGACCGCCGGCCGGACGCCGGCGCGGCGCCGGCCGACGACATGGCGCGCTATACGCTGCTGGGCATCGGCACCGCGGCCGGTGCGGCCACGGCCCTGCTGGTCACCCCGGAGGGGACCGCCCTGCGCATCCTGCCGGGGCAGGCCGTCGGCGACTGGGAAGTGACGGCGATCGAGCCGGGCCGGGTGGTGCTGTCACGCGGTGACGAGCGCCTGGAGTTACGCCTGGGCAATGCGCCGCCGGCTGCGCCCGGCGAGAGTGAAAAGGTCGTGCCGTGAAGAGTATCGCCTTGCGTCGCCTGACCGCCGCCCTCGTCCTGCTGCTGCTGGCGGGCTGCGAAACGGCCTCCGATCAGCCGCCGCGGACCCAGGTGCAGGGTGCGACGGTGGTAGGGTCGACGACCCCCTTGACCCCGCCGCTGCCAAGCTATCGCCCGCCGGATCGGCCAGCGGACGGGGTGCCCACGGGAACGCGCAGCCGGATCGTCCGGGGCACCGAGACCTTCATGGCCGAGGCGCCGCCGGCGGCAGCGCCGACGCCGGGCGGCGATGTCAGCCTGAATTTCACCAATGCCGAAGTGCGCGACGTGGCCAAGGCGGTGCTGGGCGACATTCTGGGGCTGACTTATGCCGTCGATCCGGCGGCGGAAGGGCAGATCACCATCGAGACCGCGCGGCCGATCAGCCGGGACCAGGTGCTGAGCACCTTCGAGGTCAGCCTCCAGGCAGCCCGGCTGGGCCTGGTGCGCGAGGGCAATCTCTATACCGTGGTGCCCGTCGGCGATGCCCAGCGGCAGACCGGGCTGGTCGGGGCGGGCCAGGCCGGGTTCGGCACCGAGGCGATCGCGCTGCGCTATGTCAGTGCCGATGAACTCAAGAAGCTGCTCGATCCCCTGATCCCCACCGGGGCGATCGTCCAGACCGACCCGGCACGCAACATCCTGTTCATCTCCGGCAGTTCGACCGACCGGCGCAACCTGCGCGACCTGGCGGGGCAGTTCGATGTCGACTGGCTGCGGGGCGTGTCCTTCGCGCTGATCGTGCCGCAATGGACCAACAGCCGGAACCTGGTCGAGCAACTGACCCAGTTGCTCAATGCCGAAGGGGTGCCCACCGCCGGTACCGTTCGCTTCGTGCCGATCCAGCAGGTCAACGGCATCCTGGCGATCTCGACCCGGGCCGCCTACCTCGACCGGGTCCGCAGCCTGGTCGAGATGCTCGACCGGGAAGCCCAGGGTTCCAGGCGGCGCCTGTTCGTCTACCGGGTGCAGAATGGCCGTGCCGCCGACCTGGCCAAGGTCCTGACCTCGGCCTTCGGCGGGGAGAGCGGCAAGCCGTCGAGCAGCACGCCGCCGCCGGCCGGCCTCGCCAACGCCGGCGGCCAGGACATCGCGACCCCCGGCGCCGCCGTCGAAGACGGCTCCTTGCCGGCACCGCCCGCCATGCCGACGATCGAGGGCCAGTCCGCGACCGGCACCTCGATGACCCTCGACCTGGGCGAGGCCGAGGAGCCGATCAAGATCACTGCCGACGAAACCACCAATACCATCGTCGTCTATGCCAAGCCGCAGCAGTACGAGATCATTGCCGATGCCCTGCGCCGGCTGGATATCCTGCCGCTCCAGGTCATGATCGAGTCCGCGGTGACCGAGGTGACGCTGAACGAGGAACTGCGCTATGGCGTGCAGTGGTTCTTCAGCACGGGCAACAGCAGCTTCTCGCTCAGCGAAATCGCCACCGGCGCGGTCAGCCAGGTGTTTCCCGGCTTCTCCTACCTGCTGACCAACGGCGACACCATCGCCGCCGTGCTCAACGCCCTGTCGGGCATCACCAACATCAACGTCGTGTCGGCCCCCAAGCTTCTGGTGCTGAACAACCAGACCGCGACGCTGCAGGTCGGCGACGAGGTGCCGATCGCGACCCAGTCGGCGGTCAGCACGGACAATCCCGATGCGCCCATCGTGAACTCGATCGAGTACCGCAACACCGGTGTCATCCTGAAGATTACGCCGCGGGTGAACGACAACGGCGTGGTCCTGCTCGACATCGCCCAGGAGGTCAGCAATGTCGTGGAGACGACCACTTCGGACCTCGATTCGCCCACCATTCAGCAGCGCCGCATCGCCAGTTCCGTCGCCGTGCAGGACGGCCAGACCATCGCCCTGGGCGGCCTCATCACCGAGAACCGGCAGGACGGCAATTCCGGCATTCCCGTGCTCAAGGACATCCCGTTCCTGGGCCCGCTGTTCGGCACCACCGAGCGCAAGCGCGACCGCACCGAACTGCTGATCCTGCTGACCCCCGGGTGATCCGCAACGCCGCCGATGCCCGCAAGATCACCGACGAACTGCGCGAGAAGATCCGCGGGGTGGAACCCTTGCCGCCGCCCAAGGACCCGGCGCCGTGAACCCGAAAGGCACCCGCCAGCGCGGCTTTGCGTTGCCGGCGGCGGTTGCCGGGATCGGGATTTTTGCCTTGGTCGCGGTCAGTATCCTGGAATGGGGCAGGGGCACCACGGCCCTGCTGCGCGGGCAGGCAAGCCAGGCGCGGCTGGAAGCGGCCGCCGACGCCGGCCTGATGCTGGCCATCCACGGCCTCGGTATCGACGACCGGGCCAGGCGCTGGCCGATCGGCGGGCCGCCGCGGACGCTCGGCTTCGACGGTGTCGCCGTCACGGTCACGGTCGAGGACGAGCGCGGCAAGGTCCCCATCAACGCGGTGGATACCGAGATCATCCGCGCGCTTCTGGCTCATGCCGGCGCCGACGGCCAGAAGCTCGACGAGCTGACGGACGCGGTCGAAGACTGGATCGACGAGGACGACCGGCCGCGCCTCCATGGCGCCGAGCGCGAAGACTACGCGGCCCGGGGCATCGTGCCGCGCAACGGCGGCTTTCGCTCGGTCGACGAGATCGCCCTGGTGCGCGGCATGGATCCTGCCATCTTTGCGGCGATCGCGCCCCTGGTCACCCTGGTGCCGCGGGCCGATGTCGGCGTGATCGACGGGCGCCACGCCAGCGCCGCGGTGCTCGAGATCATGGCCGGCACCGGCCCCGATAGTATCGCGCTGATCGGCCGCCAGCGCGAGGAGCAGGGCCAACAGGTCGCCATCGCCCTGCCCGACAATGAACCGCTGGCCCTGCAACTGGTCACGATCCGGGTAAGCGCCAGACTGGGCCCCGACGCCGGCCTGACGCGGGCGACCATCGTGGAGTTCACGGGCGATCGGCGCCGGCCGTATTGGATCCGCTCGTATCGGTAGGGGCCGTCCCGCGGAACACACCCGGGCCGAACAGCGCCGTGGCCTTGCCCGCGACCCGGCTGATGTAGCGTCCCGCCCGTTCGGCATTGTTGGGCGCGTGATAGCAGCCGACGCCTTGCCAGAAGTCGCCCCGGCGCTGGATGCAATCCGCTAGGATCCAGGTGCCGACTGCGATATTGGTGCAGGGCTTCGAGCGCAAGGCGGCCTCGGCCGTTGCCTGGTCGACACCCCAGCCTTGCGCCAGCGGCGCCAGCCAAAGGCTGTTCACCTGCATGGGGCCGATGTCGTAGCTGCCGTTGTCGTTGGGGCTGACCGCGTCCGTCCGGCCGCCCTCGGCCGCCAGCACGGCATAGATCCCGGCAGGCGGCACGCCATAGAGCTGCGAGGCGTTCATCACGCAGGCCATGATCAAGGGGGTGAAGTCCATGCCGAAACCTGTCGAGGCCTGCCTGCGCGGGCGGATGGTATCATCATGCCGCAACGGGCAGGGTGCAATCTGCGGCCGGCCCCCACGAAACTGACACAACGACAGCCGCTCAAATGCCCGAACTATGCAATTTGGTCAGTTTCAACCTCGTGACGGTTCGGGATCTGGGCGCGGCGCTGCCACCGTGGGCGGGCTGGGTGAGCGCTGTTCTGTGGGGCCTGATCATCGGCAGCTTCGCGACCGTCGCGGTCGAACGCTGGCCGGCCATCATCGAAGGCCGCATGGCGGCATCGGCATTGTGGTTCCCGGGCTCGCGCTGTCCGCCCTGCGGCCGCCCGCTCGGCCCGGTGCAGCGCCTGCCGCTGGTCGGCTGGCTCGTGCTGAAGGGGCGGTGCCGCTGCGGCAAGGCGCCGATCCCGCTGCGCTATCCCCTGCTCGAGATCGGCGGCGGCCTGGTGATGGGCGCGATGGTCGCGATGGCGCCCGGGCCGCTCGACCACACCCTGCTGATGAGCGTTGTCGCCGCCTTCCTCTACCTCGCCGCGGTCGTCGATGCGCGCAGCGGCTATCTGCCCGATGCCTTGACCTTGGGGTTGCTGTGGCTGGGCCTGCTCGCGGCGGCCTTTGCCCCCTGCGGCGTGCTGGCGATCGGGGCGGCGGAGGCGGTCCTGGGGGCGGGGGTGGGCTTTCTGCTCATGGCCGCGGTCGCGGGTGCCGGGCGCCTTGTCCTGGGGCGGGAGGCCCTGGCCCGCGGGGATTGGAAACTGGTCGCGGCGATCGGGGCCTGGGGTGGCATCGAGGCCGTTACCCTGGCGATCCTGTTCGGCGCCCTGGCGGCCCTTGCCCTGTCGCCGTGGCTTCGCCGATTTCACGTGGCGGAGGCGGACGTGGGCCATGCGGCGGGCATCCCGCTCGGGCCGGGGCTGGCCCTGGCAGCCCTGCCGATCATCGTGCTGGGGCTCACGCCCGGGCAGATGTTCAACTGATCCCGCGCGGGGCTGGCACTGCGACGATGGATCGCCGACACTGGGATGTGACCTGAGGGATGGGAATTCCTGTGCCTGCGACCCGCCGCACTTTCGTGGCCACGGCCATTGCCGCCGCCTTCCTGCCCGCCGTGCGTGCGCGGGCGCAGGATAACCCGGCGACCCTCGCCATCCCGCGGCCGGAATTCCCCTGGTGGCTGGAGCGGCACCGGCAAAAGCTGCGGGAACTGGCGCAGGCAAAGCCCCGGCTGATCTTCATCGGCGACTCGATCGTTCACGACTTCGAGCTCGGCAGCCCTTACCCGCAATACGATTTTCTCTCCCTGTGGCAGCGCTACTATGGCGATCGCAACGCGGTGAACCTGGGCTTCAACGGCGATTCCACGGCGAATGTCCTGTGGCGCCTGGCCAATGGCGAGATGGCGGGGATTGCGCCGGCCGTTGCCGTGCTGCTGATCGGCACCAACAACACCGTCCAGGGCCAGACCGCGGAACAGACGCAGGCCGGCATCGATGCCGTGATCGCGACGCTGCGCACAGGGCTGCCGGCGACCAGGGTGCTGGTGGTCGGGATCCTGCCCAGCGGCGTCTCGCCGCTCAAGTCCGCGGCGGATGGCGCGGTCAACGCCTACCTTGCGGACAAGTACGCCGCGGCGCGCGATGTAACCTTTGTCGATGCCAGCTTCGGCTTCCTCAAGGACGGCCAGGTGGATGTCGGCCTGTTCATGGACCCGCGCAATACGCCGCCCGGCCCGGCGATCCATCCCGATGCCTTCGCCCAAGCCCGCCTGGCCGAGGTGATCGAGCCCGCCTTGGCGCGCCTGCTGGGCGACCGGGCCAAGCCCGGCACGCTTACGGTGCCTTAGCCGCCAGGTCGCCGTCCCATGACTGTTCGGCCGCCGCGGCCGGCGCATCGATCACCCGCTCGGGTATTTCCCAGATGACGATGGCGGGCGGGGTATCGCGGAAGGCGGCATTGGCGAAATAGGCCCGCGCGGCGCCGTCGAAACCGGCGCCGTCCCGGGCCATGTCGCCCACGGGCACGCCCAGCGCGGCGGCCAGGAAGCCGATGAAATTGGCATTGCGCGAAAAGGAACTGCCGATCATCACCACCGGCGGGCCGGGCGCATCGCCCAGCAAATCGTCGCCGCCGAGGCTGGGCTGGACGATATTGGTCGAGGCCGCGACATCGCCCGCCGGGCGGAAGCCGGCCGGCACGTCGCCGAGCCCGGCCAGGCGGATCAGGTCGCCGATCCGCTCGACGGGGGCGCCCGGTGTCAGCGTGGCTTCGCCCGCCCGCGGGGGGGCTCGCCCTGAGGAGACGAGGCGGGTGGCAATGGCTTGCGCCGCGGCGCGGGCGCCCCGTTCGTTCCAATGGGTGTCCGTGCGGTAATAGCGCTCGCCGTCGAGCGGGCGCAGGGCCGCGGCAAGGTCGGCGGTTTCGACGCCGCGGGCGGTCAGCAGGGCATTGAAGCCGGCCAGCCGGTCGTCCAGTATCGCGGGCCGGGCCAACCCGCACAGATGCCGGCTCTCGATCCGGCTCTTGTCCGGCGCCACGGCGATGACCAGGCCGATCCCCCGGGCGCGCAACTGTGTCGCCACGCGGGCCACGAGGTCGGCGCGCCGGGCCATGGCTTGCGCCGGGTCGGCATGGATTTCCAGCTCCTCGCGCAGGAACAGCCAGCCGTCGCAGCCGCGCCGGACCGCCGCCCCCAGGTCGCCCACCGCAAGCCAGTCGATCGCACGCGCGGCCTGCGCCAGGGTCGCACCGGCCAGCAGGTCGTCGTTCAGAAGCCGCGACAGCTCCCCGGTGGTGCGCCCCGCCGCGACATCGGCCAGCGTGGCGCGTTTCAGCAAGGCCCCGCCCTGGGGCGACAGCAGGCTCGACAGGCCGGAGATCAGGCCGGCGACCAGGACCAGGGCGAGAACGAGGCCGGGCAGCGGCCCCGTCTCGCGATTTTCACTGCCCTTTTCGCTCAACGCGTCGCCTCCCTAGAACTGGAAGTAGAGGAAGGGCACCGTCTCGTGCCCTTCGAGCACGGCCAGCGCGTAGATGAAGCTGGCAACCGGCCACAGCGCCTGCCACCAGCGCGGCAGGGCCAGGCCGCCGCCTGGCAGGCGCGCCGCCAGGGCAGGCCACCAGACCGTCGCCAGGCCCAGGCACAGCCACAGCACGACGACCGGGTGAAGCGCCAGCGACAGTTGGGCGCTGAGGCCGATCCCGTGCAGGCCGAACTGGCCCATCAGCATGGTCTGCGCCGCCGACCAGTCGCTGGCCCGGAACAGGGTCCAGGCGACCAGCACCACCGCCATGGTCAGCGGGTAGGAAAGCAGGTTCGGCAGGCGGACGCCGCGATTGGCCGCCAGGCGTTCCACGACCAGGGCCAGGCCGTGCAGCAGGCCCCAGGCGACGAAGGTCCAGGCGGCGCCGTGCCACAGGCCGCCGATGGCCATGGTCAGGATCAGGTTGAGATAGGTCCGCGCCTTGCCCGCCCGATTGCCGCCCAGGGCGATGTAGAGATAGTCGCGCAGCCAGCCCGACAGGCTGATGTGCCAGCGGCGCCAGAAGTCCTGGATGCTGGTGGCGAGATAGGGATGGTTGAAATTCTCGGGGAAATGAAAGCCCAGCATCAGGCCCAGGCCGATGGCCATGGCGCTGTAACCGGCGAAGTCGAAATAGAGCTGCAGCGCATAGGCCCCGGTGCCGACCCAGGCATCGGCCAGGCTCGGGCGGCTCAGGGTGAAGGCGGCATCGACCAGCGGCGCCAGCGAATCCGCGATCAGCACCTTCATCGCAAAGCCGATCATGAAACGCCGCGCGCCCGTCGAGAACCCGCTGAAATCGAGGCGGCGCGACGCCAGTTCCTTGTCGACCCAGCGATAGCGGATCACCGGGCCGGCGACCAACTGGCTGAACATGGCGATGTAGACGCCGAAGGCGACCAGGCTGGGCTCGGCCTTCACCACGCCGCGCCGGATGTCGTAGAGATAGGAGATGGCGTGCAGGATGTAGAACGACAGGCCGATCGGCAGGATGACCGGATCCCAGGCGATGTGTCCGGCGTCGAGCAGGGAAAGGCCGTCGTTGGCCGTGCCGATCGCCAAGTTGGCGTATTTGAACCAGGCAAGCAGGGCAAGGTTGACGGCAGCACCCCAGGCTAGCAGGCGCTGCTTGCCCTGGTCGGTGGGTGCGGCTTCGATCGCCCGGCCGAAGGCAAAGCCGACCAGGGTCACGCCCCACAGCAGCAGCAGGAAGACCGGCTTCCACCAGCCGTAGAAGACCCAGCTCGCCAGCAGCAGGACGAGGTTGCGGCCTCGGCCCGGCGTCGCCAGATAGGCGATGAAGAACAGGGGCAGAAACAGCGTCAGGAATTCGACGGACGCAAAGACCATGATGGCGTCCCTTGCCGTCAGTACCGGGCGCGCTCGTCCTGGCCACCGATCAGGACATGCCCGCCTGCCCCGTCGGGGACCACGACCACGCTGTAACGCTTGCCGGCTTCCAGCAGACCCAGGTCCAGCACGCCGCCAGCGGCGGCCTCGCCACAGCCGGCCTCGATGAGCGCCGCTACCGGGTTGACTGATCGCCGCGCCAGTTGCCCCGGGGCCACCGCGCTGAACACCACGGTCTTCTTGGCCCCGGCGCGCATGACGCCGCCGGCGCAGCCCGGATCCGCGTTGAGGAAGGCGATATCGGCCTTCAGGGCATTGAAGTCCTGCGGCTGGTCGCGCAGCACCAGGCTGGCGGCATCGTCCAGCACGGCGATGGTGACGAACTCATCGGGCAGAAGCGTTACCGAGACCTCGGCCGTCTTGCCCGCCACGGCCAGCGTTGCCGTCAGTTCCTGCCGGGCCGGGACGGCCTGGAAGCGGCCGATCATGCCGGTCCCCAGCGCCAGGGCGCCGCTGCCGCCGGCGGTGATGGCGACATCCGCCCGGGCGGCGTTGACGAACCGGACATAGCCCGAGATCACGTCCGGGCCGGTGTCGTAGAGCTTGGTCTGTTCCTCGGCCGCGGCCAGCCCGCCGAGGGCGAAGAGGCCCAGGCACGCGCCGGTGGCCAGGTGTCGCAGCTTCACCATGGTTCGGCCCCCGTCGCCGGCGTGGCCGCCCCTGGCGGCGGTGCCGCAGGGGCCGCGGTCACGGCCTTGGTGATGCCCGCCGCCCAGGCCTTGTAACCGATGGCATTCAGGTGCTGGCCGTCGATGGTCTTCCACTCGCCCGGCCTGGCAAAGCCGGTCGAATCGATATAGCGGCAGGGGGCGACCACCTGCGACAGATAGTCGGACAATTGCTTGACCTTGTCATAGGTCTTGCCGAAGCTGCCGCCCTCGGTGCCCCAGGGCGGGCCGACCCAGTCGCATGAGACACTGGCCGACTTGATTTCGCCGGTCAGTGAACTCACCTGGTCCCAGATCCAGGCCTTGGGGAAATCCGCCTGCTTGTAGGCGCCCATGGTGTCGCCCATGACGATGATGATGCGGCCGGGTTTATACTTGGCGATCAGTTCATGGGCATTCCAGACCGGCACCGCCGGGCCTTCCTCGAGCTTCTGCGGCGCGCCGGCAAGGCGCGAGGCGCGGCCGCAGTCGGTCGTGTGGGGGACCAGGAAATCCGTCGGGGTGGTGCCGCAGGCGCCGAAGGAATAGACGGTCGCCCCCTGGGCGGTCAGCGCCTGGTGCAACTCGTCGATCAGGTAGTTCTTGTGAACCATGTGGCTGTCGCCGATGACGAGAACCACCAGTCCGGCCAGGAGGGCGCTCATGTTGCGGTGTCCTTCAACGGTATCGGCCCTGCTCGGCGGCGGCGAGCGCGGCCAGCAGGGAAAGCATTGTCGAATAATAGCTATCGGTCGCCGGCAGGTCGGTCGTTGCGATCGCCGGCGTGCCAAGCGCCAGCAGTTGCACCATGACGTAGCCGCGCGGGCCGGGGTAATCGGCCACCTGCCCGTTGCGCAGGTCGACCCAGCCCGGCAGCGGCTTGCCCTGGGCATTGAGGCCCGACCAGAATTGCGTGAAGGGGGCCAGCATCTCGGCCCGGCCTTCGCCACCCCAGACCAGGTAGAGCGGGATGCGCACCGCATCGAAGCCGAAGCGGGGCGGCGGTGTCGCGGTGGCGGCCAGCGATCCGTCCACGCCCAGGCGCAGCCAGTCGGGATTGAGGCCGAAGCGGCCGAACCGGGCATCGAGCAGCAGGGCGAGACCGTCGCTGATCAGGACATCCCAGCCGCCGGCGGGATCGGCCTTGGCGAAATCCTTGAGCGCCGGGAAAATCAGGTAGGAGAGATTGAGCGTGACACCGTTGTCGTCGCTGAAGCCGTCCAGCCCGGGCAGCAGCACCGTGCGCCCCGCCACCCGGCGGACCAGGTTGTCGTGGATGCTTGCGCGGATTTCCGCCGAGGCGGCGGCATAGGCGGGGACACTCCATTGCCCGGCGGCCCGCGACAGGGCCCAGGCGATCATGATGTCGCCATCGGTGGCATTGTTCGGATCGGCGACGGGCGGATTGGCCGCGGGATCGTATTTCCACGAGAACAGGCGGCGGTCGGCACGCGCCAGGTGCTGCGCGGTCCAGGACCACAGCAAATCGAAGGTCGCCCGGTCGTCCATGGCCACGGCGGCCACCATGGCATAGCCCTGGCCTTCGGAATGGCTGATCCCGCCGTTGTCGGCATCGACCACCCGCCCGTCGGCCTGGACCAGCCGCGCCTTGGCCTCGCCCCAGGTGGTGGCGTCGAGCGCCATGGCCCGCGGGCCCAGCCACAGGGTCATGACGGCAGCGATGGCGAGCAGGAGGCGCAAGGGCGGTCCTAGCGGCCGTAGCGCAGGTGCAAGGGTTCGGCCCGTTCGCCGACCAGCGAGACGGCGAGGTGCGAAGGCCCCTGCTGCGCCGCGAACCATTCGGTATAGAGGCCTTCGAGCAGCGGCACCGATGCCCGGCCCCAGGTGCCGCCGGTGTCCTCGGCAAAGCCGGTGGGCGTTGCGCCATGCACGATGCCGACATCGCCGGTGCCTTCGCGCAGGCGCACCCAGCCCCAATCGAGATCGGCCCATTTGGCGTTCATCGCCGCTTCCAGTTCCTCGAGCGTGGCAACCTGCGGCAGCGGCAGCGCGCGTGCCATGTTGGTGCCGACCTCGCGCAGGAAGGCATCCGCGTCGCCGTCCTCGGCATTGTCATAGAGCGTGCGCGCCAGTGCCGCGACGAAGGCGCGCCACTGGAGGCTGGCATGCCGGCCGGCGTGATAGGCGAGCGACCGTCCCGGTGCCTCGGCGAGCAGGTGGTCCATGGCATGTTTCGACATCTGCAACATCCCTAATCGACAAATTGGTAGCGCAAGAAGACTTTCCCGCTCGACTCGCTGTAATCGCCAAAATTACTGAAGCTGAGCGAGCCGCCGACCGTGGTCGCCGGCGTCAGGGCATATTCGAAGCCGCCCTGGGCGCTGACGCCAAAGCCGCTCTCTGACGATTCCGCATAGGCCGTCGGGATGTCGTTGCCGGGATTGGCGGCCGCGTTGGCTTGCAGGCTGGCCTGCAGGTCCGGATCATTGGGGAAATAGGGTGCCGCCTCCTGCCGGAAGTTCTGGTAGCCCACCGCCCCGCCGATGTTGTAGGTCCACTTTTTCACCGTCGCGCGATAGTCGACGGGAATGGCGATGGCGAAATAGTTCTGCGGGCTGAAGTAGCCGCCGTGGCCCAGGGTGAACTGGCTCAGGTTCTTGTCGAAGTTGAGGTAGCTCAGCGCCACGCCGACCTGCAGCCGCGAGGTTTCGGTCCGGTAGGGGCGCAGATAGGCGCCGAAATCGGCGCTCCAGGCCGCGTTGTCGGCGACATTGGTGCCGTCATAGACGTGGTAGCCGACCGAACCATAGGCGCCGCCTTCCGCCACGTCGTAGGACAGGCCGATCTCGCCGCCGGTGCGCATGACGCCGCCCCATTCCTTGCCCGACAGCGGATCGCGGGTGCCGGCATAGGATAGAACACTGTCCGTTACCGCACGGCGATCCGCCGTCAGGCGCAGGCGCAGGGCATCGGTCAGGGCCGGCTGCCACTGAATGCCGCCTTGCAGGGACTCGAGCTGGAAGCCCAGCGGCGTGGTGCCGACATCCACCTTGACGTCGGCGATCGCATAGCTGGCGGAAAGGCCGAGGCCGGTATCGGTCTGGTCGGCGGGGCGAAGCGGCCTTGCCGGGGCCAGCAGCGGGTTGGTGCCGAACCGTTTCGCGCCGCCCAGATCGGGCTTGCCCGCGGCGACGTGGACGGGGTTGGCCTGCACGGTCAGGCGGCCGGTATTGGCCGGCGAGAAGGTGAAGGAGGTGGTGTTGTCCAGCTCGAACAGGCGCCCCAGGCCGACCTCGCCATCCCGGTAGCGGAAGCCGAGATCGGCATAGGCGACGGGGGCCACCTCGCGCTGCAATTCGCCCAGGGCGGTGCCGATGTCGCGGGCCAGCGGGTCGCTGACGGGCGGGGCGCCGGGCGCGCCGAAAGCCACCTGGCGGGTGGGGCGCGCCGGGGCCCCGGCCGGGGTCAGGGCCTGCACCGGGGTGATGCCCGGGCTGTAGACCGGGGCCGGCGCGGTGCCGAACTGGTTCACGGTGGTCTGGCCCGAACTGGCGCCGGGCGTGGCACCCGTGTTGGCGGCCGGCAGGTAGACCATTGCATCTGCCTGCGCGGTCGGCGCCGGTGCCGCGGCAACGGGGGCTGCCTGGCCCGGGTCCAGCCGGCTGCGGAAGGGGTTGGGGGCCAGCCCGGGTGCCGACGGGGGGGCGGGGATCCTGCCGGCGGCGCAACCATATCGGTTTCGGCGATGCCCAGCTCTTGCGCTCGCAGGCTGCGGGCGTGTTCCAGCGCCTCGATCGCCCCGCCGGTATCGCCTTCCGCCCGGGCCAGTTGGCCGGCGACGAAATAGGTCTGCGCGGTCGGCTGGCCGCCGTCGAGCAGCGGATCCAGCAATTCGTGGGCGCGGCCGTAGTCGCCGCTGGCGATGGCGACATTGGTCGCCTGCAGCACCATGGTCTGATTGTTGGGCATGCGCGCCATCAGGCCGTCGTAGAGCGATGTCGCTTCCGGGTACATCTTGCCGGCGGCATACAGATTGGCCAGTTCCGCCAGCAGGACGGGGTCGTTGGGGTCGCTGCGCAGGGCCTGGGCCAGCAGGTCGTAGGCGGGCGCCAGCTTGCCTTCCAGGCGCAGTTGGCCGGCCCGTTGCACGGTCATGCTGTTGCGCAGGTCCTGAAGCCCGCGCTGGTCGCTGGGACTCTTGACCAGGGGCTGAAGCTGGATCAGCAGGGCGCCGGCCTCGGCGTCGTTGCCGCTGCGGGCGAGCACCGCGGCCAGGGCCGCATAGTCCGACACCTGGCCGCCCGCCGGGATCCCCTTGGCCAATTCGGTGCGGGCGAGGGCCAGCGCCGCCTCGGTATCGCCCATGTCGTACAGGGCCGAAGCCAGCTCGCCCCGCGTTGCCGGGGACAGGTCGCCGCGCGCGGCAAGCGAGCGCATGGCGGCGATCGCCTGGGTGCGGTTGCCGCCGTCGAAGGCGGCGCGCGCCTGGGCGATCGTGTGGCGCACGGTGATCTCGCGCGCAAAGGCTGTAATCGCCGGCGTCCGCTGCGGGCCGGGAATCCGATTGACCTGGGCGATCGCCTCCTGGAAGCGATTCTGGTCGACCGCGAACAGGGCGGCGGCATAAAGCGCATCGGCGCCGGGCGCAGCAGGCGCGGTCAGCGGCGCCATCAAGCCCTGGGCCTGGGCGCTGTCGCCCTGGCGCAGCAGAAAGCGGGCATAGGACAGCCTGACCCAGGGGTTGCCGGCATCCGTCGCCAGGGCCTTCTGGTAGACCGCCGAGGCGGCGTCGGGCTGGCCGGCCAGCGCCAGCCGTTCGGCCTCGCTGCGATAGCGTCCGGCCTCCGCTGCGTCGACACCGCCTTCGAAGCGGGCGCGGTCCTGGGCCGGGATGCGCGCGGCCAGGGCATTGGCCTCGGCCACCTTGTTCTGCCGGATCAGCACGCCGTAGAGGCCCAGCAAGGCCTGGCGACTGCCGGGGTTGCCTTGCAGGACCTGGCGATAGACCTTCTCGGCCTCGGCGTCCTTGCCCTGCTTCGCCAGGGCATCGCCCAGCAGGGCCAGGGCATTCCGGCGATCCTTGTTGCCGCCGTAGGCGATCGGCCGCAGCAATTGTTCGGCGCGGGCGGGGTGGCCCGCCTTCATCGCCGCGACCGCCGACTGATAGGTCACCAGGAAGGCGGCCGAGTCGTAGGCTTGCGCAAATTCTGCCCGGCGGTCGGGTGCCGCGGCGATCGCCTGCTTCAGCAAGGCCAGGGCATCGCCCGGCCGGCCCTGGCGCAGCCGCAGGCTGGCCAGGCTGGCCAGGGCATTGGCATTGCCGGGGTCGAGCCGCAGCGCGGTGTCGAGGTAATCTTCGGCTTCCCCAAGCTTGCCGGCATTAATGGCGGCCAGGCCCAGCATGAAGGCATGCTCGGTCGTATCGGCCGTGACCGGGGCCGTCAGCTTCCGGTAGGCTGCTGCCACTTCCGCATCGTCGGGATAGGCCTTGAGATAGTCCTCGTAGAGGCCGGCTTCGCCTGCCTGCGCCTCGAGCCACAGCAGGCCCGAGCGCCAGAACTTCAGCGCCGTCTCGTCCCGCCCGGCATAGCGCGCCAACAGGGCGATGCCCTCGCGGCGGGTGACCTCGCGGTAGGTCAGGACCTGGCCATAGGCGATCTGGATGCCGGCGTCGTTGGGTGCCCGGCGGGCCATGCTGGCCAGGCCGTCCCGGGCGATCTGCCAGCCGCGTTCGGTGCCGGCGACGGTCATATAGTATTCGTAGGCGAACTCCAGCGGCGGCGGCAGGTTGCCGAAGGCCTGCTGGTAGACTTGGCCCGCCTGTTCCGCCTTGCCGACCGCGGCAAGGCTGCGTGCCTGGGCGATCAGGCCGGGCGAGATCACGCCCCGGTTGATGGCCAGGCGCAGCCGTTCGGTGCGCGGGTCCGCCGGGGCCAGGGCTGCCAGCCTGGCCAGATGCCGGTTTGCCTGTTCGACCTGCCCCCCTCGGCGGCGATCAGCCCGGCCTGGAACAGCGCGTCGAGATTGGCGGGGTCGACCGACAGCGCCTGGTCGACCGCCTTCTGGGCCATCTCGTTGCGCCCGCGCTGGCGCCAGAAGGTCACTTGTTCCAGCAATTGCTCGACCGTCTGCGCATTGGCGGCAGGTTTTGCAGGCGCCGGCACCGCTGCCGCGGCCGGGGCAGGCGATGCGGCAGGTGCGACAGGGGCAGGGGCGGCCGGCGCCGTGTCCGACAGGAACATCGGGATCTCGCTGCCGGCCGCCGGCTGGGCGCCGGCCGTGTCGGCGGCAGCCAGCAGCATCAGCCCGGCGACGAGATTGGCCTGAACGATCCCCCGGTCACGCTTTGCCATGTCTAGCCCCTCGGGTGGCGCAGGCGCCGGCGGGCCAGCGACCGCAGCGCCGCATAGACCGGGACGGTCAGCAACAGCATCGCCACCAGGATGACGGCGATCATCAGCAGCGGGCGATCGCTCAGGAACCACCGGACATGGGTGAAGAAGGGCAGGTCGCCGCGCCAGAAGGTCTCGCCCGCGCTGTAGCTCGTGTAGCCGTCGCTGCCCAGGATGGCGAGATCGCCGCCGATGCGGGCGTTCTGCTCGGTGTCGCGAAGGCCGTAGGCCACGGCCGGGAGGGCGGCGGGGCTGGCTGCCAGGACGGCGACGACGACGCGGTCGGCGGCGTAGGGCGAGCGGAAGCTGAGCATGCCGGTGAAATTGTTGGGCTCGACCAGAACCCTGTCCGCCTGGCCGCCGCCGGTGCTGTCTTCGCCGCCGTCGAAGTAGGTGAAGAGGCGGTCGAGCGCGCCCGTGGCCTTGACCCGCAGCATGTCGCCCTCGATCTGGAACGGGGCATTGGTCATCAGGCCGCCCAGCGACCCGGCAAAGGCGGTCGAGCCGATGATCAGGACGTCGCGGCCCAGCATGCGGCTGACATCCTTGGTGTTGCGCAGGATGGTCAGCTTGGTCGCAATGTTGCCGGTCGCATCCGCGGCCCGGCCCATCAGCACCAGGAAGGTCTCGATTTCCGGCGCCGTCGCCTGCTCCCTCAAGATGACCACGGTTTCCGAGAGGTCGGCCAGGCGGGTGAACGGATAGCCGGCCCCGGCAAAGAAGCCCAGATTGGGGAACCGCGCAAAGTGATGGATGTCCGAGAAATCGACGGTCGAATCAGGATCGATCGACGTGCGCACATCGTTCGGCAGGTAACCTTGGCATTCGCCCCGCTTGTTCGATTTCAGGTCGAACAGAAACTGCAGTTGGTTCTGGCCGAAAACCTCGTAGGGCGGGATATTGACCGTCGCCTCGTTCTCGATGAAATCGGTGCCGACGGCGTCGCGAATCCGGTCGAGGTCGCTGGGCTGCGTGGTCGGGAAGGACTTCAGGAATTTGCCGTTGACCGCCACGTCGAGGCGGGAGAGGTCGCGGTCCAGCCATTCCCCGTCGGGATAGCGATAGCGAAGCTGCAAGGGGATGCCGTCCTTGCCCCAGGTGAAGAGGTCGGGCGCCGACCTGAAATTGGCCGCGAGCACGCCGGAATACAGCCCCAGGCCCTGCAACAGCGGCGGCTCGACGAATTCGCCCAGCTTCACCGGGCGGTCGGACGGGATCCAGCGCGTGGCGTCGTAGGGTACCCGCGGCAGCAACTGGGGCATGCCGACGGCGGCGGACGGGCCGCTGAGCGCCTGGCTGCCGATCCCCAGCGTATAGGCGGCGGCCTGCAACTCGTCGCCGTTGCGGCCCAGGACCATCAGCAGCTTGTGATCGGGATCGGCCGGGTTGGGCGTTACCGCCAGGGTCGGGCCCTTGATCTCGGGCAGGGTCAGGCCCGGAATGGCATCGCCCGGCGTCGCCAGGACCACCGCGTGGCCCTCGGGCATGTGGTCATGGACGACGGGGAAGCCGAAGCCGCGCTGGCCGGCGCGCGAGCCGAAATAGCCGGCCACGGCCGCCGCTGCCCGCAAGGTTTCGGCCGAGGGCTTGCCGGCCATGACGAACGGCAGCGACAGCGGCCTGGTATCGCCCAGGTCGAAGAACGGCGCCGGCAGGCTGGCCAGGTCGTCCTGCTGGGGCAGGCGCTGGACCGTCAGTTCCAGCATCGAGTTCACATTGCTGACCACGCCCCACAGGGTCGAATGCAGGGGATCTTCGCATTCGCGGGTGTAGTGCGCGATGAACTGGAGGTTCAGCTTGCTTTCGGGCAGGAACAGCGCCGGATTGATCGGCAGTTCGACGGTAACCCCGCCCGACCGCTCCTTGATCAGTTGAATGGAACCCGTGAGTTCGCCATTGATGAAAATCGACAGGTGGCTCAGTTCGGGGATCAGCGCAGGCGAATAGCCCAGGGCCAGGGTCATCTTCGCCGCGGTCACGACCTCGTCGCGGCGCAGGCTGACCGGCAGCCAGGCCTCGCCATGGACACCGATCAGGCGCAGCGGGCCGCTCGCCCCCAGATCCTTCAGGCTCAGCACCAGCTTACGGGTGGCGCCCTGGGCCGCGGGGGCCTGATCGAGCAGGGCCGGCGGGGTCGGGGCCGCCGCCGCCGCGGGGGGCGGCTCGATCGTGGCGGGCGCCGTTTGCGCCCTGGCATCATGCACGACACCGGGAAGGAGGCCGCCCAGCGCGAGGAAGAGGGCGGCGATAACCGCCACGGTCGGCGACGAGGGATAATTCTTTCGCCGCGTGAACAGGCTCAGGAGCACGCGGGCGATCAGGACCAGCGAATGGAACACCGGCGGCGGCACCATCGTCGCCTGGGACGGGGTCCAGGCATCGGACCGGCCCAGCACCGATTTGACCAGTTCGCGCCGCTGGTAGAGCGGCATGTCGCTGAAATGCAGGCCGATATTGCCGCCATTGCCGCGCCGGGCGACCACGACGGGGAAGATCTCGCTCGCTTCGCCGCAGGGCAACTCGACATCGGTAATCGTCGCCTCGCCCAGGGAAACGCCTTGCGGCAATACGACGGCCACCCCGCCCATCGACAGGTTTTCGGTCTCGCAAGCCAACGTGTGTCCATCCTCGAGAAAGATTGTCGCGGGTTGTCGGGAGTCGACCCTGAAGGCCCGGCGGATCTGGCGGGCCTCGCGCCCGACGGCGATCGCGCAAAGCAGGATGACGAGGCTGAAGACCGCCCACACGACGTTGAGCGCCACGGACAGCCAGTCGACTCCGAAGGTCGCGGGGAAGGCCAGCTTGACGAAGCCGAAGGCGCTGCCCAGGACCAGGAGCGTGGCGACGACCATGTGCGGCCGCAGGATCCGGGCATCGAAATAATCGTCGGGCAGCAGGCCGCCCTTGTTGGTGACGTTGAACTTGCCGGCGCGCGGGTCCAGGAAGGTCCGGATCGTGATGCCCGCCAGGTGGAAGGCGAGCACGGTCTCGTAGATCTCGCCCCAGAAGGTCAGGCGCTGGCGGCCCTGGATGCGCCGCGTGGTCATCACCGAATGGAAGAGATGCGGGATGGCATAGGCGACCAGGCTGGCGGCGCTGGCGGTGATCAGGCTCTCGCCCAGCAGCAGGTAGACCAGCGGCGCGGTCAGGAACACGATGCGTGGCAGGCCGAACTGGAAATGCAGCATGGCGCTGAGATAGCAGAGCCGCTGGGCCCAGGTCAGGCCCGGCCCGAACAGCGGGTTGTCGCGGCGCAGGATCTGCGTCATGCCGCGGGCCCAGCGCATCCGCTGGCCGATATGAATGGCCAGGCGCTCGGTTGCCAGGCCGGCGGCGAGGCGGATGTTGAGATAGGCGGTGTTCCAGCCGCGCCGCTGCAATTTCAGCGCGGTGTGGGCGTCTTCGGTGACGGTTTCGGTGGCAAAGCCGCCGATTTCGTCCAGCGCGCCGCGCCGCAAGAGTGCGCACGAGCCGCAGAAGAAGGCGGCGTTCCACAGGTCGTTGCCTTCCTGCACCGGGCCGTAGAACAGCTCCCCCTCGTTGGGCATGTGGTGGCCGGCCTTCAGGTTGCGCTCGAAGGGATCCGGCGAATAGAAATGGTGCGGCGTCTGGATCAGGGCCAGGCGGGGATCTTCCAGAAACCATCCCGCGGTCAACTGAAGGAAGGCCCGGGTGGCCACGTGATCGCAATCGAAGATCGCGATCAGCTCGCCCGAGGTTTCCTGCATGGCATTGTTCAGGTTGCCGGCCTTGGCGTGCAGGTTGTCCGGCCGGATGATGTAGCCCACGCCGGCCTCCGCCGCGAATTCGCGGAACTCCTCGCGGCGGCCGTCGTCCAGCAGGAAGACCTTCATCTTGTCCGCGGGTAGTCGATCGACAGGGCGCCCAGGACGGTATCGCGGACGATCGCCAGGCTTTCGTTATAGGTGGGGACGAAGATATCGACGGTGGGCCAGGCCTCCGGCGGCTCGTGGAGCGGGCGGATGGGGCGTGCCAGCGGCCAGATCGTGTGCAGGAAGCCGAAGAACAGCATCAGCCAGGCATAAAGCTCGGCCAGATAGAGGCTGATCCCGAAGATCCACCCGACAACGCCGGTGAAGCCCAGCGTCTCGGTCGTGCGCCAGTAGATGTAGCGGCTGGAAATGGCGAGGGCGAGCAGCGACAGGAAGATGGTGGCCCAGCGCGCGTGGACCTGCCGGAACGATATGAGCAGCACCATGGTGACGGCGGCGAACAGCAATTGGTGTTCGAGCGACAGCGGGGTCGTGACGATCAGGGCGCCCAGGGCAAGGCCGGCCAGCGTCAGCAATGCCAGCAGGGCCTGCCGCGCCAGATCGCGCATCAGGCCCCTGTGCTTCGCGCCCGCACTGTCTTCGCTGCCGTGGTGCGACGCCATCAGTTATGCCCCGTGTTTGCCCGGGGCACGGTTTCGTGATCGGGGAACAGCATCCGGTCGAGCCGCTGCGCGATGGTCGCGATGTCCTGCGCCGCGCCGGCATGGGCGGCGTAGGCGAACACGCTTTCCTGCTGTGCGACCGCCTCGGCCAGCGACTCGTCCTGGCGCACTGTCCCCAGGAGGGCGGCCGCGGCCCGTTGACGAACGAAGGCGGCGACATCCCGGTTCAGCCGCCGCCGCAGGTCGATCTGGTTCAGAATCAATTGCGGCGGCCGGCGGTCCCGGCGGGCCGGTTGTTCGGCCTCGAGCACCCGCGGCAGTAGCGCCAGCGACGTGGCATCGCTGAGCAGCAGGGCAATGCGCAGATCCGCCAGTGTTTCCAGGGCCTCGAGCGCCGGCGTCGGCCCGGGCGCGGTGTCGGCCAGGATGATGCCGTCGCGCTCCGCCAGGATGGCGCCCAGATGGTTGCGCAGGAAGCCGGCGCCGTCGGCGACCAGGGCATTCTCCAGCGCGCGCCGCTGCGCGGCATCCGCAGTGCCATAGGGCAGCAGCCGGATGCCGTCCGCCACGGCCACGATGTTGCGGCGCCAATCGGCCGTCTCGACGGCGCGGGCGACATAACCTGACCGGTTCTTGAGGGCCAGGCCGAAATGCAGTTGCAAGGCATTCTGCACGTCGAAGTCGATCAGCGTCACCTGTCGCCCCTGGCGCGCCAGGGCGACGCCCAGATTGGCGACCAGTGTCGTCTTGCCGACACCCCCCTTGGGCGATGAGACGACGATCAGCGGCATCTAGCCCAGTCTCTTGAACAGTTGTGCCAGGGCGGTGCCGGTGGTGGCGGGGGCTTCTTCCACGGGGGCGCGCGCTTGAACATGGCGCGGAGACGCTCCGGCCGGGCATGGAGGCGATCGCCAACCAGCGGCGGCGCGTTGTCCAACTGGACGACCGCGTGCTCGGTATGCGCCATCGGCAATTCTTCGGTGGTGACGATTTCCAGATCCGAATCGATTTCTTCCGGCAGCGCCGGTTCGCCGTCGTCGGGCGCGGCGTCGATCGCCTCGAACAGCTTCCAGCCGGCACGGGCCTCGTTCGGCATGGGGGCTGCCTCGAAGTTCAGGTACTTGACGTCGCCCGCCCCCACCCGCGCCAGCAGGATCGCCGCGTCATCAACCTTCTTCATGACTCACCTCGATTCCCCCTCAAAATGGTTCAGAAATTTCCGGCGGAGTTTGATTCAGCTCAATTCAGGTCGTCGTCTTGAATTTAAGAGGTCTGCATCAATCGTAGGGATACCGCTAAAAACCTCATGTTTCGTTAAGATTTTGCGGCCAGACGGCGGATTCCAGGCGGAATTCCGGTGTCTAGCGAAATCGCTCCCGAAATGGAGGATTGGTTTGCGGCAAAATACAGCCGAAGATTGTTCTGCAGGCGGCCGGCCGTCTTGAATTGGCGTGGCTGGTACCACCGCGAGAATCACCGGGCGGTCGGACCGGCCGGGTGAGTCGCCGGCGCTAGGCGCGGTTGTCCGCCCTCATGGGCACGCGGCGGCCGCCCAGGGCATAGGCGAGGCAGGCCATGGCCACGAGGGTCAGCAGGGCGGCGAACAGGAAGGCGGCGCCGGGCAGGTGGAGGGGCGCATCGGGGGCGGCGAAGTAGCTGAAGATCGCGGCGCCCAGCAAGGTGCCGGCGATCGCGCCCAGGCTGGTGGTGGCGGTGATGGTGCCCTGCAACTGGCCCTGTTCGCCCTTGGACACGGCGCGGGTGATGATGGCCTGGGCGGCCGGCCCGGTGATCACAGCGACGACGATCAGGCCGGTGACGGCATAGATGTGCCAGCCCTGGGTCGCCTGGGAATAGCCGATGCAGGCGGCGACGGTGCAGGCCAGGCCCAGCAGCATGGCCGCCGGTTCACCGATCCGGCGAATGGCGGCCGGGGCCACCACCACTTGCGACAGGGCCGAGGCGACCCCGAGGAAGGCGAGCGACAGGCCGGTCTCGCCCGGCCCCCAGCCCAGTTGCATGGCTGTGAACAGCACCCAGGTCGCCTGCACCGCCGATTGCGCCAGCATGTAGCAGAAGATCGCCCCCAGCAGCCCGGTGATCAGGCGCGAGCGCCGCCAGCCGATCAGGCCGGCCAGGGGATTGAGCGCGCCTAAGGTGAAGGGGCGGCGCAGCGCCGGCGCCAGGCTTTCCGGCAGCACGACCAGGCCCCACAGGAAATTGAGCGCGGTGAGACCGGCCGCGACCCAGAAGGGCACCCGGGGGCCCAAGTCGCCCAGCATGCCGCCCAGGGCCGGGCCTAGCACAAACCCTAGGCCGAACATGGCCCCGGCCAGGCCGAAGGCCTTGGCGCGGTGCTCGGGCGGGGTGACATCGGCGACATAGGCGCTGGCCGCCGCCGCATTGGCACCGCAGGCCCCGGCCAGCGCGCGCGCCACCATCAGCAGCCACAGCGAGCCCGCGGTGGCGGCCACCACCTGGTCCAGGGCGGCGCCGGCCAGGGCCAGCAGGATCACCGGCCGGCGGCCGAAGCGATCCGACAGGCGGCCGATCACCGGCGCACACAGGAACAGCATCGCGGCATAGAGCGCCACCAGTATCCCGAAGGCATTACCCGCCGCCGCCGGCCCTTGCCCCAGCAGTCTTTCGACCAGATGGGGCAGCACCGGCACGATCAGGCCGAAGCCCATGGCATCGAGCAGGATGGTCACCAGGATGAAGCCCATGGGGCGCGTCATGACGATGCCCCCTCGGCCGGAACCTCCATGGGCAGCCAGCGCGAGCGCCGCCGGCCGCGCAGCTTGTCGACGGCGAGATAGACCACCGGCGTCGTATAGATCGTCACGACCTGGGCCAGCAGCAGGCCGCCGACGATGGCGATCCCCAGCGGCTGGCGCATCTCCGAGCCGGCGCCGACGCCGATCGCCAACGGCAGGGCGCCGAACACGGCGGCCAGCGTGGTCATGGTGATGGGGCGGAAGCGCAGGCGGGCGGCACGGGCGATCGCCTCGCGCGGGGCAAGGCCCAGTTCGCGTTCGGCGACCAGGGCGAAATCGACCATCATGATGGCGTTCTTCTTCACGATGCCGATCAGCAGGATCAACCCGATCACCGCGATCAGCGAGAATTCGACGCCGGTCACCATTAAGGCGACCAGCGCCCCGATGCCGGACGACGGGATGGTCGACAGGATGGTCAAGGGATGGGCATAGCTCTCGTAGAGGATGCCCAGCACCAGATAGACCGCGACGATGGCACCCAGCAGGATCCACACCTGGGTGGCGATCGCATCCGCTGCTGCCTTGGCATCGCCCGCGAAGCTGCCGGTGATGTCGGGCGGCAGGCCGGCCTCCTGCGCCGTACGTTCGATCAGGGCCATGGCGCTGCCGATGGGCAGGCCGGGTGCGGTGTTGAAGCCGATGGTGATGGCCGGCAACTGCCCCTGGTGATTGATCTGGGCCGGGGTCAACCCTTGCGCCTGTGTGGTGACCACCGACAGGGGCACCGGCGTGCCCGACGCGGTGGGCACGAACAGTTGCGCCAGCGCCGTGGGATCGGTCTGGTAACGCGGGTCGACCTCCAGCACCACCTTGAACTGGTCGAACTCAGTATAGACCGTGGCGATCTGGCGTTGGCCGAAGGCGTCATAGAGGATCTGGTCGATGGTCTGGGGCGAGACGCCGAGGCGCGCGGCCGTCACCCGGTCGACGTCCAGGTGCGCGCGCAGGCCGTTGGCATCCTGGTCGGTCGAGACATCGGCCAGGTCGGGCAGGGCGCGCAGCTTCTCGCGCATGATCTCCACCCAGTGGGCCAGCTTGTCGATGTCGGCGCCTTGGAGGGTATACTGATAGCGCGCCTTGCCCGCCCGCCCGCCGACGCCGAAATCATCGACCAGCGACAGATAGGTATCGATACCCTGGATGCGCGCCAGTTGCGGGCGCAGCCGCTCGATCACCTGGTCGGCCGGGAGGCGCTGCTTCAGCGGCTTCAGGTTGATGGTGATATTGCCATTCTTCAGCGAATTCCACAGGCCGACGCCGACGAAGGAACTGACCGTCTCCACCGCCGGATCGGCCAGCAGCACGCGGGTCACCGCCGCCTGCCGCTCACTCATCGCCTCGAAGGAGATGTCCGCCGGGGCATCGGTGACGGCGCGGATCACGCCGGTATCCTGCTTAGGGAGAAACCCCTTGGGCACTGCCGCGAACAGCACCATGACCACGACCACGGTCAAGCCGACCACGCCCAGCATCAGGCGCGGCCGGGCCAGCGCCCAGTCCAGGCTGGCGCCGTAAGCCTCGGTGGTGGCAGCGATCGCCCGCTCGATGGCGCGGCCGATCCGCCCCTCGGGCCGTTGCAGGTCCTGCCTTGTCAGCAGCCGGCCGCACAGCATCGGCGTCAGGGTCAGTGAGATGATCGCCGACAGGGCGATGGCGACCGCGAGCGTCACGCCGAATTCGCGGAAGAAGCGGCCCAGCACGTCGGGCATGAACAGGATCGGGATCAGGGCGGCGAGCAGCGAGACGGTGAGCGAGATCACCGTGAAGGTGATCTGCCGGGCACCGCGCAGGGCTGCCTGCAGCGGCGTCTCGCCCTGTTCGATCAGGCGCACCACATTCTCGATCATCACGATGGTGTCGTCGACGATGAAGCCCACGGCGATGATCAGGGCCATGATCGAGAGATTGTCCAGGCTGTAGCCCGCCACATACATGACCGCGAAGGTGCCGGCGATGGCGACCGGAATGGTCACGCTGGGGATCACGGTCGCCCAGAACCGGCGCAGGAACAGGGCGATGACCATCACCACCAGGGCGGTAGTCAGCAGCATGGTCAATTGCAGGTCGGTGATGCCGGCGCGGATGGTGCGGGTGCGGTTGGCCACGACATGGACTTTGATCGCCGGCGGCAGCCAGGTTTCCACCTGGGCCAGCGCCGCCTTCACCCGGTCGACCACGTCGATCGTGTTGGCGCCGGGCTGTTTGCGCACCTCGATCAGTACCGCGCGCTCGCCGTTCAGCCAGGAACCGACCTTCACGTTGCTGACCGCGCTGCTGACCGTGGCGATGTCGCCCAGGCGCACGGGGGCGCCGCCGCGCCAGGCGATGATCTGGCGGCTGAACTCGGCCGCGGTCATCAACTGGTCGTTGCCGGTCACCGTGATGCTCTGGTCCGGCCCGTCCAGGCTGCCCTTGGGGCCGGCGGCGGTCGCCCCGGCGATGGCCAGGCGCACATCCTCCAGGGTCAGGCCCAGGCTGGCCAGGGCGGCGGGGTTGACCTGGACGCGGATCGCCGTCTTGTCGGCCCCGCTGATCTCGACCCGCGAGACGCCCTGGATCTGTGAGAGGCGCTGCGACAGCAGCTTGTCGGCGTAATCATAGACCTCGCTGGCCGGCAGCGCGTCGCTGGACAGGGCCAGGGTGATCACCGGGAAGACGTTGGGATTGGCCTTGATATAGATCGGCGGCGAGGGCAGGTCGGTCGGCAGGCTGGAGGCGGCGGCATCCAGCGCCGCCTGGACGTCGCGGGCGACGCCGTCGATATCGCGGGCGATGTCGAACTGGGCGACGATGGTGGTGCCACCCACGGCATTGATCGAGGTCAGCTCGGTCAGGCCGGCGATGACACCCAACTGCCGCTCGATCGGCGTCGCCACGGCCGCCGCCATGGTGTCGGGGCTGGCGCCGGGCAGGCTGGCGCGCACCACGATCGTGGGGAGGTCGACGATCGGCATGGTCGACACCGGCAGGTGCAGATAGGCGGCGGCACCCAGCAGCATCACGCCTATGGTCAGCAGCATGGTTGCCACCGGCCGGCGGATGAAGGGCGCCGAAATGCTCATGGCCTATTCCGCCGCCGGTGCCGGGCGGGCAAAGGTCCGGTCGACCCGCCGCTGCAGCCGGTCGAAGGCGAGGTAGATCACCGGCGTGGTGTAGAGGCTCAGGAACTGGCTGACGATCAGCCCGCCGACGATGGCGATCCCCATGGGCGTGCGCAGTTCGGCGCCTGCCCCGGTGCCGAAGGCCAGGGGCAGGGCGCCCAGCAGGGCGGCCATGGTGGTCATCATGATCGGGCGGAAGCGCAGGCGGCAGGCCTGGTAGATCGCCTCGGCCGGGGCCAAGCCCTGGTTGCGTTGCGCGTCCAGGGCGAAGTCGATCATCATGATCGCATTCTTCTTCACGATGCCGATCAGCAGGATGATGCCGATCAGCGAGATCACGCTGAGCTCATGGCCCCCCACGATCAGCGCCAGCAGGGCGCCGATGCCGGCCGACGGCAGGGTGGAGAGGATGGTGATCGGGTGGATGTAGCTCTCGTAGAGGATGCCCAGCACGATATAGACGGTGATGATCGCCGCCAGGATCAGGATGCCCTCGTTAGCGCGGGAATAGCCGAACTCGGCCGCGCTGCCCAGGAAGCTGGTCGCGACCGAGGCCGGCAGGCCGATCGCCGCCTCCGCCTCGTGGATCGCCGCCGTCGCCTCGCCCAGCGAGACGCCTGGCGGCACATTGAAGGACAGGGTGACGGCCGGGAACAGGCCGTGATGCATCAGGGCCAGCGGCGCGCTCTTCAATTCAAAGCGGATGAAGGACGACAGGGGCACGAGATCGCCCAGGGCGGATTTCACATGCAGGTTGCCAAAGGCCTGGGCATCGTCGCGAAAGCGCAGATCGACCTCCAGGATCACATGATACTGGTTGGTCTGGGTATAGATCGTCGCGATCTGGCGCTGGCCGAAGGCGTCATAGAGCGCGTCGTTGATGGTGCGGATGCCTACCCCTAAGCGCGCTGCCGCGTCGCGGTCGATCGCGAGGACCGCCTGCAAGCCGCCGCCCTGGGCGTCCGACGCCACATCGGCCAGGGCCGGGGAACGCGCCATGGCCGCCAGCAGCTTGCCCGACCAGGCGGCCAGTTCCACCGGATCGGCGCTTTGCAGCAGGTACTGGTACTGGGTGCGGGAATAGGCGCTGCCGATGGCGATTTCCTGGGCCGATTGCAGGTACAGCTCGATGCCATGGATGCCGGCCACCGCCGCCTTCAGGCGCAGGGCCACCGCATCGGCATTGGCGCTGCGCTGCTCGACCGGTTTCAGGTTGATGTAGAGTCGGCCGGCATTGCCGGTGGTGTTGATCGTGCCCGTGCCGACGAAGGAACTGACCGCGACCACATCGGGGTCGCGGCGGATGATTTCGGCAATCTCCTGCTGCTTGGCCGCCATGGCGGCAAAAGAAATGTCGGGCGCCGCATCGGTCACGCCGACGATCAGGCTGGTGTCCTGCTGCGGCAGGAAGCCCTTGGGCACCACGACGTAGAGCGCGACGGTGGCGAGCACGGTCGCCACGGTGAAGGCCAGCATCGGCCGCTGGTGGCGCAGCACCCAGCGCAGGCTGCGCTCGTAGTGCCACAGGATGCGGTCGAACTGGGCCTCGCTCCAGCGCGCGACGGCGCCGGGCGGGTGCTCCTCGGCGCGGGGTTTCAGCAGGCGGGCGCACATCATCGGCGTCAGGGTCAGCGAGACCACGGCGGAGATCGCCACGGCGGCCGACAGGGTGATGGCGAATTCGTGGAACAGGCGCCCGACCACGCCTTCCATCAGCAGCAGCGGGATGAACACCGCGATCAGCGAGACGGTGAGCGAGACGATGGTGAAGCCGATCTGGCGCGCCCCCTTCAAGGCGGCGGCGACCGGCGTCTCGCCCGCCTCGATATGGCGCACGATGTTCTCGATCATCACGATGGCATCGTCGACCACGAAGCCGGTGGCGATGGCGAGTGCCATCAGCGACAGGTTGTCGAGGGTGAAGCCCGCCAGGGCCATGATGCCGAAAGTGGCGATCAGCGAGACCGGCAGGGTGACGCTGGGGATGACCGTCGCCCACAGCCGGCGCAGGAACAGGAAGATCACCAGGACCACGAGCACGGTGGACAGCAGCAGGGTGAATTCCATGTCGTGGATCGAGGCGCGGATGGTCTGCGTCCGGTCGGTCAGCACGGTCAGCTTCACCGCCGGCGGCAGGCTGGCCTGCAACCGGGGCAGCAGGGCATGGATGGCGTCCACCACAGCGATCACGTTGGCGCCGGGCTGGCGCTGGATGTTCAGGATCACGGCCGGCTTGCCGTCGTACCAGCCGGCCAGGCGGTCGTTCTCCACCCCGTCGACCACGCCGGCCACATCCATCAGGCGCACGGGCGCGCCGTTGCGATGGGCGATGATCTGCTGGCGATAGGCTTCCGCATCCAGCAACTGGTCGTTGGCGCTGATCTGGAACGACTGGCGCGGCCCGTCCAGGGCGCCCTTGGGCATGTCGACGGTGGCGGCCTGCACCGCCTGGCGCACATCGTCCAGCGACAGGCCCAGGCCGGCCAGGGCGGCCGGGTTCACCTGAAGCCTCACCGCCGCCTTCTGCCCGCCCTCGATGGTGACCAGGCCGACGCCCTCGACCTGGGAGAGTTTCTGCACCACCACTGTGTCGGCGAAATCATTGATCGCGCGCAACGGCAGCTCGTCCGAGGTCATGGCCAGGATCAGCACCGGCGTGTCGGCCGGGTTCACCTTGCTGTAGGTCGGGCGGTTGGGCATCAGGTCCAGCGGCAGCAGGCCCGAGGCGCCGTTGATCTGGGCCTGGACATCCTGGGCCGCGGCATCGATGTCGCGCGAGAGGTTGAATTGCAGGGTGATCTGGCTGGTGCCGAAGGAACTGACCGAATTCATCGAGGTCAGGCCGGCGATCTGGCCCAGTTGATGCTCCAGCGGCGTGGTGATCAGCGAGGCCATGATGTCGGGCGCGGCACCCGGCAGGCGCGAGGTCACCTGGATCGTGGGGAAATCCACCGCGGGCAGGGAGGTGACCGGCAGCAGCCGGTAACCGAGCAGGCCCAGCAGCACGATCCCGACCATGATCAAGGTGGTCGCGATCGGCCGCAGGATGAAGGGCCGGGAGAATTCCATTTGTTCCTGCTCAGGCCCCGGCGGCGGGGGCGGTCATGCTGCCCGGTTGCAGCTTGTACTGGCCGTCGATCACGACCCGTTGCCCGGCTTCCAGTCCGGCCTGGATCAGGGCCTGGCCATCCTGGATCTGCAACACGGTGACCGGCCGCATCTGCGCCGTCTGGTCGCGGGCGATGACCCAGGCATAGGTGCCGTTGGGGCCGTGCTGCACGGCCGTCGCCGGCACGGTCAGGCCTTCATGGACCGCGACTTGCAGCCGGGCATTCACGAACTGGCCGGGCCACAGGCGGTGATCGGCATTGGCAAAGCTCGCTTTCAGCTTGACCGTGCCCGTGGCCTGGTCGATCTGGTTGTCGACCAGGTCGAGGCGGCCCTGGGCCAACTGGGTCGAATTGTCCTTGGCAAAGGCATAGACCGTCAGCGGGCCGCGCGCGGTCCCACCCGTGATCACCGGCAGGTGGTCGGCGTTCAGGGTGAAGACCACCGAGATCGGCGTGAACTGGGTCACGGTCACGATCGGGCTGGTATCGGCGGCGTGGACGACATTGCCGACATCGATCTGGCGAATACCCGTGCGGCCATCGATGGGGGAGCGGACGGTGGTGTAATCGAGCTGGGTGCGGGCATAGTCGACCTGGGCCTGGTCCGCGGCCACCAGGGCCTCGAACTGGGCGACACTGGCCCGCTGGGTGTCGACCGATTGGCGCGAGGCGAAGTCCTTGAGCTGGATCAGGCGGTTCAACTGGGCCTTGGCATCGACCAGTTGCGCCTTGTCGCGCAGCAGGTTGGCCGCCATCTGCTTGAGGTTGGCCTCGAACGGCCGCGGGTCGACCATGACCAGGACATCGCCGGCCTTGACCTCCTGGCCCTCGCGGAAGCGCACTTCCAGGATCTGGCCGTCGACCCGGCTGCGGATCTGCACCGTGTTCGATGCCTGGACCGTGCCGATGCCGTCGAGATAGATCGGCACGGTCTTGATGGTGACCAGGCTCACCACCACCGGCACGGCAACCTCGGCGGTGCCCGGCTGGGCCGGGGCCGACGCCCCGCGCAGCAGGAGGAACGCCACCAGTACCACGGCGCCCAGGCCGGCGCCGATCACGACGCGGCGGGAGCGCCAGAGGGAGGAGATCTCAGCCACCGGCAGCCTCGGCCGCGAAGGCGGGATAGGCGGGCGCGGGCGGGGCCTCGCGGGCCGGCGACAGCAGGCCCCAGTCGGCCAGTTGCCGGATGGCATTGTCGATGCCCCGTTCGGCGGCGACCTGCACGCCCACTTCCGCTGCACGCTTGATCATCATCGGCTCGCGTGCCTTGGCGATGGCCTTGGCCATCTGGGTGGGTGTCACGGTCTTGCGGTCGAGATAGGGCGGGGCGGTGCCCAGCCGCTGCAAGCGGTCGGACCAGAAGGCCTGTTCGGTGATGAAGGGCATGATCACGGAAGGAATGCCGGCGCGCGCCGCCGCCGTGGTGGTGCCGGCGCCGCCGTGGTGGACGGCGACCTCGCAGCGGGGGAACAGCCAGTCGTGCGGGGCCTGCTGCAGGATGAAGATGTTCTCGTCCCTGGCTGCCTCGTCGGCCTTCATGCCGCCCCAGCCGGTGGCCAGGATGGCCCGGCAGCCGACCTGTTTCACGGCCTCCAGGACGATGCGGGTGATCCGCTCGGCATCATTGCTCAGCATGCTGCCGAAACCGATATAGACCGGCTTGGGCCCGGCGTCGAGGAAACGGGTCAGGTCCTCGGGCGGCTGCCATTCGTCGGCCTCGTCCAGGAACCAATAGCCGGTGACGCGCTGGTTGTCGGTCCAGTCGCGCGAATGGGGCAGGATCACCGCGCTGTAACCATACAGCACCCGCCGGCGCGTCTCCGGCCCGCCGTAGTAGGGCCCGCGCCAGCTATAGGGGGCAAGCCCCAGGTCCTTGCGCAGGATGCCGTTGATCGCCGGGCTCAAGACCTTCCAGGTGAACATGCGCAGGGCATGGTAGAGGCCCAGGTTGACGATGCCCGGGATCTTGAACTTGGGCGGCGGCAGCATCATCGGCGGGATGTCGCTGCACGGCGTCATCGGCTGCAACTGCGCCTGCACGCAGGGAATGCCCAGCGCGTCGGAGAGCGAGGCCACCAGGATGGTGGCCGGCCCGGCGCCGATCAGCAGCTCCGCGCCAGCCGCCGCCGCCCGGCCTTCCTCGGCCCAGTGGGAGGCCATCTCCGACAGGTGACCGCGCATGATCCTGGCCACCTTGACCACGTTCATGCCGTTGTTGATCATCTCAGGGTCCGAGAGCATCAGCTTCTCGTAATCGGCGGTCAGCGGCGCGAATTCCAGCCCTGCCCGGGTCACCAGGCCCTGGAAATTGGCGCTGGTCGCCAGGCGCACCTGGTGGCCGGCGCGCTTGAGGCCGCGGCCCAGCGCGCTGAACGGGCGGATGTCGCCCTGGGTGCCGATGGCGAAGATGGTTATGCGCATGATGCGATCTCGCTATCACAAAAGCCCTCTCCGCCCTTCAGGGGGGAGAGGGTTGGGTGAGGTGGGTTGGCGGCGTGGGGCGTGGTCCGGCCCGACCACCACCTCACCCTTCCCATTGCTTCGCAACGGGCCCCTTCCCTCTCCCCCGTAAACGGCGGAGAGGGAATATTTCCTGCGGACCTCACGCCGTCACCAGGTCTTTGGTGGTTGCCTGGGTGTGCGCCAGGGCGGCGGCGACGATCGGGCCGATCTTGGCCAGGACCGGCGGCTCCATCATCGCCTGGTGATGGCAGGCGATTTCGTGCAGGTCGATGGCACCGGCGATGTGGCTGCTCCAGGCATGGGCCTGGTGATGCAGGATCGAGTCGAGATCGGCGCCCTTGCCCTCGGTCGCGCGGATGAAGGTGACGTCGATGTCGATCCGGCCGGGGTGAAGCCGCGGGCCAGGCGCATGTTGTTCTCGATCACCGCGCTGATGCAGGCGAACAGGTCCTTGTGCTTGCGCTGCATGTCCTGGACCACCGGGATCGCGAAGACGTCGTATTGCGCGCAGATGAAGTCCGCCAGGGCCGCCATGGTCAGCGGTGCCTCGCCCAGCTCGGCCTTGTCGTAACCAAGGAAGCTCAGGGCGCTCGTCACCTGGGCCGCCTCGCCGGGTTCCTCGTCCAGTTGCGTCACGAAGGGATAGGCGTCGAGCAGGCCCAGGAACGCGACCGCCTCGCCGCCGTCGCGCAGGCGGCGGGCGATTTCGTGGGCGACGAGGCCGCCGAAGGACCAGCCCAGCAGATGATAGGGGCCGTGCGGCTGCACGCCGCGGATCAGGCCCAGGTAATTCTGGGCGATCGCCTCGACGCTTTGCGGCAGGGCTTCGAAGCGCGTCAGGCCATGGGATTGCAGGGCATAGAGCGGCCGGTCGGCCCCCAGATAGCGCAGCAGGCCGGCATAGCCCCAGCCCAGGCCCAGCACCGGGTGGATGCAGAACAGCGGGGCCGCGCCGCCGCCGGCCTTGACCGGCAGCAGGGGGTGAAGGGATCGCTCTCGTTGCTCTTCTCCAGGTGCTCGGCCAGGCCTGCGATGGTCGGCGTGCCGAACACCGCGCCCAGCGGGATCTCGAAGGAGAAGCGGCTGCGCAGGGCGGCGATCATGCGGGCGGCGGCGAGTGAATCGCCGCCCAGGTCGAACAGGCTGTCGTGAATGCCCACCCGCTCCAGGCCGAAGGTCTCGGCCCACAGCGAGGCGAGGATTTCCTCGGTCGGGGTGCGTGGGGCGACATAGCCCGAGGTCTGCTGCCATTGCGGGGCCGGCAGGGCGCCGCGGTCCAGCTTGCCGTTGCCGTTGACCGGCAGGGCATCGAGGCTGACGAAAGCCGCCGGGATCATATAGTCGGGCAGGCTGCGTTCCAGGTGGCGGCGCAACTCGCTGCCGTCGGCGGTCTCACCGGCCGCCGGCACGACATAGGCGACCAGGCGCTTGTCGCCATTGGTCTCCTCGCGCAGGACGACGACCGCCTGGGCGACCTGCGGATGGGTCAGCAGGGTGGCTTCGATCTCGCCGGCTTCCACGCGGAAGCCGCGGATCTTGATCTGGAAATCGCTGCGCCCCAGGAATTCCAGGACGCCGTCGCCGCGCCAGCGGGCGAGGTCGCCGGTGCGATACAGGCGGCCATCGCCGAAGGGATTGGCCAGGAACCGCTCGGCCGTCAGATCGGGCCGGTTCAGGTAACCGTCCGCGACACCAGCACCGCCGATGTAGAGGTCGCCCGGCACGCCCACGGGCACGGGGTTCATGGCGCGGTCCAGGACATAGACCTGGGTGTTCCAGATCGGCCGGCCGATCGGCGGGCTGTCGAGATCGTCGCCGTCCAACTCCATCAGGGTCGACCAGATGGTGGTTTCGGTCGGGCCGTAGAGGTTCACCACCTTGTGGCCCAGGCGGCGCATGGCGCGCGCCAGCGTGCCGGGTAGGGCCTCGCCGCCGACCAGCGGGCGCAGGCCGCGCAGGGTGTCGCCATGGTCGGCCAGCAGGGCCTGCCACAGGGACGGCGTCGCCTGCATGATCGTGGCGCCGGTCCTGGTGATCAGCCCGGCCAGTGCGGCCGGGTCGCGGACGGTATCCCTGGTGGCGATCACCACCTGGGCCCCGGTCAGCAGCGGCAGGAACAGTTCCAGGGCAGCGATGTCGAAGGCGATCGTGGTCACCGCCACCAGGCGGTCCTGCGCACTCAGTTTCAGCATCGCCTGCATCGAGAGCAGGAAATTGGTCAAGGCGCGGTGCGGCAGCACCACCCCCTTGGGCCGCCCGGTGGATCCCGAGGTGTAGATGACATAGGCCGGCAGGTCCGCGGTCAGCGGGGCTAGGCGGTCCGCGTCGGTCGGGTTGACCGTATTGCCGGCAAAGACGTACTGGTCGAGCAGCAGGACGGCGGCGATCACCGGCGGCAGGGTCGGCGCGATCCCCGTGGTGGTCAGCAACAGGGCCGGCCGGGCGTCTTCCAGGGTCAGCGCCAGCCGGGCAGCGGGCGCCCCGGGATCCAGCGGCAGATAGGCGGCGCCGGTCTTCAGAATGGCCAGCAGGGCGATCACCAGGCGCTCGCCCCTGGGCAGGGCCACGGCCACCAGGCTGCCCGGGCCGATGCCCCGGCCGATCAGCGCATAGGCCAACTGGTTGGCCTGTTCATTGAGCGTGCGATAGGTCAGCGCCCGCTCGCCGGAAACCACCGCCACGGCGCCGGGATTTGCCGCGACCTGGGCCTGGAACAGGGTCGTCCAGGGGCGGTCCGGCACCTCCTGGGTGGTCTCGTTCCACAGCCGCAGCACATTGCGGCGTTCCTGCGGATCGAGCAGATCGATCTCGCCGATCGGCTTGGTGGGATCCGCCAGGACCGATTCGATCAGCCGCAGCAGCCGGTGCTGGTGCTCGGCCAGTTCGGCATGGCTGTAGAGGCCGGGATTGGCATCGAAATCGATGCGCAGGCCCTGGCCGTCGTCCCGGTCGTAGATGAAGATGGTCAAGTCTTCGACCGAGCCGTTGGACAGGTTGTGCGCGGTCGAGGGCAGGCCGGCAAAGCGCAGGTCGTAGTCGAAGGGTTCGATATTCACGCCGACCCAGGAAATCTGCTGGTCCTGGCGCAGCAGGCCCAGATCCTTGCGCAGATCCTCGTAGCGGTACTGCTGGTGGCGCAGGGCCCCCATCAGCACGCTGCCCACCTGCGGGATCAACTGGGCCAGGGTCAGTTCGGGCGCCATCTTCAGGCGGATGGCGACCGCATTGGCCATCATGCCCGGAATGCGCCGCATCACACCGCTGGTGCGCCCGGTGACCGGCATGCCGAACACCAGGTCGTCGGCCCCGGTCAGGCGGAAGATATAGGCCGCGAGCAGCGAGATCAGGGTCTGCGGCAAGGTGCCCGAGGCCTGCTTGGCAATCTCGTGCAGGCGCACCGTGCTGGCCGGCGACAGCCGGGCCGTGGCGCGCAGCAGCCCGCCGGTCGGCGTGCCGCGGCGCTTGGCCAGCGAAATCGCTTCCGGCAGGTTGGCCAGGCGCTCGCGCCAGTATTCACGGTCCTTCTCCAGCCGGGGCGAGGCGCGGTAGCCGGCCTCGCTCTCGACGATGGTGGCGAAACGCCCAAGGGTGCAGGGCTCGGGCTCGCGGCCTTCCACTAGGGCGCTGTAGATCTCGGCCATGCGCCGGGCCAGCAGCCCGCCGCCGAACCCGTCCAGCACGATGTGGTGGCAGCGGTGATACCAGAAGAATTGCTCGGGCCCGGCCTTGAACAGCGCGACCTTCCACAACGGATCGTGGGCCAGGTCCACCGGGCGGCCCAGTTCCGCCATCATCCAGGCTTGCGCGACGGCGCGCGGGTCGGCCTCGGCACTGATGTCGAAATAGGGGATCTCGCCGGTGAAATGGGGCTCGATCACCTGGCGCGGGGTGTTGTCGATATCGACGATGCGGGTGCGGGTGGTTTCCGCCTCGTCGGCCAGTTGGCGCAGGGCGGCCAGGAACAGGGGCACGTCGAGCGCGCCGTGGATCTCGATATATTCCGCGATGTTGAAGACGGAATCGGGCGGTGCGATCTTCTGGCTGACCCACATGCCGCGCTGGGGGACGGAGACGGGCAGGATCTGCGCCACCGGACCTTCCGCCGCCGCCTCGCGGGGAGCATCGACAATGCGGATGCCCGCGGCTTTGACACGCTGCATATCGCTCATGGCTGAACTCCGATCGGTTGGATGTGAGTCCGTCCAAGCATTTCCGCCCCCCTGGTAGCCGGCCGTTTCGCCCGCCAGCCGTTCCATCGCGCGCCGTCTTCGGCGTCGTCTTGCCGCTCCATGACCCGAAGGGTCCGGAGCGGAGTCGTTGCGGCCAGCGCCATGGCATAGCCGGGTAATGCGTCAACGGCGTGAAGCGACCAGGCCTCGCCGCCGGGCACCGCGGCCGGCGGGCGCAGCAGGCCGGCCGGGCCTTCGGGTCGACGGCGACCTCGAACTGGTCGAGCGGCAGCGACAGGCCCAGGCCGCAGGCCTTCACATAGGCCTCCTTGGAAACCCAGCAGCGATAGAAGGCCTGGGGCCGCAGCCGGTCCGGGCAGGCCGCCAGGGCCGCCTGTTCGCCGGTCGAAAAGAAGCTCGAGGCAACCTCGGCCACCGCGACGGCGGGGCGGATTTCCTCGATATCGAGGCCGACGGGCAGGCGCGAGACGGCGATCGCCATCTGGCCGCCGGAGCGCGAGAAGCTGAACTCGATCCCGCCCGAACTTTCTGCAGTCGGCTTGCCAAAACAACCATATTGAAAGCGAATATTTGCACTAGAAGTGCCGATATAATCGGCCAGGGTCACCCGCAGGAAGGCGCGGCCCTGGAGGAATTTTTTTCGATCGGATATGAAATGAAATTGATTTGCGCGGGTTATTTCATCATGACTGCAAATAAGAGAAAGCTCGGCGACAGTCAAATCGAACGACTTAAAGCTCGATATCCAAAGATGAACATCTCCTGGATCGACGCGCATGACTTTCTTCCGACATGGTACGCCAAGCAACCGGCGCAAAAGCACAGGGAATACTGAAGGGAAGAAAACACAACCCCCGCCAGTTGAGCAGCGGGCCCATTCAGGTAACCCCATTTCCGGGTGGTATTTCGACCCAGAGTGCATTCATTTTGGTGGCTTATGCTGCAGATTGAGCCGTTATGGTGTCATCGCGGCGCGCATGCGATACCCGATTTCCGCGCTGCAGCAAGCGGAGCGGCGGCGCCGGCCCCAGGTCAAGGGGCACAACCCTCGTTCGTCATGGCCGGGCGCAGTCCCGGCCATCCACGTCGCCAAGCTGCCTATACCGTCGACGGATGTGGCTCGTCCCGACGTGGATACCCGGCACAAGGCCGGGCATGACGATTGGGGGGAGTGCGCAGGCGAGCCCCCGGTCAGTTCGACCAGTAGATATACGCGTCGTCGGCCTGCCAGGGCTGATTCAGGGGATGGTCGAGCGCGACGGGGGCCTCGATCAGCGCCGGCCACAGGGGTGCCACCTGCTCCTTTTCGAACCCGGCAATCATGGCCTTCAACTCGGCGACCTTCGCCGGCTGGGCCGGGGCCAGGTTCTGCCGTTCTGCCGGATCGTCCTTGAGGTCGTAGAGCCAATCCTGATTGGGGGTTTGCGTCACCTGCAGTTTCCAGTCGCCGGCCTGCACCACCCAATAGGGGCCGGAGCGCCAGAACAGGCGGTCGTGCGGGCGGCCGCTGCGGCTGCCGGTCAGGAACGGCAGCAGGTCGACGCCGTCGATCGTCCGGTCGGCCGGCAGGGCGGCGCCGGCGGCGCTGGCGGCGGTGGCAAAGATGTCGAAATGGCTGATCGGCGCGGCAAAGGTGGCACCGGCCGGCAGAACCCCGGGCCAGCGCATGAAGAAGGGCACCCGCACGCCGCCTTCGAAGAAGGTCGCCTTCCAGCCGCGATAGGGCCGGTTCAGGTCGTCGAGCCCGACATAATGCGCGCCGCCATTGTCGCTGGTGAAGACGACCAGCGTGTTCCTGTCCAGGCCCTGGGCCTTCAGGGCCTCGAGCACGCGGCCGACATTGCGGTCGAGCGAGCGGATCATCGCGGCATAGACGCGCAGGGTGTGATCCTCGATCTGCGGCAGGGCGTCGTAGTCCTCCCTGGTCGCCTGCAGCGGCGTGTGCGGGGCGTTATAGGCCAGGTACATGAAGAACGGCCGGTTGCGGTTGGCCGCGATCGCCTTGATCGCCTCGTCGGTCAGGTAATCGGTCATGTGGCCCTTGGGCCGGAACATGTCGCTGCCGTTGTAGCGCACGCCGTAGGGCAGGGCGGCCCACAGGAAGCGGTCGATGGGATCGAAATCCTGCTTTGCGTTGACCACGTCCGGGTCGTTCTTGTCCATGAACAGCGAGGCGCCGGAATAGAAGCCCAGGGATTCGTCGAAGCCGTGCGCCTCCGGGCGGTATTGCGGGGTCTCGCCCAGGTGCCACTTGCCCAGATGGATGGTGTGATAGCCGGCACCTTGCAGCAGCTTGCCGATGGTGATCTCGCTGACCGGCAGCCCCTGCTCCTCGAAGGGCGGCACGGAGGCTTCGCGCTCGGCGTGATAGATCGGGTGTTGCGGCGCCTCGCTGTCGAAATGGCCGACCAGACGGGAAAACTCGACCGGCGTCGGCGTGAATTCGAAGCCGAACCGCGTGGGATAGCGCCCAGTCATGATCGCCGCCCGCGACGGGGCACAGGTGGCGTTACCGGCATAGCCGGCGGGGAAGTTCACCCCGTCACGGCCGATCTGGTCGATATTGGGCGTCTTGACCGCGCCGTGGGCGGTGCCGCCGCCGTAGAAGCTGACATCGTTGAAGCCCAGGTCATCGGCCAGGATGACGATGATGTTGGGGCGGGCCGGCGCGCCCGCGGGGGGCGCGGTGGGTCCTTGCGCCCAGGCGACATCGTGATTGGGTCCGACATGGGGGGCAAGCCAGGGAATGACCAGCAGGGTGATCCCGTCGCGCCCGCCGAGCGCAAAGAAGGCCACCGTCCCGAGCGCCACGAAGGCCGCGATGCCGATGGCAAGTTTCTTGATCATGGCAGGGGACTTTCGCTGGGCGTGGAAGCAAGACGTTCCTGGCGGAACACGGTGCGGAAGCCGATGTGGGAGGCGCCGCTATCAGGGGCGGCGTCGGTGCGGGCGGCCGGCCGGAAGCGGTAGCAGAAGCTGTCGGAACACAGGAACGAGCCGCCCTTGATCACACGGGCGCCGGTGCCGCCATCCGCGGTGGAGAGGTCCCTGGTCCACTGCCAGACATTGCCGGCCATGTCGTAGAGGCCGTAGCCGTTGGCCGGGAAACAGCCGACGGGCGAAGGGCGGGCGGTGAAACCGTCAGTGCCATCGTCCTGCAATGGAAAGAGGCCCTGCCAGGTGTTGGCCCGGGCGCGGCCCTGGCCGGGCGGGGCCTCGCCCCAGGCATAGCGGGCATCCCCGATGCCGCCGCGCGCGGCAAACTCCCACTCGGCCTCGGTCGGCAGGTCGCGGCCCAGCCAATGGGCATAGGCCAGGGCATCATCGTAGGCGACATGGACCACCGGCAACTGGTCGAGGCCGGCGATCGAACTGCCCGGGCCCAGCGGATGGCGCCAGTCGGCACCCGGCACCAGCCGCCACCACTGGCCGGGATCGTTGAGATCGACCGATTTCCGGGCCCCGACGAAGACCAGCGAGGCAGGCGCGGCCCCGCGCTCCGCCAGGGTGACGTAACCTGTCGCGGCAACGAAGGCGGCGAACTGGCCGTTGGTGACATCGGTCTGGTCGATCCAGAAGCCTGCCACCGAAACGGCGCGCGGCGGCCCTTCCTCGGGCAGCATGGGCTGGGCCCCATGATCATGGAACCGCCGTCGAGCCTGATCATGCCGGCCCAGGGCGTCGCCGGATCGGGCGTCGCCAGCCTGGCCAGACAGCGCGTGACGGGGGGATCACCCCCGCCTGGGGCCCGCAGGCGGCCAGTACCATCACGGCGGCCAGGGATGCCAGGCGCCACATTTCAGAGGTTCGCCGCGGCATCGATCATGGCGGCCTCGATCCGCCACAGGCGGTCCTGGCCCCAGGTCGAAACCTCGCCGAAGCGCAGCGACGGCACGCCCCACAGGCCCAGGTCGATCATCGCCTGGCGATTCACCTCGGCCGTGCCACGCCAGGCATCGCTGGCCATGGCGGGCCGCGCGACCGCCCAGTCGAGGCCGGCCCGCTCGACGATCTGGCGCAGGCCCTTGTCGCTGGCCGCGTCGATGCCGTCGGCAAAGACGCCCGAGAGGAAGGACAGGGCAAAGTCCTGCCCGGCGCCGGGGCCTTGCCCGACGGCGTGGTGCAGGATGGCCAGGCCGCGTTCGACCGCCTTGCCCAGCGGGTCGACGATCCGGCCGAAGGGCAGGCCCTCGCTGACCGCTTCGCGCTTGGTATCGCGCACGATATACAGGCGCTTTGCCGCCGGCACCGGCAGCCCGCGCGTAACCATCGGCAGGACGAAGCGCAGGCGCAGTTCGGCACCATAGTGCGCCGCCAGGGCATAGACCCGCGGCAGCACGATGTAGCTGTAGGGCGAGCGGAACGAGAAGAAGAGTTCCAGCGGGCGGCCGGCCAGGCGTCCGGCCAGTTCGGGCATCAGGCGCAGGCGGGTGCGTGGAAACTGCGGCGAAGGTCCGCCGTCGCGGCGGCGGGCATCCAGGCCGTCCAGCCGCGACTCCAGGTAATGCAGCCGGTCGAGGCCCCAGTACCATTCGCCGGCATAGTGGAAGGTGGCACCCAGGTAGTGGCCCAGTTCCTGGCGCAGGGCGTCGCCGGCGCGCAGGCTCTCGGTGGGGTCGGCCGCCGGTGCGGCCACCGCCGCGCCGCCCCAGGTGGCAGCGGTGATGGCGGCCGCGTCGGCGACGAACCGGCCCTCTGCTATCGCGGCGGCCAGCTTGCCGGCGGCCTCGTGTGCTTGCGCCGGTGCGGGCGGCCGGCCGAAATCCTGCCCGGCCAGGCCCAGGTGGCCGGCGAGATCGGCCGCATCCCGCCTGGCGAAGGTCTCCAGCATCCGGCGTTCGGGGGCTGCCCAGTCGGGTGGCGGCGGCACCAGATGCGGCACGATCTCGACGCCGGCGCGGGCGGCGAGGGCGGGCAGCGCGCCGGCCGCCAGCAGCGAATAGGGATCCTCCACCTGATGGAAGTAGTGGATCTCGTGGGGGCGGCCCCGGCGCGCGCGCAATTTTTCCGCCCGGCCGGCCCGGCGGGCGCGCAGGCGCTCGCTGGTGATCAGGGTCGAGACGACGGGGGCGATGACACTGCGAAGCGACATGGGCCGGCTCACATCAGGCTGTCGGTGTCGATCGCGTCGCTGCCCTTGGGCAGCGAGATCATCGTGCCGTCACGGGCGATGGCGGCAGGGCCGTTATAGGCGTCGCTTACCCCTTCCAGGAACAGGCCGTGCAGCAGGGGGGTCGGCAGCGGCGGCACGATATGGACGAACAGCAGGTAGCGCACACCGGCGCGCTGGGCGATCGCCGCCGCTTCGGCCGGCGAGGTGTGGTAGGTCAGGATGTCCTTCATGATCTGGGCGAAGTTGGCGCGCCCGGCCGCCGCGGCGGCATCGCTCATGGTCATGATCAGGTTGCGCGCCAGGGCCTCGTGGGCCAGCAGGTCGACGCCCTTGGAGAATTTCTCGACATTCGGGTTGGCCTTGGTATCGCCGCTGATCACCAGGCTGCGGCCGCCGTAGTCGAAGCGATAGCCGACTGCCGGCTCGATCGGGGAATGGTCGACATGGAAGGCGGTGATCTTCACCCCGTCCTGCTCGTAGACGACGACACCCTGGTCGCCCTGCGGGGCCGCGAAGGGCATGGCGGTGCCGCCGTTGCCCTCGGGCGGGACCAGGGTGGCGCCGTGGTGCGCGGTGCGATAGGTCGCGTCCAGGGCATAGGCCTCGTTGAAGCCCGCGACCACCCGCTCCACCCCTGGCGGGCCATAGACCGGCGTCGGCTGCTGGTGGGCGGCGGTGGCCCAGCGCAGCATCAAGGTCTCGCCCAGGCCGTCGATATGATCGGAATGGAAATGGGTCAGCAGCACGGCGTCGAGGCCACCCAGGCGGAAGCCCATGCGCGTCAGGTTGCGGGCGCCGTTGGTGCCGGCGTCGACCATGAAGCTGTGCTTGCCCGCCACCACCAGCATGCAGGGGCCCGAGCGGACGGCGTCGGGCATCGGCCCGGCCGCGCCGCACACGACCAGATGAAGGCCGTCGGGCAGTTCGGCACCGCGATCGGCCGCGAAATTGGCCCGGGCGACACGCTCGGCCACCATCAGCATGATCTGGTTGCCCCAGACGAGGTAGATACCGGTGACGACGACCGCCAGGCCGACCAGGACAAACAAAAGCCTGCGCAGAATCTTCACGATCAACTCCTCGATCAGCGTGTCCCCAGGGAACGCAGGGCGTCCGGGGTGAAATTGTCGGGGTTCACCTCGGCCTTCCAATCGGGCATCTTTTCCTCGTTGGTCATGACCGCGGCGAGGTAGCGTGCCGATTGCAGGTCGTTGCTGATCTCCAGCGCCGTCCCGCAGAACGGCACGTCGTAGGAATTGACCACCGGCGCTTCCTGGAAGCGCCAGACGGCGCCGCGCGTGTCGTACAGGGTGGCGGCGGCGAAGGACCAGCTATCCTCGTCCTGGAAGAACACCCGCCGGGCATAGACGTGGCGGGCGCCCGGCTTCAAGGTCGCCTCGACCACATGCACCCGGTGCCGCTCGTAACGCATGGCATCCTGGTTGATGTGCTGGCCGGTCAGCAGCTCCTTGTAGGGCATCAGCTTGGCGCGGTAGGCGTTGTAGCCGATGATCGCCTCCTGGTCGCCCAGGTGCTTGAAGCTGTAGCGCTCGGGCGAGCCGTTCATCATGTCGAACTGGTCGACTGTCCCCAGGCCGTCGGCATTGGTGCCGGGCGCGTCGAAGGCCAGGTCGGGCGCCCGCAGCACGCGCCTGGTGCCGGGATTGTACTGCCAGGCCTGGCGCGGGCCGACATCGTCGTTGATGTTGTCATAGACCAGGGTGATCTGGCCCGACAGGCGCGCCGGGGCCGTCGTGGTCGCCATATAGGTGATCCAGACATTGTTCAGCTTGGCGATCGTGTCGATATCGCCCGGCGCCTTCAGGCCCGGCCCCATCAGGTGGATGATGCCCTCGTCGCGCACCTTGACCAGCTTGTAGTCGCCGGTGCGCGAGACCGCGGCCAGGGCGAAATTGCGCCGGAAGGTGAAGCCGCCGCGTGGCCGCAGGCGATGGTTCCAGAACATCTCGATGCCGCTCGCCGCCATCGGGAAGGGGATGCCGATGGTGCCGTCCAGCAGGCCGTTGCCGCTGGCGCTCAGCTTGGCGATCTCGGCATTCTTTTTGGTGCCGTCGTACACCTTCTGGACATTGGCGCAGGAACGGTGGCTGGGATAGACCGGCACCTTGTAGCTGGGATAAAGCCGCAGCATCTCCTGCTGCCCTGCCGGCAGCAGTGCCGCATAGGCGGCGGCATTGGCCGCGGTGATGGTGACGGTCGGGGCCTCGCCCGCGAAGGGGTCGACCAGCGGGCCGCCTGGCTTGTAGCCGGCGGGCGGCGTGGTGATGCCGCCGTCCCAGGCCGGGATGGAACCGTCGGCATTGCCGGCCTTGATCGCCCCCATGGGGGTCAGGTCGCGGCCCAGCCGGCCGGGGTCGCCGGCATGGGCCGTGGCGGCCAGCAGCAGCGTGCCCAGGAAGACAGGAAGGATCGGCGTCATGGCGTGGTTCTTTCCCGGGGCATCAGAATTGATAGCTGAGCGAGACGCCGACGAAGTCGCGGTCGGACGTGATGTTCTGCCGCCCGCCGCCGAACGACATGGCGTAGTTCACCTGCAGGCGCCAATCGATCAGGTAGTCGAACTGCACGAAGAAATTGAGACTGTTGACGTGCTCGACGAAGCCGCCGGGCAGGGGCGTGTTGCCGCCCAGGCCGATGGTGTGGGCAAAGCCCGTGGTGAGGTTCAGGTTGGGCATCACGTCGGGATAGGCGACCTGCAACAAGGTGGTGAGGCCGCCCGACCAGGCGGTGGCATAGTCTTCCTTGAACTTCAGCCCATCCTCGGGCTGGCCCGTGCCCGGCGTGCGATAGGTGCCCGGCGCGTCATAGGCCAGCACCGAGGCATCGGGGATATCGACGTGGATCAGGCCGGCCTCGGCCACCAGGGTGCCGCCGGCGGCACCCAGCAGGCGGGGGATGAGGTCGGTCTGGGTGAAAAACTGGGTCGCGCGCAGGATGAAGGTGAGGACATCGTGCGGCCGCCCGGTCGAGGATACCAGGCCCGGCCGGTTGACGTTGGTGCCCAGTTGCGTCGGCCCCGCCAGCGGCAGTTCGGATAGGCCATTGATGAAATCGCTGATGACCGTGGTCTCCTCGACCACCACCGGCACGTCCAGCTTGTAGGAAACCTCGCCGTTCAGGGCGGTGCCCGTCGCCTCGAGCTTGGTGTTGAAGCTGACGCCGAAGGCATCGATGCCGGTCGGATAGGTATTGACCACCTTGCTGTTGCGGGCATTGGCCTGCAGCGGCGCCAAGGGGGAGAGGCCGGGCAACTGGCCGATGATGTCCTGCAGGGGCGAGCCGCCGCCGGCACCCACGCCGCCTTCGGGAATGAAGGGGCTAAGCAGGGCGGGTACGCCGGGCGGTAGGCGCTGGTAGTCGCTGCCGCTGGGCGCCGTGAACACCGGCACCGGCGTCCGGCTGGTGTAACGGATGTAGTACAGGCCGAATTCGGTATCGTTCAGCGCGGGCGAGTAGTAACGCAGGGCGGCGCCGAAATTCTCCCAGGCGTCGTCGGGCCGCTCGTCCTCGTGGCGGGGGATCGACAGCAAGGTGCCGTCGGGCGCCATGTCGTCATAGTCGCCGCCCACACCCACGCCCCGGCCGCCCTGGCCGACGAAGTCGTTGGTCGAGAAATAGGTGCCCGGCACTTCGAGGCGGAACGGGCGGAACTTGAACTGGTAGAAGGCCTCGGCGCTCAACCCGTCGCCCAGGTTGTAGCTGGCGAACAGGGCCGGCACCGGGATCAGGGCGTCGCGCAGTTCCGCGCCGGGGACGCGGATCTTGGCGACATCCAGCGGATTGATGACGTTGATGCCGTTCTGCGTCACCAGTGCCTCGCCCCAGATGATGGTCTGCTGGCCCAGGCGGACATTCAGCGTGCTGCCGAAAACCTGGAAGCTGCCCTTCACATAGGCGTCCTGCAATTCGATGGTCTTGGCCGCGGCGTCGCGCGCCGTGGGCGCCAGCGCGCCGCGATAGTCGCGCGTCGCCGGGCCGTTCACCGCCAGGTCGTTGTTATCCAGTATGGCATCGTAAAGCGCCGTGCCGCGGACATAGACGCCGAAGTTCGCCCATGTCGCGGTCAATTCGCTGCTGACGCGGGCCGGGGTCGAGACGACATCGCCCTTGTCGAAGTTCAGGTTGCCGTCATCGGTGTTGCAGCTCGTGGTCGGGTATTGCCCGCCGTTGGCGACGCAGACATTGCGCGGGCTGCGGTCTTCCATCCGCATCTGCGCGCCCACCGAAAGCGAGGTCACCAGGGTTACCGCCACATCGCCGAACTCGGCCTCGTAAGCCCCCGCCGCCAGCGGCGCCAGGGCGCACCCGCCCATGACGCCCACCACGGCCCGCCAGCCCGTTCCCCGCCCCATATCGCCTCTCCCCGGAGGTGCCCGGCATTTTAATGCCTTTCATTTAATCGTGGACATTAATGGAATCCATCACCCGGCGCAAGCCGAACTGCATCCGGGCTTGATCTTGTTAATGGGAGTCATTAGGTTCGGTAAATCGCAAGGCGACGATGTGATTTGGGGGAAGCGATGAGCAAGGCCGGCGCCCGCGACGCGATCCTGGCAAGCGCGCTGAAGCTGTTCGGCGAACGCGGCTTCGACGGCGTGCGCACGGCGGAGATCCTCGATGCCGCCGGGCAGAAGAACCAGACCGCGCTGCAATACCACTTCGGCTCACGCGAGGGGCTCTACAAGGCCATCCTCAATCAGCACCTGAAGCAGATCGATGTCCGGCGCCTGGCGATCATCAATCCGCGCGGCCTGGCCGACCCCCGGCCCAGCTTCGTCACCTGCCTGCGCGGCATGATCGATCCCTTGATCGACGAGGTGGGGGAGGGCGACGGGGGCGTGGCCTATCTGCGCTTCCTGCGCCAGTTCACCTCGCGTCCCGGCTTCAATATCGTCGAGGTCTCGCGCGCCCTGAAGTTCCCGGGCATGAGCCTGCTCATCACCTGTGTCGACGCTCACCTGGCGCCGATGCCGGCACCGCGCCGCTCCTTCACCATCAGCCTGATGCTGCAGGTCTCGATCGCCATGCTGGCGACCTGGAAGCTCGAACATCCCGAACAGTTCGATCGCGCGTCCTTCGTCGCCGCCGCCGTCGGGACCTGCAAGGCGATCCATCGCAGCCTGGTCCATGTGCCGGTGCCGGTCGCGGCGGCCCGGATCAAACGCAACGCCGTCTAGAAAATCCACGGCAGCGCCCATGAGCGGTGCGGCCGGCCAACGCGAGGGGGGATGATGCTTAAACTCTACGGGGCCCTGGCCTCGCCCTATTCGATGAAGGTGCGGGCGGCCTTGCGCTGGCTGCACTTGCCGCACGTCTGGGTGCCGATGGGCATGGAACATGCCGAGGTCATGAACCGCATCAAGCCGGCGGTCATCCCGATCGTCGAATATCCCGACGGCCGCCTGGCCAACGATTCAACCCCGCTGCTGCTCGAGTTCAGCGCGGCGGCACCGGCGCGCAGCCTGCTGCCGGAAGACCCGCTGCTCCGTTTCCTGGTGCTGTTGATCGAGGATTTCGCCGACGAATGGCTGACCAAGGTGATGTTCCACTATCGCTGGGCGGCCGAGGAAGACCAGCGGGTGATGAGCAAGGCGATCATCTATGACCGCCTGCGCGGCAACGGCCTCGACCTGATCGGCCTGGCCGCCCAGCAGTTCCGCGATCGCCAGGTGGGCCGCATGACCCTGGTCGGCTGCGGCCCTGAACATGCGCCCCAGATCGCCGCGACCTACGCCCGCGTGCTGGCCCTGCTCGAGGCGATGGTGCCCGACCGCGCCTTCCTGTTTGGTTCGCGCCCGTCGCTGGCCGATTTCGGCCTGTTCGGGCAACTGTCGCAACTGGCCGTGGATCCCACCTCTTGTGCGATCATGCGCCGGGATGCGCCCTTGACCTGGCGCTGGCTGATGCTGGTCGACGATGCCGCGGGCCTCGACGGGGAATGGCTGTCCGCCGACGAGGCGGGGGAGGATCCGGCGATCGCCGGCCTGCTCGGCCTGGTGGCGGAGGTCTATCTGCCCTTCCTCGCCGCCAATGCCGCCGCGATCGAGGCCGGGGCAGCCGATTTTGCCGTGAAGGTCTTAGGGCAGGTGCATCGCCAGCCGGTGTTCCGCTACCAGGCCAAGTGCCTGGCCTCCCTGAAGGCGGCCTTCGCCGGCCTCGATGCCGCGGTACAGGACCGCGTCCGGGCGCTGCTGGGCCGCCCTGCCACCGCCATTCTGGGCGCCTGAGAGGAATTGCCATGATCGATCTTTACACCGCACCCACCCCCAACGGCTGGAAGGCCTCGATCACCCTCGAGGAACTGGGCCTGCCCTATACGGTGCACCCCGTCAACATCATGGCGGGCGAGCAGAAGACGCCGGCGTTCCTGGCGATCAATCCCAACGGCCGCATCCCGGCCATCGTCGATCGTGACGCCGGTGATTTCGCGGTCTTCGAATCCGGCGCCCTGATGCTCTATCTGGCCGAGAAGACCGGCCGCCTGCTGCCGGCCGAGACCAAGGCCCGCTCGCGGGTCATCCAATGGCTGATGTTCCAGATGGGCGGCGTCGGCCCGATGATGGGGCAGGCCAATGTCTTCTTCCGTTACCTGCCGGAGAAGATCCAGGTCGCCATCGACCGCTACCAGGGCGAGACCCGGCGCCTGCTCACCGTGCTCGATACCCAACTCGCCCGAAACGAGTTCCTGGCCGGCGACTATTCGATCGCCGATATCGCCAATTTCTCCTGGGCCCGGATCCACGCCTGGGCTGGGGTGAGCATCGACGGCCTGCCGTCGCTGCAGCGCTGGCTGGCGGCGATCGAGGCGCGCCCGGCGGTGGAACGCGGCCTGAAAGTGCCGGTCGATATCTCTGCCCTGTTCAAGAGCGACGAGGCGCAGAAGACCTTCGCGGAAAATGCCCGCACCATCGTGAATACGGGGGACAAGGCATGAGCCGGGCCACCGCCCCCTACGTCGTCTACGGTGCCCCGCCGTCGCTCTATACCGGCAAGACCAGGTCCTACATGCGCAAGATGGGCCTGCCCTATGTCGAACGGCTGCCCTCCGATCCGGCCTATGCGGAACGGGTGATGCCGGCGGTGGGCAAGCTGTGGCTGCCGGTCCTCGAGGCGCCGGACGGCACCCTGGTGCAGGACACGACCCAGATCATCGACTACCTGGAAGCCTGCGAGCCGGTGGCAAGCTGCTATCCGGCCGGGCCGCGACAGTTGGTCGCTGCCCTGCTGATCGAGCTCTACGGTGACGAGGGCCTGACCCGTCAGGCGATGCATTTCCGCTGGAGCTTCCCCGACTACAACGGCCGCTTCATGGCCATGAATATCGGCCGCCTGTTCAGCCCCACGGCCAGCGAGGACGAGGCCAGGGCGGTCGCCGCCGGCACCATGCGCCATCTTGCCGGCTACCTGCCGGCAATCGGCGTGACGCCGGAGACGATCCCGGTGGTCGAGGCGCAGTATTTTGACCTCCTGGCTGTACTCGACGCGCATTTCCTGCACCATCCCTACCTGTTCGGCGGCCGGCCCTCGATCGGCGACTTCGGCCTGATGGGACCCCTCTACGCCCATCTGGGCCGCGATCCCTATCCGGCCATGCTGATGGCCAAGCATGCCGACCGGGTTCAGCGCTGGGTGGAACGCATGAACGCGCAAGAGATCGACAGCCCGGAATTTCCAGGCCTGGCCCCGGCCTTCCTGGCCGGTGACGAGATCCCGCAAAGCTTGCAGGCCTTGCTGGCCCTGGTCGCCCGCGACTATCTGCCCGAACTGCAGCAGAGCGTCGCCATGCTGAACGACTGGCTGACGGTCAACGCGGTCGAGGAAGGCGCCCCCATCGTCCCGCCCGGCACCCGCAACACCCTGGGGACGATCGCCCCCGTCATCCGTGGCGTGCCGCACCCCCAGCGAATGCGCCATTATCCCTTGTGGATGCTCCAGCGTGTCACCGACGCCTACGACCGGCTCGCCGCGCCCGACCGCCAGGCGGTCGATGCGCTGTTCGCCGGCGTGGGCCTCGGGGACCTGCCGCGCCTGCGGACCACGCGACGGATCGAGCGTCGCAATCACCAGGAAGTATGGGGCGCGCCGGTCGAGAGCCGTTGAGCGCCCGGCCAGCCCCATTTCGGTGTGAACTCGGCCTTGCGAGTAGCGATATCGCTGCGCGGTTCTGTGGTAATCTGCTAGGGGATCGTCCTGAACGTGAATTCAAACGGGGGCACGGAACGTGCGGCCAGTTCGTCAAATGGCGCTTGTCGGCCTTGTTATCCGGCACGCGCCCTCCGCCAGCGTAGCCATTCTGCTTTCGAGCTTTTTCGTCAATCTGCTGACGCTCGTAAGCCCGCTCTACATGTTGCAGGTCTATGACCGCGTCCTGCCCAGCCGCAGCGAGGAGACCCTGCTGCTCCTGACGATCCTCATCTGCGGCCTGCTGGCCGTGATGACCATGCTCGACCGGGCCCGCTCGCGCATCCTCAACCGGATCGCCCTGCGTGTGACCGTGGACATGTCGGTAAAGGCCTTCGATTCCGCCTTCCGCCGCAACCTGCGGCGGCCGACCGGCGGTGTCGCGGCCCGTCTCTCCGCCGATGTCGACATGGTTCGGCAGTTTCTGTCGGGCCCGGGCGTCCCGGCCTTCATCGACCTGCCCTGGGCGCCCTTGTTCATCGTTGCCGCCTATCTGATGGCTCCCCTCATCGGCCACCTCACCCTGGGCGCGGCGGTCATCCTGCTGGCCCTGACCGCCCTGTCGGAGATTGCCTCGCGCAAGCCGACGCAGGCCGGCGCCATGCACGGTGTGAAAGCGTCGTCCTTTGCCGAGACCAGCCTGTCCAATGCCCAGACCATTTCCGCCATGGGCATGCTGCCGGCGGTACGTGAACGCTGGTACAAGGCGTTCGAGGATGCCCTGGCGTTCCAGATGCAGGCCGCCGACCGGGCGGCGACCCTCAGCTCCATCTCCCGTTATGTCCGTATCACGGTACAGAGCGTGGTCCTGGGCGCCGGCGCCTGGCTGGCGATCGAACAACTCATCACGCCGGGCGCGATGATCGCGGGCTCGATCATCCTGGGCCGGGGCCTCGCCCCGATCGAGCAGGTGGTCGGTGCCTGGCGCGGCTTTGCCGGTGCCCGGGCCGCCTATGGCCGGATCCAGGGCCTGATCGAGGAATTTCCTCCGTCCAAGACCGGCGGCGTGACCTTGCCGGCGCCGCTGGGGGCGATTGCCCTGGAAGGCGTGGTGATCGCGGCCCCGGAAAGCGGGCAGCCGATCATCAAGGGGGTTACCCTGGCCATTCCGGCTGGCCAGACCGTCGGCATTGTCGGGCCCAGCGGGGCCGGCAAGTCGACCCTGGCGCGGGCGCTGGTCGGTGCCACCATTGCCGATCGCGGCACGGTGCGGGTCGATGGTGCCTCGATGAAGGACTGGCCATCCGAGATCCTGGGCAAGCATGTCGGTTACCTGCCGCAGGAGGTGGAACTGTTCGACGGCACGGTGGCCGAGAACATCGCCCGCTTCGGCACGCTCGATTCCGAAAAGATCGTGCGCGCCGCCAAGATGGCCGCGGTCCACGACCTGATCCTGCAATTGCCGCAAGGCTATGAAACGCCGATCGGTGCCGCCGGCCGGGTCTTGTCCGGCGGCCAGCGCCAGCGCATCGCCCTGGCGCGGGCGCTTTACGATGATCCGGTTCTGCTGGTTCTCGACGAGCCCAATGCCAATCTGGATACCGATGGCGAGGCGGCCCTGGTGCAGGCCCTGCGCCAATTGCGCCTGCGCCGGGCGACGGTGGTGCTGATCAGTCACCGGGTTTCCCTGATCGGCCTGATGGAGCGGATCGTGGTCATGCGTGACGGCACCATCGAAACCCACGGCCCGGCCGAGGAGGTCATCGCCAAGCTGCAAGGCAAGGTTGCTCCCGCTGCCCAGCCGGCCATGGCCCGGGCATGAGCGCTCCCGCCGCAATCCCCGCCGGGCTGGCGGGCACCGTCCGGCCGCCGCTGCACCGCAGCCTGGGCGGGCCGATCCTGTGGATCTATGCCGTCGTCGTGCTGGGCCTGGGCGGCTTTACCTTCTGGGCGGCCTCGGCCCCGCTGTTTGGTGGCGCCATGATGCCCGGTCGGGTGGCGGTCGACACCAATCGCCAGTCGGTGCAGCACCTCGAGGGCGGCATCATCGACGAGATCCTGGTGCGCGACGGCAGCGTCGTCGCTGCCGGCGATCTCCTGATCCGCCTGCACGATGTGCGCGCCCAGGCCAATCTGCAGGTGCTGCGCGACCGCCTTCATGCCTCGCTGGCCCAGCGGGCGCGGCTGTTGGCCGAACGCGACCATGCCGAGACGATCGAGTTCCCCGATCGCCTGCTGGCCCAGGCGACCGACCCGGTGGTGGCCGAGCAGATCCGGTCGCAGCAGATTGCCTTCACCAGCCGGCGCGATACCCGGGAAGGCCAGGTGTCGATCCTGTTGCAGCGGATCGAGCAGTTGGGGCGCCAGCGCGAGGGCCTGGTAGCCCAGCAAAAATCCATCGACCTGCAACTGGCGACGGTGCAGAAGGAACTGGCCGGGGTCCGCCGCCTGTTCGCCGAAGGCCTGGCGGCGCAGACGCGCCTGCTGGCCCTCGAACGGACCGCGGCCGATCTGGCCGGACGCCGCGGCCAGGTGATCTCGGAGATTGCCCGCAACGACGTCGCGGTGGGCGAGGCGCGTTTGCAGATCGATCAGGTCGGCAATACCTTCAACAGCGACGTGGTGCAGGACCTCGAAAAGGTCGAGCGCGAGATCGCCGAGATCGACGAGCAGATTTCCGCGGCCCAGGACCAGGCGGATCGCACCGAAATCCGGGCGCCGGTCGGCGGCGTTGTCGTCGGCATGACCATCCACACCCGCAACGGCGTGGTGGCGCCGGGTGCCCGGCTGATGGACATCGTGCCGCAGAACCAGCCCCTGGTGATCGAGGCCTTCGTCAGCCCCACCGACGTCGACAAGGTCATCACCGGCGAGGAAGCCGAGATCCGCTTCACGACCTTCAGCGCCCGCAAGACCCCGTCGGTCTTCGGTGCGGTCAGCATCGTGTCGGCGGATGTCCTCAACGACGACAAGGAACAACAGGCGTTCTATCTCGCGCGCATCACGGTGCCCGAGGATGAGATTGCCCGGCTGGGCGGGGTGCGCCTGCTGCCAGGGATGCCGGTCGAGGTGATCGTCCGCACCGACGAGCGCACCGCCCTCGACTATCTGATCCGGCCGATGATCGACATGCTGACCCGTTCGTTCAAAGAGGACTGAGGATGTTCCGCTTTCGCGGCATGGTTCTTGCCGCCGTTCTATCGCTCGCGGCGATCGCCGCCGCCGGTGCCGCGCGGGCGGAAACGCTGACCGAGGCGCTGGTCTCGGCCTACAACACCAACCCGCAACTGGCGGCGGCGCGTGCCAGCCTGCGCGTGACCGATGAAGACCTGGCCGAGGCGTTGTCGGGTTTTCGTCCCCTCATCGAACTCCAGGGTTCGAACGCGAACACCATCGGCAGGGTTCAGCAAGGCCGTGCCACTTCCCGTGAGCCGGTCAGCGGCCAGGCGCAGATCGTCCAGCCCTTGTTCCCCTTGAGCGGCTTTGCCGCCGTCAATAGCGCCGACGCCAGGATCGAGGTCGGGCGGGCCAGCCTGGCCGCGGTCGAACAGCAGGTGTTCGTCGCCGTCGTCGCCGCTTATGTCGACGTGATCAGGGACGAGGCGCTGGTGGCGATCACGCGCGATATCGCCGCCAGCCTGCTGCGCGAACTGGAAAGCAACAAGCGGCGTTTCGAGGAAGGCGACATCTCGCAGACCGATATCGCGCTGACCCAGACCCGGCTGTCGCAGGTCCAGGCCGATCAGGTCACCGCCGAACAGAATTTGCGCCGGTCGCGCAGCGCCTACGAGGAAGTGGTCGGCCATCCGCCGATGGACTTGGCCAACCCGGGCCTGCCGCCGTCGTTGCCCGCGACCAGGGAGGCTGCGACCGCGGTGGCGATCGACGGCAACCCGGGCTTGTTGCAGGCACGGCGCAACGAAGAACTCGCCAGGGTGGATATCGACCGCGCCCTGGCCGGGTTCGCGCCGACGCTCAATCTGGTCGGCTCCGGCCTCTATGCCGAGAATCAGTCCTTCGACGGCGAGCAGGAGGAGCAATATTCGTTGCAGTTGCAGCTTCGCGTGCCGTTGTACGAGGGCGGCGCCACGCAGTCGCGGGTCCGCCGCGCCAAGGAATTGTGGAGCCAGCGCCGGGCCGAGACGATCACGACGGAACGCGCCACGGTACGCCAGGTCGCCGACGCCTTCGATGCCCTGACCACCACCAAGGATGTCATCAGGTACGCGCAGGAAGGCGTCGATGCCGCAAGGGAGGCCTTGGACGGTGTGCGCAAGGAAGCAGTGGAAGGCTTCCGCACCACCTTCGACACCCTGCAAAGCGAACAGAATCTCCTCGACGCCCAACGCCGCCTGAAGATCGCCGAACGCAACGAGCTGTTCGCGGGCTGGCAGTTGCTGGCCGCGATCGGCGCGTTCAATGCCAAGGAGACCGGCCTGGAGACGAAGATCTACGATCCCAAGCCCCATGCCGACGAGGCCTGGGGGGTGGGCGGCGCATTCTCGATCGCACCGCTGGACGGCGACCCGGTGCCGCAACCCACTTCGACAGCGCCGGGTGTCCTGATCCCGGCCGAGGCCGGGCGGGCGGCGGCACCGGCGGCGCCGGCCGAGCCCCCGGCGCCGGACTTCTGGGACGAACTCTTCGGAAGCCCGGCGGAAGAGCCGCAGGCCGCCGTGCCCGTCGCGGCGCCGGCTCCTGCGCCGGCGGCCGCACCGGACGAGACGGGCGGCAATTTCTGGACCGACGTGCTGGGCATCCCGGCGGACGAAATCCAGCCGCCCTGATCCTCCCGCCCTGATCGTCACTGGGCCAGCACGGCCACCGTGGCATCGACCAGCCGGCGGGTCTTGTCGTTGATCAGCTGCTGTCGCGCCGCCTCGTCCGGCTGCTCCAGTTCCAGGTCCATCTCGGTCATCGCCAGGGCGTGGAAGATCATGCCCAGGCACAGCGACAGCCGCTCGCTGCATTCCCCGGCCGGCAGGTCGGCGCGAAGCTCGCGGTAGCGCCGGCGGGCGAGGCTGACCCCCTGGATCAGTTCCAGCGGCAGCTTCAGGCGGCGGAAGCTCTGGTCGGTGAAATACTGCAGCAGGAAACGGACGTAATAATTGCCCTCGGGCCGCGGCAGCAGTTCGCGCGCCAAGGGTTCGATCAGCACCCGGGCAATGCCGCGAATATCCAGCGCGCCGGCCTGGTCCAGGGCCGCGTACAAGGCCATGCGCCGTTCGTTGATCGCGCCCATGCGCAGCGAGAAGACATCGAGCAGCAGGTCGTCAAAGGACTTGTAATGATAGGTCACCACGGCGGCGTTGCGCTGGCCCGCCTCCTTCTGGACCATGCGCTGGCTGACATTGGCAAAGCCGCGCTGGCCCAGCAGTTTCTCGGCGGCAAGGATCAGCTTGCGCTTGGTCGCCTCGGCCCGGCCCAGGCCGGCCTCGGCATTGCCGGCCGGCACCGGTCGCGATCGGCTCTTGGTGGCGCTATCGGTCATGCGGGGGCCTCGGACGAAAGGGCAGGAGTTCAAAAGCCCAGGGCACAGCCATCCTTGCGCTGGTCGCAATCATTGCATCATACGCCCCTGCCAAGACCGATCCAGATCGCTGGCATACGCTTGCCGGTGGTTTTATTGGAACGCCGCTTCGAGAAAGCCGCGCAGCTTGCGTGAATGCAGCCGCTCGGGCGCCATGGCCCGCAGCTTCTTCATGGCCAGCATGCCGATGTCCAGGTGCTGGTTCACCTGCCGGCGATAGAAGGCGCTGGCCATGCCCGGCAGCTTCAACTCGCCGTGCAAGGGCTTGTCCGAGACGCACAGCAAGGTGCCGTAGGGCACGCGGAAGCGGAAACCGTTGGCGGCGATGGTGGCCGATTCCATGTCCAGGGCGATCGCCCGCGATTGCGAGAAGCGCTGCACCGGCTCACGGTGATCACGCAGTTCCCAGTTGCGGTTGTCGATGGTCGCGACCGTGCCGGTGCGCATGATGCGCTTCAGCTCCCAGCCCTCCAGCCCGGTGACCTCGGCCACCGCCTGTTCCAGGGCGACCTGGATTTCGGCCAGCGGCGGCACCGGCACCCAGGTCGGCAGGTCGGCGTCCAGCACATGGTCTTCGCGCACGTAACCATGGGCGAGCACATAGTCGCCCAGCTTCTGCGAATTCTGCAGGCCGGCGCAATGGCCCAGCATCATCCAGGCGTGGGGGCGCAGGACGGCGATATGGTCGGTCGCGGTCTTGGCATTCGACGGCCCGACGCCGATGTTGACCAGGGTGATGCCGGAATTGTCGGGCCGCACCAGGTGATAGGCCGGCATCTGCGGCAGCAGGGGCGGCGGCAGGCCCACGGCGGCGCCGTCGCCCGCCCGGGTGACGACATTGCCGGGTTCGACGAAGGCCGTGTATTCGCCGTCGCCGCTGGCCATCAGGGCGCGGGCCCGGGCGGTGAATTCGTCGACATAGAACTGGTAGTTGGTGAACAGCACGAAGTTCTGGAAATGCACCGGCGAGGTGGCGGTGTAGTGACGCAGCCGGTGCAGCGAGTAATCCACCCGCGGCGCCGTGAACGGCGCCAGCGGCAGCGGTGCACCGAAGGGGAACTGCAAGGTGCCATTGACGATGGCATCGTCGGTGATCGACAGGTCGGGCACATCGAAGACATCGCGCAACGGGCGGGGCAGGGCCTCGGCCACGGCACCTTCCACATGGGCGCCTTCGGGCAGGGCGAAGTGCAGGGGGATGGGCACCTCGCTCTCGCTCACCTCGACCGGCATGCCGTGATTGCCGACCAGCAGCGCAAGCTGCTCGGTCAGGTAATTGCGGAACAGGTCGGGCTGGGAGATCGTCGTCTCGTAGACGCCCGGCGCCGGGACATGGCCATAGGACAGGCGCGAGTCGACCTGGCCGAAACTGGTCGTGGTAAAGCGCAACTGGGGATAGCAGGCGCGAACCCGGCCCTGCGGCACCTCGCCCTTCAGGAAGGCCTCGAAATAGCCGCGGATGAAGGCGGTATTGCGGGCGTAGATCGCTTCGAGCCGGGCCACCGCCGCCGCGGCATCGGTGAATTCGCCAAGCTCGATGGGTTCGGGCGAAATGCACACTGCCGGACTGATTCTGTCGTTCATCGTCGGGACCCTCGCCAACCCGCTTTAGGCTGCGGGCCGCGACAGGTCAATCATCGTCCGGCGTTCAGGCCTGCTTGGGCTTCAGCAAGTCCAATGCCTTGAGGGCGAGGGGATCAAGGCCTTCACCCCCAGTGGCCTCATGGGCAAGGATGGCCTTGCGCATCCGGGGATCCCAGAATTTTGCCATATGGTCGGCGATCCCGGCCGGCGCCTTGGCCTCGCCCTGGGCCTTGAAGAAGGCGGCGATCTGGTTGGCCATGTAGACGAGCTTTTCAGCCTGCATGGCAAGGCCCTCCAAAACGGCGGTCATCCCGGCGAAGGCCGGGATCCATTGCGACATCGCGCGCTGCCCCAGAATGGATCCCGGCCTGCGCCGGGATGACGGTCAGCAAACTTGATTTTCTACTCCCCTCCGCCCGCTTGGCAGGCGAGGGGTTGGGGGAGGTGGGTCGGGCCGTCTCGAGATGCCGGCATTTTGCCCCCACGACCTCCTCACCCAACCCTCTCCTCCCGTGGAGGAGAGGGCTTTGTGTAGCGGGGCCGGGGAGCTTAACCATCCCGATCACTCCGCCGCGTCCCGGCCCGGGATGATCCGGCGGGCCTGCGCCGAATGCTCGCGGTATTGCTCCTGCCAGTCGGTCGGGCCGTTGGAGGGCGAGACCTGCACCGCGGTCACCTTGTATTCGGGGCAGTTGGTGGCCCAGTCGGAGAATTCGCTGGTGATGACATTGGCCTGGGTGTCGGGGTGGTGGAAGGTGGTGTAGACCACGCCCGGTGCCACGCGGTCGGTGATCAGCGCGCGCAGGGAGGTCTCGCCCGAGCGGCTTTGCAGCTTCACCCAGTCGCCCTCCTTCACCCCACGCTGCTCGGCGTCGTGGGGGTGGATCTCCAGGCGGTCCTCGCCGTGCCAGACCACGTTCTGGGTCCGCCGGGTCTGGGCGCCGACATTGTACTGGCTGAGAATACGGCCGGTGGTCAGCAGCAGGGGGAAGCGCGGGCCGGTCTTCTCGTCCGTGGGCACATATTCGGTGATGACGAACTTGCCCTTGCCGCCGGCAAAGCCGCCGATGTGCATCACCGGCGTGCCTTCCGGCGCCTTCTCGTTGCACGGCCATTGCACCGAGCCCAATTCGTCGAGCTTGGCATAGGAGACGCCGGCGAAGCTGGGCGTGGTGGCCGCGATCTCGTCCATGATCTGCGACGGATGGGCATAGTCCATCCTCATGCCCATGGCCCGGGCCAGGGCCTGCGTCACTTCCCAGTCGGCCAGGCCGTTCTTCGGGCTCATCACCTTGCGCACGCGGTTGATGCGCCGCTCGGCATTGGTGAAGGTGCCGTCCTTCTCCAGGAAGCTCGAACCCGGCAGGAAGACGTGGGCATAGTCCGCGGTCTCGTTCAGGAACAGGTCGTGGACGACGATGCATTCCATCGCGCTGAGCGCCGCGGTGACGTGGGTCGTGTTGGGGTCGGACTGGACGATGTCCTCGCCCTGGATGTACATGCCCATGAAAGTGCCTTCGAGGGCGGCATCGAACATGTTGGGAATGCGCAGGCCCGGCTCGTTGTTGAGCGTAACCCCCCACAGCTTCTCGAAGATGTCACGGGTGGCATCGTCCGAGATGTGGCGGTAGCCGGGCAGCTCATGCGGGAACGAGCCCATGTCGCAGGCGCCCTGGACATTGTTCTGGCCGCGCAGCGGGTTCACGCCGACACCCTCGCGGCCGATGTTGCCGGTCGCCATTGCCAGGTTGGCGATCGCCATCACGGTGGTCGAGCCCTGGCTGTGCTCGGTTACCCCTAAGCCGTAATAGATCGCGCCGTTGCCGCCGGTGGCAAACAGCCGCGCGGCCTGGCGGATCTCGTCGGCCGGCACGCCCGACAGCTTCTCGACCTCTTCCGGGCCGTGGCGCGGGTCGGAGACGAAGGCGGCCCAATCCTGGAATTCCGACCAATCGCAGCGCTCGCGCACGAAGGCCTCGTCGACCAGGCCTTCCGTCACCACGACATGGGCCAGCGCGGTGACGACCGCGACATTGGTGCCGGGGCGCAGGGGCAGGTGGTGCGCCGCCTCGACATGGGGCGTGCGCACCAGGTCGATGCGCCGGGGATCGACGATGATCAGCTTGGCACCCTGGCGCAGGCGCTTTTTCAGGCGCGAGGCGAACACCGGGTGGCCGTCGGTCGGGTTGGCGCCGATGATCATGACCACGTCGGCATGTTCGACCGAGTCGAAATCCTGGGTGCCGGCCGAGGTGCCGAAAGTGGTCTTCAGGCCATAGCCGGTGGGCGAATGGCAGACCCGGGCGCAGGTATCGACATTGTTGTTGCCGAAGCCCGCCCGGATCAGCTTCTGAACCAGGTAGGTCTCCTCGTTGGTGCAGCGTGACGAGGTGATGCCGCCGATCGATTCCTTGCCGTACTTGGCCTGGATGCGCTTGAACTCGGCGGCGACATGAGCGAAGGCCTCGTCCCAGGTCACTTCCTGCCAGGGATCGGTGATCTTGGCCCGCACCATCGGGTTCAGGATCCGCTCCTTGTGGGTCGCGTAACCCCAGGCGAAGCGGCCCTTGACGCAGGAATGGCCGCGATTGGCCTTGCCGTCCTTGAACGGCACCATGCGGACCAGTTCCTCGCCCCGCATCTCGGCCTTGAAGGTGCAGCCCACCCCGCAATAGGCGCAGGTGGTGACCACGGAATGCTCCGGCTGGCCGATCTCGATCACCGATTTCTCGGTCAAGGTCGCGGTCGGGCAGGCCTGGACGCAGGCCCCGCACGAAACGCACTCGGAATCGAGGAACTGCTCGTGCATGCCGGGCGACACCCGGCTCTCGAAACCGCGCGCCTCGATGGTCAGGGCAAAGGTGCCCTGGACTTCCTCGCAGGCCCGCACGCAGCGCGAACAGACGATGCACTTGGACGGGTCGTAGTCGAAATAGGGGTTGGACGTATCCTTGGTCATGCCCAGGTGATTGTCGCCGGCATAGCCGTAGCGCACGTCGCGCAGGCCGACCGCGCCGGCCATGTCCTGCAATTCGCAGTCGCCATTGGCGGCACAGGTCAGGCAGTCGAGCGGATGGTCGGAGATATAGAGTTCCATCACGCCCTTGCGCAGACGCTTCAGGCGATCGGTCTGGGTGCGCACCACCATGCCGTCCATGACCGGCGTGGTGCACGAGGCCGGGGTGCCGTTGCGGCCCTCGATCTCGACCAGGCACATGCGGCACGACCCGAAAGCCTCGACCATGTCGGTCGCGCACAGCTTGGGGATCTTGGTGCCCATCTCCTTGGCGGCACGCATGATCGAGGTACCGGCCGGCACTGTCACGGCGTTGCCGTCGATGGTCAGGTGGACGGTGGCCTGGGCCTTCGAGGCCGGCGTGCCGTAGTCGATTTCTTCGACGAGGGACATGGGCTGTCTCCTTACTCGGCGGCCTGGGCGCGGGGTGGCGCCACGAAGTCGTCGGGAAAATGGTTGATCGCGCTCATCACCGGATAGGGCGTGAAACCGCCCAGGGCGCAGAGCGAACCGAATTTCATGGTGTTGCACAGGTCTTCGAGCAGGGCCAGATTGGCCGCCGGCTCGATCCCGGCCATGATCTTGTCCACCGTCTCGGCCCCGCGGGTCGAGCCGATGCGGCAGGGCGTGCACTTGCCGCAGCTCTCGATCGCGCAGAATTCCATGGCGAAGCGGGCCTGTTTAGCCATCTGCACCGTGTCGTCGAATACCACCACGCCGCCGTGGCCGATCAGGCCGTCGCGGGCGGCAAAGGCTTCGTAGTCGAACGGCGTGTCGAACAGGGCCGGGGGAAAATAGGCGCCCAGCGGGCCGCCTACCTGCACCGCCTTCACCGGCCGGCCGGTGGCCGTGCCGCCGCCGATCTCCTCGACCAGGTCGCCCAGCGTCACGCCAAAGCCGACCTCGTAGAGCCCGCCATGACGGATGTTGCCGGCCAGTTGGATCGGCATGGTCCCGCGCGACCGGCCCATGCCGACGGCGGCGTAGGCTTCCGCGCCCTGGTCCAGGATGAAGGGGACCGAGGCCAGCGAGATCACGTTGTTGATCACGGTCGGCTTGCCGAACAGGCCCTGGTGGGCGGGCAGGGGCGGCTTGGCGCGGACCTGGCCGCGCTTGCCCTCCAGGCTCTCCAGCAGGGCGGTTTCCTCGCCGCAGACATAGGCGCCGGCGCCGACCCGCACTTCCATGTCATAGGCCCGGCCGCTGCCCAGCACGTCCGGCCCCAGGATGCCGGCCGCGCGGGCGATCTCCAGCGCCTGGTTCATCACCGCGATGGCATGGGGATATTCCGACCGGGTGTAGATGTAACCCTTGGTGGCGCCCACGGCGAGGCCGGCGATGGCCATGCCCTCGATCAGAACGAAGGGATCGCCCTCCATCAGCATGCGGTCGGCGAAGGTGCCGCTGTCGCCCTCGTCGGCATTGGCGACGATGTATTTCTGGGCGCCCCTGGCGTCCATCACCGTCTTCCACTTGATGCCGGTGGGAAAGCCCGCCCCGCCGCGCCCGCGCAGGCCCGACCGGGTGACCTCCGCGACGATTTCCGCCGGCGTCATCGCCACCGCCCGCGCCAGGCCTTTGAGGCCGTCATGGGCGCGGTAGTCGTCCAGCGACAGGGGATCGGTGATGCCGCAGCGGGCGAAGGTGAAACGGGTCTGGCGCTTCAGGAAGGGGATCTCTTCCGTCAGGCCAAGGCTGTCGCCGCGGCCCTGCGACAGGCCCTGCTCGAACAGGCCGGGGATGTCACGGGCCTGCACCGGGCCATAGGCGACACGGCCCGCCAGGGTCTCCACCTCGACCAGGGGTTCCAGCCAGTAGAGCCCGCGCGAGCCGTTGCGCACCAGGCGAACGCTGATACCCCGGGCTGCGGCTTCCTTGGTGATCGCCGCCGCCACCGCGTCGGCGCCGACGGCCAGCGCCCCGGCGTCGCGGGGGACGTAGATGGTGACGGTCATCGCGCCACCTCCGCCACGATCGCATCGGCGGCGTCGCTGTCCAGCCGGCCGATCAATTGCCCGTCGACCATGGCCGAGGGGGCGCAGGCGCACAGGCCCAGGCAATAGGTCGCCTCGAGGGTTACCCGGCCATCGGGCGAGGTCTCGCCCCAGCCGACACCCAGTTGGCTTGCCAGGCGCGCGGCAACGGCCTCGCCGCCCATCGACTGGCAGGCCTCGGCCCGGCAGACCTTGACCACGTGGCGCCCGGCCGGCGCCTCGCGGAAATCGTGATAGAAGGTGACGACGCCGTGGATCTCGGCGCGCGAGCGGTTCAATGCCTCGGCCACCATGGGCACGGCAGCCTCGGGCACATGGCCAAAGCGCTCCTGCAGGCCATGCAGCATGGGCAGTGCCGCGCCCTCCATGTGAGCGTAGTGCTCGATGACCTCGGCAATGCGCTCGGCATTGACCAATCCCGCCTGGGGCATTGACTCTCCAGCCTCAACTTGACGCTTCCGACCCCTAGGCTGGGTTGATCAGCCATTGAGATCAAGGGGGTAAAACGCGTGTTGCGATAGAACGCCTCTATCGATCCTGCCGGGCCTTCAGGCTGGCGGCCAATTCGGGTGTCCATCTTGCGCTGGTATTTTTGATCAGAAAGATTAACGCCAGAATATCACCGCCCACGGCGATCACGGTGAGGACGGCGGCAAGGACGACATCGACCATGTCGCCCGTGAACAGCACCAGCCAGATGACCAGCGGCACGGCGATGATCGAGGCGATGAAGGCGCCCAGCAGCACCCAGCCCATGGGCCACACCGGCAGCACCACGACCTTGCCCCGCGAGTGCGCGCCGGCCCGGTGCCAGGGTGACCCCGGCAGGTTTTCGTCACCGGGCTTCAGGATCAGGAACCAGGGTGTCTGCTGGGTCATGGGATGTCCCCCTATCACGCCGTCGAGGATAACAGATGGATCAGCACTGTGCGTCCTTCGAGACGCCGTCTTCGACGGCTCCTCAGGATGAGGTAAGTCTTTAATGTCAAAAAGATTTTCCTCATCCTGAGGAGGCCCGGAGGGCCGTCTCGAAGGACGCACCGTATCGATGCCATTACCCCACGTCGTCATCGGGAATGGTCGGCGCGATCACCTGGGCCTGGTGCACCAGGGCGGCGGTCAAGGGCGTCATCGGCTCGCGGTGCGGCACCACCAGGCCGATGGTATGGGCGGCATCGGGGCTGATGATGGGGATCGAGCGCACATGATCGGGCAGCCCCAGGGCATCCGCCAGCTTGGCCGGCATGACGCTGGCCCATTGGCCGGTGCGGACATGGGCAAAGAGCACGATCATCGAATTGGACTCGAGTGTGGGCGAGGGGACGCTGCCTGCCGCGCGCAGCAGGCGGTCGATGATGCGCCGGTTCTGCATGTCGGGGGTCAGCAGGCACAGCGGCACCTGGCCGACCTCGGCCCAGGTGACCCGTTCGCGGTCGCCCAGGGCCGCGTTCGGGGCGGTCAGCAGGCGGTAGTGCTCGTCATAGAGCGGCACGGTGGTGACCCGGCCCAGCGGCTCGTTGTCGAGGTAGGTGAGGCCGGCGTCGATCTCCAGGTTTTCCAGCAGGCCCAGGACCTCGACCGAGGTGCGCGACAGGATGGTGAAATTCACCTTCGGGTACAGCGCCCGGAACGGCGTGGTCAGCAGGGGCACCATCGGCAGGGCGGTGGGGATCGCCGCGATCTTGATGTGGCCGGCCAGGCCCTGCTTCATCGCCGCGACCTCCTGGAACATGGCCCGGGAATCGGCCACCAGCCGGCGCGCCCATTCCAGCACGCGCTCGCCCTCGGGCGTGAAGCCCTGGAAGCGCGAGCCACGCTGCACCAGCAGGACGCCCAATTCGCCCTCGATCTGCTTCAACCCCGCCGACAAGGTCGGCTGGGTGACGCCGCAGGCCTCGGCGGCACGGCCGAAGTGGCGTTCCCGCGACAGGGCGAGAAGAAATTCCAGCTTGTTGATCATCAGCCCTGCCGGCGGTGTCTTCGCCATTTCGCACTGTCTCGTGCGAAACTATAAGGGCGCGCAGCCAAGCTGGAAGTCTCCATGTCGATTCCCCTCACGCTCGTCCTGGGCGGCGCCCGATCGGGCAAGAGCCGCTATGCCGAGGGTTTGGTCACCGCCGGCCCGGCGCCCTGGGTCTATGTCGCCACGGCCCAGGCCTTTGACGACGAGATGGTGGCGCGCATCGCCCGGCATCGGGCCGATCGTGCCGACGGCTGGCAGACGGTCGAGGCCCCGCTCGACCTGGCGGGCGCGCTCGATGCCGCGCCTGCCGGGGCCACGGTCCTGGTCGATTGCCTCACCCTCTGGCTCACCAACCTGATGCTGGGTGAGCACGGTATCACGGCGGCCATCGAAGCCCTGGAAGCGGCGCTCGACCGCCGCGCGGCGCCGGTGGTGCTGGTCGCCAACGAGGTGGGGCTGGGCATCGTGCCCGACAACGCCCTGGCCCGCGCCTTCCGCGACGAGGCGGGGCGCCTGAATCAACGCCTGGCCGCGCGCGCCGGCAGGGTTCTGTTCCTGGCGGCCGGCCTGCCTCTTACGCTGAAGTGACGGCCGGGTTTCGCATTTGCGTTACCGGCCCCTGGCAGGGTAGAAGAGCGGACAAGCCAAGACACCCTTCACTGTTCGGACAGGCCATGAAGTTCCTTTTGCGCGCCTTGACCTGGTGGCACGATTCGACCCTGGGGACCGCCTGGTTCACCAGCCGCAAGGGCGAGGCCGTCGGCAAGGACGATCAGGGCAACAAATATTACCGCGAGCGTGGCGGCGATCGCCGCTGGGTGATCTACAACGGCGAGATCGATGCCACCCGCATCCCGCCGGAATGGCATGCCTGGCTCCATGGTATGAGCGCGCTGCCGCCCTCGGAACAGCCGCTGCCGGTGAAGACCTGGGAAAAGCCGCACCAGCCCAACCTGACCGGTACGGCCGCGGCCTACCACCCCCCGGGAGCCTGGCGACCGCGGGTCATCGCGCCCGCGCCACCGGCGACTACGAGCCCTGGACGCCGGTCTGATCGGCCTCGAATCCGCCGCAAAGCCGAGGGAAGTTCAAGTCCATGAGTTCGAACCTGGTCGAAACCCTGATTGGCGCCGTCGTCATCGGCGTGGCCGCGGTGTTTCTCATTTTCGCCTATACCAATGTCGGCGCCAGGACCGGTGGCGGTTACGATGTGGTGGCGCGCTTCGATCGGGTTGACGGCCTGCCGACCGGGGCCGACGTGCGCATCAGCGGCATCAAGGTCGGCAGCGTGACCGCCCAGCTCCTGGACCCCAAGACCTACCGCGCCACCGTCCACCTCAGCATCTCCGCCGGCATCGAACTGCCTGACGACAGCTCGGCCAAGATCGCCTCGGAGGGCCTGCTGGGCGGCGCCTATATCGCGATCGAGCCGGGCGGCAGCGACAAGCCGCTGCAGGCCGGCGGCGAGATCAAATACACGCAGAGCTCGGTCGACCTGATGGGGCTGATCAGCCGTGCCGTCTTCGGTTCGGCCGACGGCAGCAACGCCGGCGGCGGCAGCCCGGCCCCGGCGCCGGCCAACCCCTAAGGCATCATTGTGCGCAGCAGGCGGCCGACGACCACCTTTGCCCTGGTGACGGCGATTGCGCTGCTGGGCGCCGGTTCCGGCTGGGCACAGGCCCCGGCACCGGGCGATGCCGCGCCGCCGGCCGAACCGGTCGAGCCTGCCGACCCGGCCCCGCCGGTCGAGGATGTCCCCAGCGACGCCGAGGTGCCGCCCCCGCCGCCGCCCGCCGCCGGCGGCGTCGCCGTCCCCGTGCTGCCCGCTACGCCCGGCCGCGTCGTCGGCGTCGTGCTGCAGGGCCTGGACAAGGTCACCGCCCGTATCTCGACGATCGAGGTGCCGCTCGACGGCACGGCGACCTTCGGGACCCTGACGATCCGCGTGCGCAAATGCGTGATCCCGCCGCCCGACGAGAAGCCCGAGGCTTCGGCCTTCCTGGAAATCGCCGATACCCCGCCCGGCCAGCCGGCGGTCGCCGTCTTTTCCGGCTGGATGTTCGCGTCGAGCCCGGCCTTGTCGGCGCTCGAGCATCCGGTCTATGACGTCTGGGTCACCGCCTGCAAGACCGCGGCCCCCGGCAGTCCCTGAGGCATCGCGAAGAACTCGCCGGGCGAACCGCCGACGGCGTCGGCCAGGCGTTTGCGATAGGTCTCGCGCGGGACCTCGACCGCGCCGAAGCGCATCAGGTGGCTGGTGACGAACTGGGTATCGAGCAGGCGAAAACCGCCGACCTGCAGGCGCGCCACCAGATGCACCAGCGCGACCTTCGAGGCATCGGTCTCGCGGCTGAACATGCTCTCGCCGAAGAAGGCGGCGCCCAGCCGCACGCCGTAGAGCCCGCCCACCAGGCGGCCGTCGAGGCGGGTTTCCACGCTGTGGGCATGGCCCTGTTCATAGAGCGCCTCGTACATGGCGCGAATGCGGTGGCTGATCCAGGTCGACCGGCGCCCGGGGCCGAGGCCGCGCAAGCGGCGATGACCGCGGCAAAGTCACGATCAATGGTGACCTGGAACTGGTCGCTGCGCACCACCTTGGCCAGGCTGCGCGGGATATGGAAACGGTCGAGCGGCAGGACGCCGCGCCAATCGGGATCGACCCAGAACAGCTCCTGATCCTTGACGTGGTCCGCCATCGGGAAGATGCCGGCGGCATAGGCACGCAGCAATAGGGCGGGGGTGAGTTCTGTCATCGGCCGCAAGCGTAGCGGAGCCCTTGTCGCATTTACAGCCGAAGGATGCCGCAGGACCCACCAGGGCGGCCCGTTGGGTTGAGGCCATCGGACAGTGGCGTACAATGTCGGACATTGTCTGACGCTTTAGACCAGCGAAGGAAGTCGGTCGCAATGTCCAGTTCCCGCTTCTCTTTGCGCCTTGATCCTGACCTTAAGGCGTGGCTCGAGCGCGAGGCCGAACGGCAGGACCGCTCGGCCGCCTGGATCGCCACGCAGGCGATCGAGAATCTGCGGGCCAGCACGGAAGCTAAGCGCCAGATGGCCAAAGACGCCGTCGCGAAGGCCGACGAAGGCATGTTCGTGTCGCAAGGGGCCGTTCACCGGTGGATGGAAAGCTGGGACACCCCTGGTGAAGTGCCGGCGCCCAAGCCCGCCATCTCGCTGAAGCGCCGTTGACGGATGGAAGTTGTCTACCTCGACACCGCCCTTGAGGATATGGGCTGGTTCCGCCGCTATTACGCGGCTGTCTTTCTGGAAGGCCGAGGCAACGCGCGCGGGCAACTTGAGGAGAAAAGAGATGAACACCGAAAGGGCGACTACCGACAGCAAGCCAAGCATTTCACGTCGGAGACTTCGCCTAGGCGTCTCTGCTGCGGCCGCAAGCGATTTGGCAGCCGCCCAAAATCGGATCCGCGCAGCCATCGTTCGCACAGATGTAGCTACCTTGCCGCCCTACGGAAATTCCACGCTCCCGTCCGGTGTCCGCTCCCGCATTGTCACCAACATCAATGGTCTTGCGATGCACGTACTAGAAGCCGGTTTTGAGACCAAGGAACGCCAGTGTATCCTGCTCCTGCATGGCTTCCCGGAGCTCGCCTACAGTTGGCGCAAGGTAATGCCGCCTTTGGCCGCCGCCGGGTATCACGTCGTTGCCCCCGATCAACGGGGCTATGGACGCACCACGGGGTGGGATGACGCGTATGATGGCGATCTCGACTCGTTTCGCATTCCGAACCTTGTCAGAGATGCATTGGGATTAACTTCGGCACTGGGCTATCGCTCCGTGGCCGCGGTTGTTGGACATGACTACGGTTCACCAGTCGCGGCATATTGCGCAATTATCCGCCCCGACGTGTTCCGTTCGGTAGCCCTGATGAGCGCCCCATTTGGTGGCTCGCCTCCACTACCGTTCAATACGGCCGATACAACGGCACCGGCCGTTGCGCCCGCTGCCTCAAAAATCTTTGAAGACCTCGCAAAGCTAGACCGACCGCGAAAGCACTATCAACAATATTTCCGAACACGCGAGGCCAATGAAAATATGTGGAGAGCCCCGCAAGGAATCCACGCTTTCATGCGCGCATATTATCATTTCAAGAGCGCCGATTGGAAAAAAAACCAGCCGTTCAAACTAACCGCGTTCACGGCCAGCGAGCTGGCAAAAATGCCCACCTATTACATTATGGATCTCGGGAAAGGGATGGCTGAGACGGTTGCAGAAGAAATGCCATCAGCTCAAGAAATCGACTCATGCAAGTGGCTCACCGAGGGCGAATTGGACGTGTACGCTCGCGAATTTGGTCGGACCGGATTTCAGGGTGGACTGCAATGGTATCGCTGCGCTGAAGGCAAATACACGGCGGAGCTCGAGATGTTTTCGGGCCGTACGATCGATGTGCCCGCTTGCTACATTGCTGGCAAGAGCGATTGGGGTATCTACCAAAATCCGGGTGCCTTCGAGAGAATGCAAACCGTGGCGTGTACTCGTTGGCGGAGCACTAATCTGGTTGATGGTGCCGGACATTGGGTACAGCAGGAGCAGCCGGAGGAGGTCAGCCGCTTGCTTCTACAATTTTTGCAGGGATGAGGACTCCGGGTCAATCGCGTCAGTTGCCGGGCCCTCGGCGTTGGTCTGGTCTACCAGCGTTCGCTTCGGGCGGATATCGCACCGCCCGAAACCGACGAGGGTTGAGCCTGCGCCTCACTCCGCCTTGGTGGTGCGGGCGATGAATTGTTCCAGCCAGTGGATGTGATAGTCGCCGTTCTGGAAGTCGGGCTCGCCGATCAGGCGCTGGTGCAGCGGGATCGTCGTCTCAATGCCGCCCACGACATATTCGTCCAGCGCCCGGCGCAGCCGCATCAGGCATTCGTTGCGGGTCTTGCCGTGGACGATCAGCTTGCCGATCAGGCTGTCGTAATAGGGCGGGATGCGATAGCCGGTATAGGCGGCCGAATCGATGCGCACGCCGGGGCCGCCGGGCGGGTGATAGTCCAGGATCTGGCCGGGCGACGGGGTGAAGGTCACCGGGTTCTCGGCGTTGATCCGGCACTCGATGGCGTGGCCGGCGAATTCGATATCGCTCTGGCTGAACGACAGGGGCGCGCCGGCGGCGATCCGGATCTGCTCGCGCACCACGTCGATGCCGGTTACTGCCTCGGTGATCGGGTGTTCGACCTGCAGGCGCGTGTTCATTTCGATGAAGTAGAACTCGCCGTTCTCGTACAGGAACTCGACGGTTCCCACGCCCAGATAGCCCAGCTTACGCATGGCGTCGGCGACGACATTGCCGATGCGGTTGCGCTCGTCGACGTTCAGGGCGGGCGAGGGGGCTTCCTCCAGCACCTTCTGGTGGCGGCGCTGCAGCGAGCAGTCGCGCTCGCCCAGATGCACGACATTGCCGAAGCTGTCGGCGATCACCTGGATCTCGATGTGCCGGGGCTGCCCTAAGTACTTCTCGATATAGACCGCGTCGTCGCCGAAGGCCGCCTTGGCCTCGGACCGCGCGGTCGACAGGGCGACGGCCAGTTCGTCGACGCTGCGCGCGACCTTCATGCCGCGGCCGCCGCCGCCCGAGGCCGCCTTGATCAGGACCGGGAAGCCGATCTCCCTGGCGATCTCGATCGCCTGTTCCTCGGTGGTCACGCCGCCTTCCGAGCCCGGCACCACGGGGATGCCCAGTTCCTTGGCCGTCTTCTTGGCGACGATCTTGTCGCCCATGACGCGGATGTGCTCGGGCTTGGGGCCGATGAAAGTGATGCCGTGCTCGCCCACGATCTGGGCGAAGTTGGCATTTTCCGACAGGAAGCCGTAGCCGGGGTGGATGGCGTCGGTATTGGTGATCTCGGCCGCCGAGATCAGCGCCGGGATGTTCAGGTAGCTCTTGTTCGACGGCGGCGGGCCGATGCACACGCTCTCGTCGGCCAGGCGGACATGCATGGCATCGGCGTCGGCGGTCGAATGGACCGCCACCGTCGAGATGCCCATTTCCTTGCAGGCCCGATGGATCCGCAAGGCGATCTCGCCACGGTTGGCGATCATGACTTTATCGAACATGGGGTGTCCTCAACCTCACTCGAGGATCACGAGGATCTCGCCATATTCCACGGGCTGGCCGTTGGCCACCGCGACCTTGACCACGGTCCCGGCCTGGGGCGCGGGAATCGGGTTCATGGTCTTCATGGCCTCGACGATCAGCAGGGTCTGGCCCTTCGAGACCCGGTCACCCGGCTTGATGAAATCGGGTGCGCCGGGTTCGGGCGCCGTATAGGCGGTGCCGACCATGGGCGAGGTCACCGGCGTGCCGGCGGGCTGGGCCGGCGGATTGCCCGCCCCGGTCGAGGCCGCGACCGCGGCGGCAGGCGCCATGGCGGCAACCGGCGCACCGGCGATGACCGTCACCTGGCGGGCGACACGGATGGAACGGCCATTTTCACTGACCTCGATTTCGGTCAGATCGGCTTCTGCCAACAACTCGGCCAGCTCGCGGATAAGCGTCTTGTCGAGCGACATTTTCGCCATCAAAAGGAATCTCCGATTTTAATCCGGCGTGTGGTGCCGGTTAGTTCCGTGGGGGCGGATCCTGGCCGATCAAACCCTTCACTGCCTCCAGAGCCAGCAGATAACCCTGAACGCCGAGGCCACATATCACACCCTTTGCTGCAAGTGCGATATAAGAGTGATGCCGGAAGGCCTCGCGCTGGAAGATGTTGCTCAGATGTACCTCGATGGCCGGTACTTCGGACGCCAGCAGCGCATCCATCAGGGCGATCGAGGTGTGGGTGAAGGCGCCGGCATTGATGATGATTCCCGCCGCGCGGCCGCGCGCGGCATGGATCCAGTCGATCAGCTCACCTTCATGATTTGATTGGTGAAATTCGACCTCGAGGCCGAAGCTTTCGCCCCAGGCTTCGACCATGGCCTTGATCCCGGCAAGGGTGTCGCGGCCATAGATGTGGGGTTCCCGGAGTCCCAACAGGTTGAGGTTGGGTCCATTCAGCACCAGAACGATCGGCCGCATCGCCCCCCCGGCTTGTTAGTGGCAAGTCCGCCGGGAATCGCCATGCCCGCGGCGATGGCACCTTACAGCCAGCGGCCAGCAGGTGCAAACCCGGCAGTTGCCGCCTCAATCGGCCGGGACCGGCACCCGCCGGTGGCGCTCGAGCACCTTGTCGATCAACTGGGACAGGGCAGCGAAGTCCACCGGCTTGGAAATGTAATCGTCCATGCCGGCTTCGATATAGCGCTCGCGGTCGCCCCGCATGGCGTGGGCGGTAACGGCGATGATCGGCACGGCGCCGAAGGGATGCGGCAGCTTGCGGATATGCGACGTCGCCTCGATGCCGTCCATTTCCGGCATGCGGACATCCATCAGGATCAGATCGTAGGTCTCGTTGCCCGCGCGTTCGACGGCCTCGACCCCGTTGTTGGCCACGGTGACGCGATGCCCGGTGCCGCCGAGCCGTGCCACCATCAATTTCTGGTTATAGGGGTGATCCTCGGCGATCAGGATTCTCAACGGGCCGGTCGCGGCGGGGGCGAACGCCTGGCGCGAGGGAGCGCCGGCGGCGGTGTTCTCCGGGAACGCTTCGACCTGAACCATGTCGAACGGCAAGGTTGCCCAGAAGGTCGACCCCCGGCCCGCCTGGCTGGTTACGCCGATGTCGCCGCCCATCAGCCCGGCGATTTCCCGGCAGATCGCCAGGCCCAGGCCCGACCCGCCATAGGTGCGGGCGATGGCCGCATCGGCCTGCTCGAACTTGCGGAACAGGCGACCCTGTACCTCCTCGTCGATGCCGATGCCGGAATCCTTTATCTCGAAGCGCAGCAGCACCTTGGGGCCGATGCCGGTCTCGCGCTTCACCCGCAGAGCGACGAAACCGGCCGAGGTGAACTTGACCGCGTTCGAGACCAGGTTGACCAGGATCTGCCGCAGCCGATCGGGGTCGCCGACGAGTTGGTGGATGCCGCGCAGATCCTTGGAAACGAAGAAATCCAGGCCCTTGCGCTGGGCCTGGGTCTCCCAGATCGCGGCGATCCCGTCCAGCACGTCGACCGGGTCGAACGGCCGATCGTAGAGCTCGAAACGCCCGGCCTCGATCTTGGACAGATCCAGGAGGTTGTTGAGCAAGGTCATCAAGGTCTCGCCCGAATTCTGCACCGCCTCGGCATAGCTGCGCTGTTCGGTGCTCAGGGGCGTGTCCAGCAGCAATCCGGTCATGCCCAGGATGCCGTTCATGGGGGTGCGCAGTTCATGGCTCATGGTGGCCAGGAAGTTGGACTTGGCCCGGTTGGCCTCCTCCGCCTGCCGGGCCGAGGTCACCGCCTCGATCGCGCGAATGCGTTCGGTGATGTCGCGAATGATGCCGACGAACAGCTTCTCGCCCTCGGCGAATGTCTCGCCGACCGACAGTTCCATGGGGAAGGTGGTGCCATCCTTGCGCTGCCCGACCACCTCGCGGCCGATGCCGATGATCTTGCGCTGCCCGGTGTTGTGGTAGTTGTCCAGGTAGGCATCATGTTCAGCACGGTAGGGGGCGGGCATGAGCATGCGCACGTTGTTGCCGATCACCTCCTCGGCGGTATAGCCGAACAGGCGCTGGCAGGCCGGGTTGTAGATCCGCACAAGGCCCTGGTCGTCGATGATCATCACGCCGTCGACCGCGGTATTGATGAGCGCGCGCATGGTTTCTTCCGAGGTGCGCAGGGCTTCCTCGGCCTTCTTGCGCTCGGAAATGTCGCGGATGATGCCGACATAGAGCTTGGCGCCGTCGGCCACGGCCTCGCCCACCGACAGCTCCATGGGGAAGGTCGAGCCGTCCTTGCGCTGCCCCATCACCTCGCGGCCGATGCCGATGATCTTGCGCACGCCGCTGGTGCGGTAGTTGTGGAGGTAGCCGTCGTGCTCGCTGCGATAGGGCGCCGGCATCAGCATGCGGACGTTGTGGCCGATGGTCTCGGCCGCCGGGTAGCCGAACAACTTCTCGCACGCAACGTTATACAGTTGGATCAGCCCGTTCTCGTCGATGATGACGATGCCGTCGACGGCAGTATCGATGACTGCTTTCAGTTGTATGGCGTTGCGTTCCACGGGTTCCAGCGGCCGCTTGGGCCGTCCCTGCTGTCGGCGATGGGTAAGCTATGCGTTCTACCTCACGACAGCGTCGCCGAAAGACCTGACCGGAAGGTTAACTCGGGCGGCGGGATCGCTTATATGTGGCGCCAGGAGTCGATAGGGGCGCAGCAGATGATGAATATCACGGTCAACGGCGACGCGATGGCGTTGGATGGGCCGGTGACGGTTGCCGGGCTGATCGGGCACCTGGGCCTGGACCAGGTCAAGGTGGCGGTGGAGCGGAATCTGGAAATCGTGCCGCGCTCGACCTTTGCCGCGGTCGAACTGGCCGAGGGCGACCGCCTGGAAATCGTGCATTTCATCGGTGGCGGCAACCTGTCCGTCGCCGCCGATCAGGACAGCTTCGTGGTCGCCGGGCGCCGCTTTAGCTCGCGCCTGCTGGTCGGCACCGGCAAGTACAAGGATTTCGACGAGACAAGAGCCGCGATCGAGGCATCGGGCGCCGAAATCGTCACGGTCGCCGTGCGCCGGGTCAACCTGGCGACGCCGGGGGCGCCCATGCTGGTCGACTACCTGGACCCGCGTGTCTACACCTTCCTGCCCAACACGGCCGGCTGCTATACCGCCGACGAGGCGGTGCGAACCCTGCGCCTGGCGCGCGAGGCCGGCGGCTGGAAACTGGTGAAGCTCGAGGTGCTGGGCAACATCAAGACCCTCTATCCCAACATGGTCGAGACCCTGGCGGCCGCGCAAACCCTGGTCGCCGAGGGCTTCGACGTGATGGTCTACTGTTCCGACGACCCGATCATGGCCAAGCGCCTGGAGGAGATCGGCTGCTGCGCGATCATGCCCCTGGCGGCGCCGATCGGCTCGGGCCTGGGGGTGCAGAACCCGGTCGGCATCCGCCTCATCATCGAGGAGGCCAAGGTGCCGGTGCTGGTCGATGCCGGCGTCGGCACGGCATCCGATGCGGCGGTCGCCATGGAACTGGGCTGCGACGGCGTCCTGATGAACACGGCCATCGCCGAGGCCAAGGACCCGATCCTGATGGCCCGGGCCATGAAGGCCGCGGTCGAAGCCGGCCGCCTGGCCTACCGCGCCGGCCGCATGCCCAAGAAGCTCTACGCCGACCCGTCGTCGCCTTTGGCGGGGTTGATTTGATAGCTTTTGGGACTGGGGCGGCAGGTTTGCGTGGTTCGACAGGCTCACCATGAGGAGAGTCTTTATGCCAAAAAAAGCTTCCTCATCCTGAGCCTGTCGAAGGACGCAAGGCGGATCTGCCAGCCCGGCAGCCCGGCAATCAGCACCCCGTCCAGACCGGCTCGCGCTTGTCGATGAAGGCGCCGACGCCTTCCTGGGCGTCGCGGGCCAGCATGTTCTGGGTCATCACCGCCGAGGCGTATTCATAGGCGGCCGACGTGGTCTTGCCCGCCTGGGTATAGAAGGCTTCCTTGCCGATCTTCAGGGTGAGGGGGGATTTGCCGGCGATCTTCGCGGCCAGGGCCATGATCGCCGCGTCGAGCTCGCCCGATGGTACCGCATGGTTGATCAGGCCGTAGCGCTGCGCCGTGGCGGCATCGATCGCCTCGCCGGTCAGCAGCATTTCCATCGCCTGCTTGGCCCCCACGTTGCGCGTCAGCGCCACCATCGGGGTCGAGCAGAACAGGCCGATATTGACGCCCGGCGTGGCGAATTTGGCGTTATCCGCGGCGATCGCCAGGTCGGCGGTGGCGACGAGCTGGCAACCGGCGGCGGTGGCCATGGCATGGACCCGGGCAATGATCGGCTGGCGCAGCGACTGCATGCGCAGCATCAAGCTGCTGCAGCGGGCAAAGACCGCGGCCAGCGCCGCGCCGTCGCGGCCGATGGCGCGCAATTCCTTGAGATCATGACCGGCGCAGAATGCCGGCCCTTCCGCCGCCAGGACCACGACCTTGACGGCATGATCGGCGTCCACCGTATCGAGCGCCTCGATCAGCGCCGCCATCATCGCCATGGACAGGGCATTGCGCGAGGCTGGCCGGCTCATGGTCAAGGTGGTGATGCCGCCGGCATCGTGGCGCGTCACCAGGGGTGATTCTACCGCTGCATTCATTGCATAAGCCTCCCTTATCGCTTTTGACCTTGGCGGCACGATCCGCATCGGGCAAGGCTTAGCGCCTGTTCGCTCACAGTGGAATTAGCCGATGATCGATCTTTACACCGCCAAGACGCCCAACGGCCGCAAGGTCTCGATCATGCTCGACGAATGCGGGCTGCCTTACGAGGTGCATTCGATCGATCTTGGCCAGAACGAACAGTTCAAGCCGGAATTCCTCGCCATGAACCCCAACAACAAGATCCCCGTGATCAAGGACCGGGACAATGGCCAGGTGGTCTTCGAATCGGGCGCCATCCTGATCTATCTGGGCGAGAAGACCGGCAAGTTCCTGAGCCCCTCGGGCCCGGCGCGGGCCGCCCAGCTCGAATGGCTGTTTTTCCAGATGGCCTCGATCGGGCCGATGATGGGCCAGCTGTTCCATTTCCGGAACTATCAGGGCGAGCCCCAGGTCTATGCGGTCGAGCGGTTCACCAATGAGGTGGCCCGCATCTTCAACGTGCTGGAAAGCCGCCTGTCCCAGGTGCCCTACCTGGGCGGGGACGACTATTCGATCGCCGATATCGCGGCCTTCCCCTGGACCAAGCTGGGCGGCTTCCTGGGGGTCGACATGGACGGGCTGAAGGGCGTGTCGGCCTGGCTGGAGCGGGTATACGCCCGCCCGGCGGTGCAGAGTGGTATCAACGTACCGGCCTGAGGGCGCCCTATAGAAATCAACCACTTGGGCAGCGGTATTATAATACCGTTGCGATAAGTGGCTGATTTTGTTGACGCCAAGGCGCTTGATTTCGCGCCGCTACTCTGTCTATATGCCGGCCTCCCGCCGGGCCTGCGCCCGGCTACACGAGGTTTGGTATAAATGAAGACCTTTTCCGCAAAGCCTGCGGAGGTAACGAAGAAGTGGGTGCTGATCGACGCCGAGGGTCTCGTCGTCGGCCGTCTCGCCTCGATCGTCGCCAACCGCCTGCGTGGCAAGCACCTTGCCACCTTCACGCCCCATGTCGACATGGGCGACAACGTCATCGTGATCAACGCCGACAAGGTCGCGTTCACGGGCCGCAAGCGTGAGAACCGCGAATTCCATTGGCACACCGGCCATCCCGGCGGCATCAAGTCCCGCACCATGGGCCAGATCCTCGACGGCAAGCATCCCGAGCGGGTGCTGGTGAAGGCCGTGGAGCGCATGGTCCCCCGTGGCCCGCTGGGGCGCCAGCAGATGTCCAATCTGCGCGTCTATGCCGGTACCGCTCATCCCCATGCCGGTTCGCAGCCCGAAGTCCTGGACGTCGGCGCCCTGAACCCGAAGAACAAGAGGTAAGCCATGGCCGAGAACCAGGCTCCCCATCAGTCCCCGCGCACGCTCCAGGATCTGCGCACCCTGACCACCGGTCAGGCCGCGGCCCGTCCCGCCGACAGCAAGCTCGAGGCCAAGAAGGCCGTCGACGCCAAGGGTCGCACCTATGCCACCGGCAAGCGCAAGGACGCGGTCGCCCGCGTCTGGGTGAAGCGCGGCACTGGCAAGGTCACGGTCAACGGCCGCGACATCCAGACCTACTTCGCCCGTTCGGTCCTGCGCATGCTGCTGAACCAGCCGTTCCAGGTGACCAACCGCGTCGGCCAGTACGACATCGAAGCCACCGTCTCGGGCGGCGGCTTGTCGGGCCAGGCGGGCGCTGTCCGTCACGGCGTCTCCAAGGCCCTGACCTACCAGGAGCCGGAACTGCGCGGCGTGCTGAAGGCCGGCGGCTTCCTGACCCGCGACAGCCGCACCGTCGAGCGTAAGAAGTACGGCAAGGCCAAGGCCCGCCGCAGCTTCCAGTTCTCGAAGCGCTGACCGGCCGCAAGGCTCATCCGATCAAGGCCCGGCAGGCAACTGCCGGGCCTTTTTCATGGCCGCGGGTGCCGGCCGCGGCGGATGGTGGCGATGTCGTCGAGAATCTCGAATTTCGAGCCCGCGAGGAGTCCACGGAAGCCGGGGAAGGTGTAATCGTCAGGGATCTCTTCACAAATGGCTTCGGCTGCCTCGATCTCGCCCAGCAAAAGATGGCATTCAGCCTGCATCAGCGCCGGGTACGACTCGAACCAGCCGGTATGGTCGAGAGCCGAAACGGCTTTCCAAGCCTCAATCGCCTCGCGCCAGCGCCGCAATTCCATCAGTAGCCGGCCGCGTGACGAGTAATCGCCCGCAGCCGGTGCGCCGGCACGCAAGCGGATGGCACGATCCCGATCCGCGAGCGCGCTCATGGGATCCTTTTTCATCGAAAGAAGAATTGACCGCGCAGAGTAACCATTTGCGTCGGTTGGATTGTCGTTGCAGTAGCCATCGCAAATAATCAAAGCTTCATCGTACAGTTTTGTCTCGCGGGCAGAGCGCAATGCGCGATCAAGCACCGGCACGATAGAATATGGAAAAGACATTGCGAGTTCCCTGATGAAGGCGCGTCATCCCCGCGAAGGCGGGGATCCACCGCAGGGGCATGCTGGAGCGGACCCGGCCTGTCACAACAGTGGATCCCCGCCTTCGCGGGATGACGTATCGATGTTTTTGCCTTTCGGAAAACAGATCCGGAACAAAGATAGAACCTGTGAGCCAGGATAGCAATCTTTAGGTGTATTCAGCGGATTGCTCCCTTGATGATAGAGCGCGCTATCCTGAGTGGGGCGCGTGGCGTTCCGCCGAGACGCCATCTCCATCCGGCTGAGTGATCTTCATCACCTTTTGTGGCGCTCTCCCCTTATTCCCGCGCCCGATTTCGCCTAGACTTCGCCTCAATCACAGGGGTAGGGGCACAAAATGACCAAGCCGAATGTTGTCGACGCCGCCGTCGGGGCTACCGCGAACTGCTGGCGCATGTGAACGACTGGGTAAAGGTGGCGATCGTGCCGGCCCTGATCGGCGGTGTCATCGCGATCGTCGGTACCTATGTCGCCGGCCTCATCGGCGGCTTTGTGGGCTCGCTCGTGGGGATCGTGTTCTCGCTGGCCGCGGGGGCCTTCGCCTATTGCGTCAATATTGCCTGGTTTCGGGCGGTCAACTCGGGCTTTACCCGGGTGGCCATGGTCCTGCCCCTGGCGCCGTCGGCCAGCGAGCGGCTGTTCCTGATCTGGGCGCTGGGCATCGGCATCCTGCCGGGCGCCGTGGTCAGCCTGCTGGTCGGTGCCGGCGATGGCGGGGCCAGCGCCGGCGCGGTCGCCGGCATGGGGCTGGTCGGCCTGATCGTCAGCATCGCCATCATCATCATCGCTGTCCGGCTGTCCTTCTTCTTCGAGGATCTGGCCCTGGGCAAGATCACCACCCCGGCACCAGCTTCAATGCGACCGCACCCTATTTCGGCAGTATCGTGGGCAGTGTCATCCTCATCATCATCCCGATCGTGATCGTGATGATGATCGTGGGCCTGATTCTGAGCCCGCTGATCGTCAGCCTCGGCATCGTCGGCCTGGCGATCTTCCAGTTGATCGCGGTGCTGGTCGGGGCGATCGGGGCGGCGCTGATGGCCTCGGTCGTGAATGCCTATTACACCGCCACTTGACGTAACAGCGATCTGAAAGGGGAGATCTTCATGTTCGACATCAACACCTGGCTGCGCTTCGACGAGTTCATCACGCCGAAAGTGGTCAAGTTCTTCTACTTCATCGGCCTGGTGCTGGTGGTGCTGGGCTTCCTCTTCACCCTGGTGACCGGCCTCGGCATCACGGGCATGGGCTTCAGCCTGCTGACGCTGGTGCTGGCCTTCGTCTACCTCGTCCTGGGGATCATCGGCGTGCGCATCGGCAGCGAAATGGTGCTGCTGGCCTTCGAGACCTTCCGCCGCCTGGGCGAAATCCGCGACCGCCTGCCGCCGCGCTGACGAAAAAGGGCCCGGGGTTTGCCCGGGCCCTTTCGTCGCGGGAACCGCCGCGTCTCAGCCGACGCGGATGTTCTTGAACTGCCAGGGGTCGCTGGGGTCCAGGTCTTCGGGGAACAGTTCGGCCCGGTGGTCGAGCGGGGTCCAGTCGGTGAAGGCGCCCACGCGCGGCCCCCAGTATTCGCCGGCGATCTCCAGGCAGCGGCGGAAGTCCATGTCCTCGGGCTCGACGATGCCGACGTGCGGGTTCTCGATCGCCCAGACTACGCCGGCCAGCACCGACGAGGTCACCTGCAGCGAGGTCGCGCTGTTGTAGGGGGCGAGATCGCGCGCGGTCTCGATGTCGAGCTGCGAGCCCAGCCAGTAGGCACCCTTGGCGTGGCCGGCGAGCAGGACACCCAACTCGTCGATACCGGAGATGATCTCGTCCGACATCAGGCGCCTGGTGGCCTGCATCTGCCAGTTCTTGCCGGCGATTTCGTGGACCGAGAGCACGGCATCGTCGCAGGGGTGATAGGCATAGTGGCAGGTCGGCCGGTAGGTGACCTTGCCGGCTTCCTCGACGGTCAGGAAATCAGAGAGCGAGATCGCCTCCGAATGGGTGATCAGGAAGCCGTGGAAGGGGCCTTCCTTGGGCGTCCAGGTGCGCACCCGGACCGAGGCGCCGGGGCGATGCAGATAGATCGCGGCACCCTTGCCGATCTCGTGGCGGCCACCGTCGATGGGGAAATGCCGCTCGTGCGTGCCCCAGCCCAGTTCGGCCGGCTGGCAGCCTTCGCCGACGAAGCCGTCGATCGACCAGGTGTTGACGAATTCGCCGATCGCCTTGGGAATATTGGCCTTCTGGGTGTCGCGCTCGGCCACGTGGATGACCTTCACGCCCAACTTCTGGGCCAGCAGGCCCCAGCCGGCGCGGTCCTTGGGGGTCGACGGGGGCGCCGGTGGCGGCGGCAATGTCGAGCAGGCCCTGCTTGACCAGGTGGCTGACATGGCCGGGATTGGCGCCGTGGGTCAGCACGGCGGTCGGCCCGCCGGGCGCGAACCTGGCCTTCAGGGCCAGCGCCCCCTCGCGCAGGCCGTAGTTCGAGCGGGCCGAGGCGCTGAGCGAGGTATCGGTATAGCCGCCCAGCCAGGGCTCGATGCAGGTATCGAGATAGAGCGCGCCGCGCTCGTGTGCCAGTTCGATCAGGGCCAGCGACGAAACGTCGACCGACAGGTTCAGCAGAAAATCGCCTTCGCCGATCATCGGCTCCAGCACGCTGCGGTAATTGTCGCGGGTCAGGATCTCCTGCAGGAAGGTGACGTCCATCGCGTCGGCGATCTTCTCGCCGTGATCCTCGGCGGTGACGATGGTGATGCGGTCCTTGGGCATGTCGATGTGGCGCAGCAGCAGGGGCAGCACGCCTTGGCCGATTGATCCAAATCCCACGATCACGAGCCGGCCGGCAAAGGCGACGTGCTTCTTCTGGTGGTCCATGGGGGTAGTTCTCCTAAATCTCGAACGTATCGCGCGAAGGCTATACTCGGTAACGGCCTTGAATGTAAGGCCGCCCTTGGGCAGGGGAGGTATCGAAGGCTCGATTCTGAACAGGGCGACGTTGAAATGGGCGCCGACCAAGAGAAGCGTGGCGCTGGCATAGAAGAATACCAGGACCACGACAATGGAGCCGAGGCTGCCATATGTGACGCTGTAGTTACCGAGATTTCGCAGGAACAGCGAGAATAGGCTGGCGAGGCCGATCCAGCCCAATGTTGTCAAGGCGGCACCGGGCAGGATAAGGCGGAATTTCAAATGCCGCGCCGGCAGCAGCCAGTGCATGAAGACCAGCGAGGCCAGGACCATGAAGGTGCCCGTGCCATAGCGGGCGACATCCCACAGGGGCCGGCCCCAGGATTTGGGCGCATAGGGCTTGACCAGCCAGTCCCACACCTGCGGCCCCAGGATGACGGCGAAGGACAGCCCGATCATGACCACGGCGCCCAGCAGCACCAGGCCCAGTTGCAGGGCCGAGACGCCGACGAAGCCGCGATGCTCGACGGCGCCGTAAGCCCGGTTGAGGGCCACGCGCAGGGCGGCGATGCCGTTCGAGGCCGTCCACAGGGCAACCACCAGGCCGATGGTCAGGATGTCCGACTTGGCGCCGGACGACAGCACCTGGCGCACGGCCGGCGCCAGCGGCTTGGCGACATCCTCGGGCAGGAGCGCGAACAGCGTCTGCACGGCGCGTTCGGCACTGTGGCCGGTGCCCAGCTCGCCGCCCAGGGCGGCCAGGGCCATCAGGAAGGGAAACAGCGACAACAGGCCGGTGAAGGCGATATAGGCCGCCAGATGGGTCGCATCCTCGCGGCTGCCCCTGGCAATGGCGCGCACCAGGGCCCGATGACCCTGCCGCCCATGATCAGGGGGGCGAGGATCACGCGCAGGACGGGCCCAAGTCGGGCTGGGGAGGGGGGCGGGCCGCTGCGGCCGGCCTCGATCTCGACATCGGCCATGGTTTCCCATGATTGCCGGGCCGACGGACCCGCGGTCAAGCCCGCAAGTGCCGCTGCGACGCTAACGCGGCATTAACCGCGCCGGGGCAACCTTGGTGCGGAACCATAAAGGCAGCATGGCATGGCGCGAGCAGCGACCCGGGAGAGCGAACTCCAGGCGAAAACCAAGGCGGCGGGCGAAGGGCGGCAGTTCGTCACCATGACTGTCGACGGGCAGCAATTCGGCCTGCCGATTCTCGACGTCCACGATATCGTGGTGCCCGAGAAGATCACCCGCGTGCCGCTGGCCGCCCGCGAGGTCGCCGGCCTGATCAACCTGCGCGGCAAGATCGTCACCGCCATCGACATGCGCGAGGTGCTGCGCCTGCCGCCCGGCCCCGTTGGCGCCAAGCGGGTGGGTGTCACCGTCAGCCACCGCGGTGAGACCTACACCCTGCTGGTCGACGCGGTCGGCGAGGTGATCGAGCCTTCGGGTGACGCCTTCGAAGCCAACCCGCCCACGCTCGATGCCCGCTGGCGCCACCTGGCCGACGGGGTCTACCGCCTGGAACACGGCCTGCTGATCGTGCTCAAGATCGATCGCATCATGATGACCGAGGGCTGACCACCCCGCCCCGGGTGCCCTGTGGACGGGTGCCCTGTGAACGGGTGCCCTGTGGACCTGGGACAACCCGCTGCGCTATTCTGGCCCGGCACAGGGGCAGGGAGCGGGGATGCCGAAGTACAACAGGATTGAGGTTGGTGATCCGGCGCCATCGTTCCGCCAGGCCTCGACCAGCAACCCGGCCTATAATTTCAATACCGCGGCGGGGCGCTACCTCGTGCTGTGCTTCCACGGCTCGGCCGCCGATGCCCGCGGTGCCCAGGCCATGGCCATCCTCACCCGCCACCGCGCCCTGTTCGATGACGAGAAGGTCGCCTTCTTCGGCATCAGCGTCGATGCCCAGGACCAGGCCAAGGCGCGCGTCGCCGAAAGCCTGCCGGGCATCCGCTTCATCTGGGATTTCGATGCCTCGGTCAGCCGGCTTTACGGGGCGGCGCCGGTCGATGCCGAGGGCAGTTCCATCTCGCTGCGGCGCCTGTGGGTGATTGTCGATCCCACCTTGCGGGTGCGGGCGATCGTGCCCTTCCGCGAGGACGGCGGCGACGGCGACGAGGTGGCGGCCTATCTTGCCGCGCTGCCGCCGGTCGACCGCTTCGCCGGCATCACCCTGCAGGCCCCGATCCTCTTCCTGCCCGACGTGTTCGAGCCAGACCTGTGCCGCCAACTGGTCGATCTCTACGAGAGCCACGGCGGCGAGGAATCGGGCTTCATGCGCGAGGAGGGCGGCAAGACCGTCCTGGTGACCGATTTCGGCCACAAGCGGCGCAGCGACTATACGATCGAGAGCGAGGAACTGCGCCAGCTGCTCCAGCGCAAGGTCGTGCGCCGCATCGTGCCTGAAATCCAGAAGGTGCACCAGTTCACGGTAACCCGCATGGAGCGCTACCTGATCGGTTGCTACGACAGCGTGACCGCCGGTCACTTCCGCCCGCACCGCGACAACACCACCAAGGGCACCGCCCATCGCCGCTTCGCGGTCTCGATCAACCTGAATGCCGATTTCGAGGGCGGCGAGATCAGCTTCCCCGAATATGGCCCGCGCTCGTTCAAGCCGCCGCCCGGCGGCGCCGTGATCTTCTCCTGCTCGCTGCTCCACGCCGTCTCGCCCATGCGCGCCGGCAAGCGCTATGCCTTCCTGCCGTTCCTCTACGACGAGGCGGCGGCGGCCCTGCGCGAGGCCAACAACAAGTTCCTGGACGAGGCCGTGGGGGCCTATCGGCCCTAGAAGGCCGCGGTGCAGGCTGTTTGTGACGGTGCTCACAGTATTTGTCGCACTTCCAGTGCAGGCTCAATAGGGTGGGGCTGCCGGCCAACGCGCGACCGCGACGGTGAAGAGCCAAGCATCTGGGGGGAGCCGCGATGACGGTCAGCTACATCTATAACGGGCAGCCGATGACCGGGACGGCGAATGACGATTTCGTCATCGCCTACAAGGGGTCGACCGGCACCGACAACAATACGGTCAACGCCGGCAGCGGCGACGACTGGGTGATGGGCGACAGCAGCGACACCTGGATCCCCAACGCGTCCTACCTGAATGGCTCCATCGCCACCGCCTTCAACCTGGAAACGCTGACCAGCACCTGGACACCTCGGAAAATCCGCTGTTTGGCGACAGCAGCATTCCCCATACCACGGCGATCGTCGAATCGACGATCGGCCAGAGCGAATTCTTCAGGGTCGCGATCGGCGCGGGCGAGACGATCAGGGTCGACCTCGACTTTGCCAGCAACACGCCGATCGGCACCACGCGCGACCTGGTCGTGGAACTGCAGAGCGCCGGCGGCACTATCCTGCTGACGGCGGACGACAGCCTGGTGACCGACGGCGGCCTGGGCTCGTTCCCCGGCAGCCCGGGCAGTGCGTCGTCCTACGACCCTACCTCACCTATACGGCAACAGCGGCGGGGATCTACTACATCAATGTCCGCCCCTTCGGCGGCGGGCCGGGCTCGACCTTCACCGACAACAGCAACTTCATCCTCGATGTCTCGGTGTCAGGCCACGCGACCAACGCGACCAATCCGGTCATGGGGGCCGACACGCTCAACGGCGACGCCGGCGACGATGCGCTGTTCGGCCAGGGCGGCGCCGACATCATCAACGGCGGTGACGGCAACGACCTGATCGATGGCGGCTCGGGCATCGACGCGGTCAACGGCGGTGCCGACAACGATACGCTTTATGGCGGCGAGGGCACCGAGGAGACGGTCCACGGCGACGCCGGCGACGACATCCTTCACTCGGGCGGCGAGGGGCATTATTACGGCGATGCGGGCGACGACCTCGTCTATGCCGGGCTGACCGCCGGGGTGAACGAATTCCTGGACGGCGGCACCGGCAGCGACACGGTGAATACGACCACCTGGAACGGCACCTATGTCGTCGACCTCGCGGCCGGCACCACCAACTTCGACGAGAGCTTCACCAATTTCGAGAATGTCGTCACCGGCAACGGCGCCGACACCATCACCGGCACCGACGGCGACAATGTCATTCGCACCCAGGGCGGCATCGATAGCGTCAATGCGGGCGACGGCGACGACACGGTCGCCGGGGGCGGGGCCGGCGACACGCTCAACGGCGGCAACGGCATCGACACGCTGGACTACGCCACCAGCACCGGCGCGGTCACCATTCTTCTCGCCAGCAACAGCGCATCGGGCGGCGATGCGGCCGGCGACATCATCTCCAGTTTCGAGAATGTGATCGGTTCCGTCCTCAGCGACGTGCTGACCGGCGACAGCAACGCCAATGTGCTGGCTGGCGGCGCCGGCGGCGATACGCTGGACGGCGCGGACGGCATCGACACGCTGGATTACAGCCGAAGCAGTACCGGAGTCACGGTCGACCTCGCGGCCGGCACGGCGGCCGGCGGCGAGGCCACCGGCGACGCCATCTCGAATTTCGAGAATCTGATCGGATCCAATGCGGGCGACACGCTGACCGGCGACAGCAACGCCAACAATCTGGCGGGCGGTGACGGCAACGACGCGCTGGACGGTGGGGCCGGGGCCGATACGCTGGTGGGCGGCGGGGGCGACGATACCTACATCGTCAACCACATTGGGGATACCGTGACCGAAAGCGCCGGCCAGGGTATCGACGAGGTTCGCTCGAACCTCGCCTTTACCCTGGGGGCCAATCTCGAGAACCTGATCCTGACCGGTGCCTCGGTCATCAAGGGGACCGGCAACGCGGCCGACAACGAGATCACCGGCAACGGTGCCGCCAATACCCTCACCGGCGAGAGCGGCGACGACACGCTGGACGGCAACGGCGGCAACGACACGCTGGTGGGCGGCCTGGGTAACGATACCTATTACATCGATCTCGGCGACAACATGACCGAGAAGAGCGGCGAGGGCGCGGACACGGTGATGTCCAGGCTAGACAGCTTCACCCTTGCCAATAATTTCGAGAACCTGACCTATGCCGGTGCCGGCGATTTCACCGGTACGGGCAACAGCGCGGCCAACGTGGTCCGCGGCGACGACGGCAACGACACGCTGTCGGGCGGGCGCGGGGCCGATACGCTGATCGGCGGCCTGGGCGATGACACCTATACGGTCGACAACCCGGGCGACGTGGTGGACGAGACGGGCGGGGGCGGCATCGACACGGTGCGCACCTCGGCCAGTCACACGCTGGAGGCGGGGATCGAAAACCTGGTCCAGCTCGGCTCCGTCACCACCACGGGCACGGGCAACGGCCTTGCCAACACCATGACCGGCAACAATATCGCCAACCGTCTGAACGGCATGGGTGGCGACGATACCATCATCGGCGGCAACGGCGCCGATACGCTGAAGGGCGGCGACGACAACGACACGGTGACCGGCGGCGGCGACAACGACCTGCTGATGGGCGAGGCCGGCAACGACGTGATCGACGGCGGCACCGGCGACGACGACATGCGCGGCGGCACGGGCGACGATACCTATGTCGTCAACAGCGTCACCGACGTGGTGAGCGAGGCGGGCGGCGGCGGCATGGACACGGTGCAGAGCATCGTCGCCTGGACCCTGGCCAGCGGTATCGAGAACCTGGTCATCACCACGTCCCAATCGGTTGCCGGCACCGGCAATGCCGGCGACAACACGATCACCGGCGGCGCCGGGGCCAATACCCTGTCGGGCCTGGGCGGGGTGGATGTCATCAACGGCAGCGGCGGGGCCGACACGATCAACGGCGGGGCTGGGGCCGACATGTTGACCGGCGGCACCGGCAACGACCTGTTCATCTTCGCCGCCGGCCAGGCCAATGGCGACACCGTGCTGGACTTCGACGGCAACGGCGCCTCGACGGGCGACAGGCTCCGCTTCACGGGCTTTGGCACGGAGGCGGCGGGCGCCACCTTCATCCAGCTCGACGCCACCAACTGGCAGGTCACCTCGGCCAATGGTGCCATCACCGAGGTCATCACCTTCGCCAATGCCGCCCCCGTCCACACCGAAGACTATGTCTTTGTCTGAGCTTGCCCCTCGGCATCGGCGGCGAAGACATAGCGGCGGTAGATGAAGCCCAGGGCCAGCAGGAACACGCCAAGGCCCAGGAAGGAAAAGACGCGCAGCAGGCCGGTGAGGCCTGACATGTCGACCAGGAACACCTTGCCGACGACGAGCACCAGGACCCCTAGCGAGGCATAGCGCAGCACCGTGCTGCCGGTGAAGATCCCGGCCAGCAGCAGGGCCGCGCCGAACACCAGCCACACCACCGAATAGGTGTAGAGCTCGGCATCGGTGATGCCGCCGTCGGTCAGGCGGCTTTGCGCAAAATTGAACCAGTGGCGGATCTCGTAGGACAGCAGGGCGAAGCTCTGCACCAGGGCGGTTACACCGGCGATCGCGGCGCCGCGCCGCGCGCCCATCCGCCCCAGCATCCAGGTGGCGACGGCGGCCAGCAGCGCGGTCAGGCCGAAGCCGACCAGCAGGCCGTTGAAGATCGGCGTGGTGCCGATGCTGCCGTCGGCGAACAGCGTGTCGAACCAAACCGTCTGGCCCAGCACCGCCAGGGCGACGGCGCAGCCGCCGATCACCTGCCAGCCCCACACCAGGACCGGCGCCGGGCGCTGCCAGGCGGCATAGATCAGGCTGCACGCCAGGGCGCCCCAGGACACCGCCATCCAGCCCCGTTCCATCACGCCATAGCGTTCCTGGCCCAGGCCGTCGGGGTTGAAAATGGCGCGCACCTCCATGGTCAGCAGCAGGAAGGCGAAGGCCAGGACGCTGGCCTCGACGAACAGCACCAGGGCGTCGACCGCGGTCCGCCGCAGCAGCCGCGCCGTCACCCAATAGGTGGCGATCGGCACGCCGTAACCGTACAGGACCCAGCTCACGAAGGGATTGGCGCCGACCTCGTAGTCGAGGACATAGGGGTTGAAGACCAGCCTGATGGTGACGGTGACGGCCAGCAGCCCGGCCAGCCAGCGCAGGATCTTCAGGTCCAGTTTCCAGGCGATCCAGGCGACCAGCGGCAATTCGATGGCATAGCTCATGGTCACCCATTCGCGGCGCAATTCCAGCGGTACGGCCAGGCTCACGAAGAAGGTCACCGCCACGGCGAAGAAGCCCAGCGCCTCGCCGGCGCCGGCCATGGCGTGGCGATAGCGGGCGAGCCGTTCGGCGGCGACCAGGAACGGCAGGGCCAGCAGCACGCTGATCAGGCCCCAGGGCAGCACGACGGTCGATTCCCACAAGGTTGCGACCACGATGCCGAAATGCAGCAGGGCCGCGAGGCCCGACAGCGCTGCCCAGAAGCCCGGCCGCAGGGCGCCCCACACCAGGGCGAAGGCCCCGGCGCTGGTCAGCCCCGCCACCACCAGTGCGGTCCAGGCGAAATAGGCGTGATCGGCCAGCCCCAAGGTGGTTCGCCAGTCGAGGAAGGTCCCCAGGCTGGCCAGCACCGGCAGGACGGCGACGTAGGTGAAGCTTGGGATATAGCGGGCGGCCCAGAACAGCAGCGCCCCATGCAACACCAGCAAGGCCCAGGCCGGCGCCGCAAATTCCGCCTGGGCGACCGAGGTCGCGACCAGCAGCGCGGTCAGCCCCGCCATGGACCAGACCAGGGTCTGCACCGGGTCGACGGCGTCCTCGTCCGGCGTGTCGGCCAGGTGCAGCCGGTGCCAGGTGGCCCAGATGAAAGCGCCCGTCACGCCCAGCAGGTAGGCCGCCGCGGCCAGGGGCATGTCGGCGTCGCGCCCAGGAACGAACACGGCCAACGGCCAGACCGTGGCGCCGCCCAGCACGAACCAGCCCAGCCACCACCAGCCGCGATGGCGCACCACCACCAGCACGCCGATGGTCAAGGCCAGCAGATAACCGAACAGCAGCCACGGCCCGGTGGTTCCCTGGCCCAGGATCAGTGGCGCCGCCGTGCCGCCCACCAGGCCCAGCAGCGCTACGAACGGCCCCTGGCGCAGCGACAGCGAGACGGCCAGCGCGGTCAACCCGGCCGCCACGAGCATCGCAAAGGCCGGGTCGAGAAGCTGGTAGAGGCCCACGGCGGCAAACAGGGCCGCGAACAGCACGGCGACGCCGGCGGCCGAGACGGCCTGGGCAATGCGCGGGTCGCGCCGCTGCAGCCATTCGCCCGCGATCAGCATGACCATGCCCAGGATGCCGGCCAGGGTGACGCGCACCGGCGGCTCGAGATAGCCCTGGTCGATCGAATACTTGACCAGGAAAATGCCGGCGAGTGCGACTGCCAGTGCGCCCACCCAGGCAAAGGCCCGGCTGCCCAGGCGCTGTTCCAGCGTCTCCCGGGGCGGGATCGGGGTGATCGGTGCCGGCACCGCCGTCGGCCGGGGCGGGTCGATCAAGATCGGCGCTTGCGTCACGACGATCTCGACCGGCGGCGGCGCCTCGACGGGCGGGGTTGCCACTGTGGGTGTGCCTTGCGGGGCGAGTGCCTTGACCGTTGCCCGCAATTGCTCCAGCTCGCGCCGCAGGGTCGAGGTCCGCGTCAGCGCCATGATGGCGATCACCGGCACGCCCAGCAGGAAGAAGCCGGCCAGCAGGACCAACAGCGCGAAACCGTCATCCATCAGAATTCTTCTCGATCAGGGCTTAACCGCTACAAACCGTAGCCTGTTGGTGTGTTGGCCCTTCGACAGGCTCAGGATGAGGGGGAGTCTTCGTGGCAAAAAGATTTTCCTCATGGTGAGCCTGTCGAACCACGCAACCTCTTTGGCCAGGGCCCAAGCTCTACCGCCCCTCGCGCAGCCAGGCGCCGACCAGCAGGCCCAGCACCAGGAGCAGGGCCAGCACCGCGGGCAGCAGCGAGACCTGGGTGACCGCGGTTACCTCGTAGGCGCCGTTCTGGCGCAGGCCGATCCAGCTTGCCCCGGCGGCGGGCCGGTCGGGGCGGACGCGGCGCAGATCGGGCATGCCCTCGCCCGAGATGAAGCGGGTGCTGCCGTCGCTGGCCTCCGCCAGGGGGTCGATGACGCCCAAGGTGGCGCGGACATCGGCCATCTCCCGGCCGCCGACCTCGCCGACCGCCACCGTGACCACCCGCGTGCCGTCCGAGACCCGCCACAGGCCGGGTTCCTCGGCGCCGACGCTGGCGGTGGCGACGCCGTCCGGGTGATCCTCCAGTGGAATGGTCCGCCGCGCGCCCGACGGGCTCTCGACCTCGACCGGCGGCGGCTGGGGTTTCAGGCTGCGCCGTTCGATCTCGATGCGGCCCTGGTGGGCATAGGCGCGCAGCCGCTCCTCTTCCAGGTCCGGCTCCTGCATCGACCAATGGGCGATCCGGCGCAGCAACTCCGCCTGCGGCCCGCCGCCCTCGAAGCCGCGCTGCCACAGCCAGGCCTCGTCGGAAGCCAGCAGCGCCACGCGGCCCTTGCCGACCCGGTCGAGGATCAGCAGCGGCCGCCCCTGCGCGCCGGTCATGACCACATTGCCCGAGCGGGCCTCGATGTCCGACATGCGCAGCCAGCGGCCCCAGCCGGCTTCCTCGCCCGGCTTGCCGGCATTGGGCAGCAGGGCGGTAACGGGGTGGCGCCGGCCTTCGGGCGTCAGCGCCGGGCGAAAGGCCTGGGTCAGGTCGGGGCCGCGGGGCCGGGCCGGCAGGATCGGCGCCAGCGCGCTTTCATAAAGGCTCAAGGGGGCGTCGGCCTCGGGGCTGGCGGCGATCATCAGGGCGCCGCCGTTTTCGACATAGGTCACGACATTGGCCAGGTAGTTCGCGGGCAGGATGCCGCGCTGGCGGTAGCGGTCGAAAATCACCAGGTCGAATTCGCCGATCTTCTCCTCGAACAACTCCCGGGTCGGGAAGGCGATCAGAGACAGTTCGACCACGGGGGTCGCATCCTGCTTCTGCGGCGGGCGCAGGATGGTGAAATGGACCAGGTCGACCGATGGGTCGGACTTCAGGATGTTGCGCCAGGCCCGCTCGCCCATGTGCGGCTCGCCCGAGACCAGGAGCACGCGCAGGCGGTCGCGGATGCCGTTGATGGTGACCACGGCATCGTTGTTCACCGGGGTCAGTTCGGCCGGGCCGGCCTCGACCGAGATTTCCAGCACATTGGGCCCGCGCTTGTCGGGCGTAACCACCAGCACCACCGGCTCGCCCACCGGCACGCGCCGCGCCACGGGGATGCCGCCGTCGGCCGCCAGGGTGACCGTGGCCTGGGCGCCGTCGGCCGGGCGTTCACCCGGTTCGCCGTCGTCGACCCGGATGCGGATCGGCACCGGCTTGCCCACCACGGCATAGGAGGGCGCCTCCAGCACGGTCAGGCGGCGGTCGCGCTCGCCCGGCTGGCCGGTCGCCAGCAGGTGGAAGGGCGCCGTGGTGATCGCGCCTGCGGCGGCCATGGTCTCGGGCGGCGGCACGTCGGCGGCCCGCCCGTCCGACAGCAGGATCACCCCGGCGAAACGGTCGCGCGGAATGTCGCCCAGCGCCTGCTGGATGGTCGAGACCACCGGCGTCCCGCGCTGGTCCGAGCCGATCTGCACCTCGCGGACCTCGACATCCGGCAGGCGGGCCAGACGTTCGCGCAAGGTGGCCAGGGCCGCGTCGGTTTCCGCGGTGCGCGTGCCGATGCGCTGGCTGGCCGAGCGGTCGATCGCGATCAGCGCGATGTCGCTCAGGCCCTTGCGGGTTTCCTCGCTGACGATCGGGTTGATCAGCACGGCGAGCAGGGCGGCGACCAGGCACAGGCGTGCCCAAGCACCGCGGCTGCGCCGCCACAGGGCGAGGCCGGACAGGGCCAGGGCAGCGCCGCCCAGGATGGCGATCAGCCACCAGGCGACGAGGGGGGCGGTTTCGAAGCCGATGCTCATTGGCCCAGCCGCTCCAGCAGGGCAGGCACATGGACCTGGTCGGCCTTGTAGTTGCCGGTCAGGGCATACATGACCAGGTTCACGCCGAAGCGCAGGGCCAGTTCGCGCTGGCGGCTGCCGCCCGGCTCCAGCGCCGCCAGGGGCCGGCCCTGGGCGTCGATCGCCCAGGCCGCGGCCCAGTCGTTGGGCCCGATGACATAGCCTGACACGCCATCGTTCTCAGGGCTGGCATTGGCCTCGATCCAGATCGGCCCGCCGTCGTAGCGGCCGGGGAAGTTCTGCATCAGGTAGAAGGACTTGGTCAGCACGTGGTCGGGCGGCAGGGGGGTGAGCGCCGGCACGTCGAGCTGCGCCAGCGCCTCGCGCAGGGCCTGCTCGCCCGGTGCGGAGGAAACGAAGCCGGGCACCACGGCGGCGCCCTGGCTGGCATCGCGGGTATCGAACAGGACCACGCCGCCCGCCTTGATATAGCCGTCGATGCGCGCGATCGCGACCGCTGAGGGGTGTAGCCCGGCACCATCGGCCAGTAGATGACCGGATAGAAGGCGAGGTCGTCGGCCTCGAGATTCAAGGCCACGGGATCGCCCGGCTCGACCGAGGTGCGCTGGGTCAGGGCCAGCGACAGGCCGCGCAGGCCGGCCTCGCTCATGTCGTCGGCGGCGGCATCGCCGGTCACCACATAGGCCAGGCGGATCGTGCCTGCCGCTTCCGCCGCCTCGACCGCCAGGGCCGGCCGCGCCGGGGCCACCACGGTCAGGCCACCGGCCAGCAGGACGGCCGCGGCGGCAGCACCGACCAGCCGGCCCGACAGGCGCAGGGCGACCATCAGATCGACCAGGGCCAGGATCAGCGCCGCCACGATCAGGGCCGGCCCAGCGGCGTCGCCGGCTCGGTCTGCGGCAGGGTGACGGTGACGCCGGGATGGCCGGGCAGCGGCGCCAGGGCGTCCAGTGCCGGCTTCAGGTTCAAGGCCCGGCGCGCCGACGGGTCGCCGTAGAAACCAGGCGGGTTGCGCGGGGTCGGCTGCGCCGCCTCGATCGCGGCCGAGGCGATGGGCCCGGCCCCCGGCAGCGGGCTGCCCAGGCGGCCGCGGCCGTCGAGGCTGGCCAGCGGGGCAGGCTGCGGTCGGCGCCGGTGCCGACTGCCTCGCCTTCCGACAGATTGACGATCCGCCGCAGCATGTCGACGAACAGGCCCGACAGTGCCAGGTTCGACCAGGCATTGTTGGCCGAGGTATGGATCAGCACGATCAGCCCGGCGCCGCGCTTGGCCCCGGTGATCAGGGGCGTGCCATCGGCCAGCCGGGCCCAGGTGCGGTCGTCGAGTTCCAGCGAAGGCTCGGCCAGGACCTGGCGATAGACCCGCACCTCGGGTTGGGTATCAGGCCGGCGAAGGGCGACTCCGGGGCGAAGGGGGCGATCGGCGCCGGCTGCGTCCACGACAGGGCGCCCCCTAAGCTGCGGTCGCCGCGGCGAATGTGCACCGGCACCAGATCGTCGGCCGAGGCGGCAAAGCGCGGCCCGGCAAAGCGCAGCAGCAGGCCGCCCTTGGTGATGAATTCTTCCAGAGCCGGGCGCTGGGCCGCCGGGATCTGGCCGACATCGGCCAGCACGATCACCGAGGGCGGCGCTTTCAGCAGGTCGGCCAGGGGGGCGGTGCGGACATCGGCGAAGGGCTTCAGCGCCCGCTCCAGATAGAAGGCCTCGGAGACCAGCGGCCGCACTTCCTCGTCGCCGCCCTCGAAGGCCAGGCCCACCACCCGCCGGCGCCAGCGCCCGTCGAGCAGGCGCACGGCGCCGGCCGAGTTTTCCTCCGCGATGTCGATCCGGGTGATCTGGTTGCGCAACTCGGGCGGCAGCTCGATGGTCGCGACGGCGCCCTTGGCATCGGCGCCGATGGCCAGGACGCTGCGGCCCAGCACCTGGCCGTTCTCGTTGCGGGCGATCACGCTGAGGCGGCGCGGCCCGTCGGCCAGGGCCCGGCCGACTTCGAGATCCAGGCCGCTGTCCTTCACCACCGGCGTCCCCAGCGCAAAGGCCGCGGTGCCGGGGCCGAGGTCGAGGCGGGTTACCGGCCCGAAGCCGGTCACCTTGTCGGCAAAGGCCGCGGCATTGCCTTCGTCGAGGCCGTCGGCCAGCCACAGGGTCTCGGTCACCGCCCCGGCGGGCAGGCGCTCGAGGGCCGCCAGCGCCGCCTTGCGGTCGATGGCCCAGGGCCGGGGTTCGAGCGAGGCCAGCCGGCCTTTGAGTTCCGAATAGGGCATCAGCGGCGGGGCCGCCGCCGGGCCGTCGCCCTGCGGCGCGGTGGTCAGCAGGCGGACCGGCCGGCCGGCCTGTTCGGCGGCGGCGACATGGGGGGCGATCGCGGCCATCCGCTCGGACCAGCGCGAGGCCGCGGCCCAGCCGTCGTCGACCACGATCAGCAGGGGGCCGCTGCCGGCGGCCAGTTTCACCGGGTTCAGGACTGGCCCGGCCAGGCCGACGATCACCAGCGCGGCCAGGGCCAGGCGCAGCAGGATCAGCCACCAGGGCGTGCGCTCGGGCGTTTCCTGCCGCTGCACCAGGTCCAGCAGCAGGCGCATGGCGGGGAAATTGATCTGGCGCGGGGCCGGCGGCGTCAACCGCACCAGCCACCAGATCACGGGCAGGGTCGCCAGCGCCAGCAGCAGCCAGGGATAGGCAAAGCCGATGATGCCAAGGCCCGGCATCAACGCCTCCCCAGGTCGGCCAGACCTAAGAACAAGGCCAGCAGGGCGGCCTCGGCCGGCCGGTCGGTGCGATGATGGATCACGGTCCAGCCGCTGCGCCGGGCGATATCCTCGACGCTTTGGCGATGATCGGCCATGCGGGTGCGGTAGGCCTCGGCCAGGGATTCCGTCCGCCCCACCAGCAGCGTGCCCTCGGCCTCGGGCCCGACGAAGCGGTTGCGGCCGGCATAGGGGAAGTCGATCTCGGCCGGGTCCAGCACCTGCACCAGGTGGCCGGCGATGCCCCGGGCGGCAAAGCCTTCGACGATCGCCTCGATTTCCGCCTCGGGCCGCAGCAGGTCGCCCAGGATGACGATGCGGCAATCGCGCGGCAGTTCGGTGATGGGCGGCAGGCTCTCCAGCGCGCCGCCGGGCAGGGCCAGTTCATTGGCCAGCGTCATCAGGAAATGGCGCCCGGCATGGCCCAGGGCATGGCGGCCCAGCAGGCCCACCCGTTCGCCGGCGCGCAGCAGCAGCGAGGCCAGCGCCAGCCCCAGCAGGGCGGCCCGGTCGGCCTTGGTGGGCAGGACACGGGTCGAGGCGAAAGCCATCGACGCGGAACGGTCGACCCATAGCCAGACGCTCTGCGCCGCCTCCCACTCCCGTTCGCGCACGAAGACGCGCGCAGCGCGGGCCGACTGGCGCCAGTCGATGTCGCGGATCTCGTCGCCGGGGCGATAGGGGCGGAACTGCCAGAAACTGTCGCCCATCCCTACGCGCCGGCGCCCGTGTACGCCCTGGGCGACGGTCGAGGCCACCCGCTCGGCCGCGACCAGCAACGGCGGCAGGCCGGCACCAAGGGCTTCGCCTTGAAGCGCGGAAACAGGCACTGGTGATCAGCCTCCGATCAACGCAACGGTTCCACCAACCGGTCGACCACATGGGCGATGGTGACACCTTCGGCCCGCGCCGTGAAGGACAGGGCCATGCGGTGGCGCAGCACCGGCGCGGCCAGGGCGATCACATCGTCCTTGGAAGGCGCCAGGCGGCCATCCATCAGGGCGCGCGCCCGGCTGGCCAGCATCAGGGCCTGGGCCGCGCGCGGGCCGGGGCCCCAGGCGATCAGCTTGCCCAGGTCCGGGCGGCCTTCCGGGCCGGGCCGGGCCGAGCGGACCAGGTTCAGGATCCCCTCGATCACCGACTCGCCCACCGGCACCCGGCGCACCAGGGCTTGTGCCGCGGCCAGCTCGTCGGCCGACAGCACCGGCCGGGCGACCGGCTGGTTGGCGCCGGTGGTGGCGATCAGCATCCGCTTCTCGGCGTCGCGGTCGGGATAGTCGACGTCGATTTCCAGCAGGAAGCGGTCGAGCTGGGCCTCGGGCAGGGGATAGGTACCCTCCTGCTCCAGCGGGTTCTGGGTCGCCAGGACATGGAACGGCTGGGGCAGCTTGTGGCGGTGGCCGGCGATCGAAACCTCGCCCTCCTGCATCGCCTGCAGCAGGGCCGACTGGGTGCGCGGGCTGGCACGGTTGATCTCGTCGGCCATCAGCAACTGGCAGAACACCGGGCCGCGGACGAAGCGGAACGAGCGCTTGCCGTCCTCGGCCTCTTCCAGGACCTCGGAACCCACGATATCGGCCGGCATCAGGTCGGGCGTGAACTGGATCCGCCGCTCATCGAGGCCCAGGACCACGCCCAGGGTCTCGACCAGGCGGGTCTTGGCCAGGCCGGGCACGCCGACCAGCAGGCCGTGGCCGCCGGCCAGCAGGGTGACCAGGGTCTGCTCGATCACGCTCTCCTGGCCGAACACGACGTCGCCGATCGCCGCCTTCAGCTTCGAGAGCTTTTCGCCCAAACGGTCGATTTCCTGGACGAGGGCTTCGTCCGTTGCGCTGACGTTCGCCATCTTGCTCACTATATTGAGTTCGTTCGGGTAGAAGGCTAACCCGAAAGATGGCGGCGTCACCACCACGCTGTGACCCCGGTTGGCAAGGGACGGAAATGAACGACACGCCGGCGCAGGTACCCGATGCCCAAGGCCTGGCCCAGGCCGCAGCGGCCGCAGGCAAGGCGGCGCGCGGCCTGCCGCCCATCCACCTATGGAATCCGCCGTTCTGCGGCGACATGGACATCGAAATCCGCCGTGACGGTTCCTGGCACTACATGAAATCGCCGATCGGGCGGATCGCGCTGGTGCGCCTGTTCTCGACCATTCTCAAGCGTGAGGCCGACGGCCACTACTACCTGGTGACGCCGGTCGAGAAGGTGCGCATCCGCGTGGTCGATGCGCCCTTCCTGGTGGTGGGAGCGGAAATCGAAGGGGCAGGGGAGGCCCAGGTGATTCGCCTGCGCACCAATGTGGACGACCAGATGGCGATCGACGAGGCTCACCCCCTGCGGGTGGAGATCGACGCGGCAACCGGCGAGCCTTCGCCCTATGTGCGGGTCCGGGACCAATTGGATGGCTTGATCAACCGCGCGGTGTTTTATGACTTGGTGAACGCGGCCGAGGAGCAGGTCGGCCCGGAAGGCGCGCCGGTGCTGGGCGTGTGGTCGTCGGGCCGGTTCTGGCCGATCGGGCGGCTCGATGGCCGCGACATGGGGGGACAGGCAGCGTGATGCGTTCAGCAATCGAGGCGCGGCTGCGGCACACGCTGGACGATCCCCAGCTCAGCGATCCCGTCGATCCCGCGATCGGCGACTTCGATCTCAACCCGGGCATGCGCCAGTTCGTGCCCGCCGGCCGAAGCTTGCGCCGTGCCGCCGTGCTGGTCCCCATCATCGACCGGCCCGAAGGCCTGAGCGTTCTGCTGACCAGGCGGACCGAGCATCTGTCGAGCCACGCCGGCCAGATCAGCTTCCCCGGCGGCCGGATCGACCCTGAAGACGCGGGCCCGGTCGAAGCCGCCTTGCGCGAGGCGCAGGAAGAGATCGGCCTCGATCCCGGTTTCGTCACCATCGCCGGCTTCCTCGACGGCTATGAAACCGGTACCGGCTATCATGTAACGCCGGTGGTGGGCTTCCTGCGGCCCGGATTCGCGCTCACGCCTAACCCGGACGAGGTGGCGGCGGCCTTCGAGGTGCCGCTGGAATTCCTCATGAACCCCAAGAACCGCGAGCGTCACAGCCGCGACTACAACGGTGCCACCCGCTACTTCTACGCCATGCCCTTCGGCGAGCATTACATCTGGGGCGCGACCGCCGGCATGATCGTCAACCTGGCCATGCGCCTGGGCTTTACCGAAGAGATGGGGCAGGGCTGACATGGCGCGCATCGTCCTGCTCTATCTCATCGCCTTCGCCTTGCCTTTCATCGCCTATCTGTTCTGGCTGCGGTGGGAGCGGTGGCGGGCGGAGCTGCCGCCGGAAAAGCGGCCCTTGCCCTGGATCCCGCTGGCCAGCGTCGGTGTCTTCCTGGTGATCGTCGTGACCCTGGGCGAGTCCTTCCTGCGCGGCGACGATGCCAACGGCCGCTATGTGCCCGCGCATATCGAGGACGGCAAGCTGGTGCCCGGCCGGATCGAGGCGCCGCCCCATGAGCGATGGCCCGGCGAGCGATGGCCCGACCGTGGCCCCGCTCAGGCTGCCCGAAGGCGGCTGGCGCGAGGCGCGCTGGACCCGGGCCGTCGTCGCGGCCTTGACCGGCGACGGCCAGCGTGTGCGCTTCGTCGGCGGTTGCGTGCGCGATGCCTTGCTGGGGCTGGAGCCCTTCGACGTCGACATCGCCACCCCCGACACGCCGCAGACGGTGATGGCCCTGGCCAGGCGCGCCGGCCTTCACGTGGTGCCCACCGGCATCGACCACGGCACGGTGACGGTCATCGCCGATCACCATCCGCTGGAAGTCACCACCCTGCGCCGCGACGTGGAGACCGACGGGCGCCATGCCGTCGTGGCCTTCACCGACGACTGGGCGGCCGATGCCGCCCGGCGCGACTTCACCATCAATGCGCTCTATGCCGATCCCGACGGCACCTTGTTCGACCCGGTGGGCGGCCACCACGATCTGCTTGCCGGCCGCGTGCGCTTCATCGGCGATCCCGCTGCACGCCTAGCCGAGGATTATCTGCGCGCCCTGCGCTTCTTCCGCTTCCATGCCCGCTTCGCCCAGGGCCCGGCGGATGGTGCGGCCGTGGCGGCGATCCGCGCCGCCCGCGATCGGCTCGACCGCCTGTCGAGCGAACGGGTGCGGGCGGAGCTGTTCAAGATCCTGGCCCTGCCCCAGGCGGTGGCTACCATCGCCCTGATGATCGAGGTGGGCGTGCTGCCGGCGCTGTTGCCTGCCGCCCGCAACCAGGCGCGCCTTGCCCGGTTGATCGCCGCCGGGGATGGCGGCGATGCCCTGCTGCGCCTGGCCAGCCTGCTGCCCGACCGGCCGGGGGCGGGCCGCGAGGTCGCCGAGCGCCTCAAAATGTCGAATGCCGACCGCGACCGGCTGTGCGCGGCGCTCGACCCGCTTGCCCCCGACCCCGACCTGCGGCGCCTGATCCATCGCGCCGGCCGCCGCCGGGCGGTCGACCGGGCCCTGCTCGACGCCCAGCCCGATCTCGCCCGCCGGCTGGATATCATCAAGGTTCCAGCCTTCCCCCTGCGCGGGGCCGATCTGGTGAAGCTCGGCGTTCCCGCCGGCCCGGCCATGGGCGAACTGCTGGCCGCCGTCGAGGCCTGGTGGCTGGACGGCGGCCTGGCGGCCGATCACGATGCCTGCCTGGCCGAGGCCAGGCGCCGCCTGAACGGATAGGCCATCTGCCCGCCATAGCCGGCCGGCACATCGTCCGGGCTGATCCCGACCTCGTCGGCACCCAGTGGCGCCGGGCGTTCCTCGAAGGTACCGAACAACCGGTCCCAGATCATGAAGACCTCGCCGAAATTCACTTCCGCTTGCGTATAGTCGCGCTTGTGGTGGAAACGGTGAACCTCGGCGGTGCCGAGCCAGCGGCGCAGCGGCCCCACGGTGTAGTCGAGATTGGCATGCTGGAACGCCAGGTGGACCGCGGTCAGCGCCAGCCAGGCGGCGATCGCCGCGACGGGTGCGCCCAGCCCCAGGCAAAGGCTGATCCCAGGCCCCGCCATTATCAGGGCATGCAGCGGATGCCGCCGCTCGCCGTTCAGCCAGTACAGCCGCCGCGGCGCGTGATGGATGGCGTGGAAGCGCCACAGCCAGGGCACCCGGTGACTGATCCGGTGCACGGTGTAGAGCCCGAAGTCGATGACCAGCCCGACCAGCAGGATCTGAACGGCCAGGGGCAGGGCGAGGGGCCACAGCCCGGCGCTGCCGGTCACGGCGACGACCAGGCCCAGGGTGGCGGCGCTGCCATGCAACACCGACAGGTTCACCGCGTTGTGGGCGAGGTCTGCCTTCAGGTCGCCCTGGTCTGCCGCCCAGGCGACGTGATGCGGCGCCAGCCGTTCCAGCCCGGCGACGGCCGCGATGCCGGCCAGGGAGACCGCGACCATCCACGGCCAATAGGGCAGTCCCGCGCGGGTGATGGCGATGATCGCCGCGGCACTGATCCCGACCACCAGCGGATAGGCGGCCCAGCGAATGATTGTCCTGCCCATCGAAACCTCCATGACCCGACATGGACGGTACTGTGGGGCCGGGATCAGGCCGGCGGCTTGAACGAAACCGTTCGCTGGCGATCGAACAGGCTGGACGGGGAAATGCCGAAGGTCGCCCGCATGGTGCGGGTCAGGTGCGCCTGGTCGGCAAAGCCGGCGCCATGGGCCGCCCGGGTCAGATCCTCGCCGTTCAGCGCCAGGCCGATCGCCGCCTGCAGCCGCTGCCACTTCAGCCAACTGCGCAACTGCATGCCGCTCTCGGCCCGGAACAGGCGGCCCAGCCGATCGACGGACAGATCCAGCGCCCGGGCCAGGTCGCGCGGCCGCCACACCGGCTCATCGAGGGCGGCCGCCATCACCGCCTGGACCCGGGCGACCGTGCCCGCCGGCCCTCGGCCGCCGGCGGGCGACAGCACGGGAAAGGCCGCCGCCGCGACCGCCCAGGCCCGCAACGGTCCCGCCTGGCGCTGCATGGCGGCCAGGCGCTCCCCGACCGTGTCATCGAGCGTGCCGATCCGCCCGGCCAGCAACGCGCCCACCGCCTGGCCGGCGCTGCTGTCGGGATCGAGATAGGCCAGCATCACGGGCCGGCTGGTCGGCGCCAGCCGGTGGCGAAGGTCGGCCGGGATGGCCAGAGCGGCGCCGACGGTGGCGCCGCAATCGGCGGTCACCTCGATCCCGCCGCCGGCGCAGATCTGGATGGCGTGATGGCTGTGGGCGTGCTGGTCGCCGGCCAGGCCGTGGAACAGGGCGACCCCGTCGCCCAGGCGGATCTCCCCGGCCCAGCCCTGCATCCCGCTCATGACGGCACCTCGTTCAAGCCGGCTGCCTCGGGTGGCGGCCCGCTGTTGCCCTGGCTATGGTGGCTCGAGGAAATCGGAACGGGCAAGCACATGCAGTTTTCGTCACGGGTCGAGCGTCTGGGCGGCAAGGGCGCCGCGGCCTGGAACATTCATTTTCGCGGTGTCGCGGCCCTGCGTGCCGGCGAGGAAGTGATTCTGCTCTCGGTCGGCGATCCCGATTTCGACGTGGCCCCCAACATCGCCAATGCGCTGAAGGCCTCGCTCGACGCCGGCGACACCCACTATGCCGATATCGCCGGCAATCCCGAACTGCGTGCATCGGTCGCCCGCTATCACGAAAGCCTGACCGGCCAGAAGGTCGGCCCGGAAAACGTCCTGATCGTGGCGGGCGCGCAGAGCGGGATGTTCGCCTCAGCCCAGGTGCTGCTCGGTCCCGGCGACGCGGTCATCGTGCCGTCGCCCCGCTATGTCACCTACGAGGCGCTGTTCGGCGCTGCCGGGGCGGAGATCATCGACGTGCCCCTGCGGCCCGAAAACGGCTTCCACCTCGACCCGGCCGACCTCGCCGCGGCACTGCGCCCCAATGCCCGCGGCATCGTCCTGACCACGCCCAACAACCCGACCGGCACGGTGATGCGCCGCGACGAGGTCGAAGCGGTGGCCGAGATCGCCAGGCGCCACGACCTGTGGGTGCTGACCGACGAGGTCTATGCCAGGCTCGCCCATGAAGGCCCGCACATCAGCCCGGCCGGCCTGCCCGGCATGGCCGAGCGCGCGGTGACCGTGTGCAGCCTGTCCAAGTCCCACGCCATGACCGGCTTCCGCATCGGCTGGGTGGTGGGGCCGGTCAATTTCATCGAGCACCTGACCCGCCTGGTGCTGTGCATGGTCTACGGCAGCCCGCCCTTCATCCAGGCCGCGGCGATCGAGGCGATCGAGGGCGACCAGTCGGCCCAGGAAACCATGGCCGCCGCCTACAAGGCCCGCGGCCGCCTGGTGTTCGAGCGCCTGAACCAGAGCCCGCACCTCAAATGCCACCGCCCCGAGGGCGGCATGTTCGTCATGGTCGACGTCCGCCCCTCAGGGGTCAGCGCCGAGGAATTCTCCGAACACCTGTTCGTCGAGGAAAAGGTCACCGCCCTTGTCGGCGACGCCTTCGGCCCCGAAGCCGCCGGCCACCTGCGCCTGAGCATGACCTATGACCTGCCGGTGCTGGAGGAAGCCTGCCGCCGGATCCTCAAGGTGGCGGAGCGGCACGGGCGGGGGTAGAGGCGCGACGGCATCTCCCCACCGTCATTCCGGCGAAGGCCGGAATCCATTGTTGTGCAGGGCCGGGGCGGCGAACCAGTGGCGCGGCACAGTTCTCGTCTACCTCGGCCATGTATTTCGGCCCTTGCCGGGATGACGGTGGAGGGTTGGGCTGCACCCCTTCAGTGAGTCATGCAAACCAGGGACAGTGATGCCGATGACGTCTATTCATCTACTGCCTGTCGGGCCTTCGTGATGCGAAGCAACCCAGCCCCGATGGACTGGACTCGACCATCTCCAAATCGCGGATAAGAGCGAGCATCTTCTTGGGAAGCATCGATCGGAAATAGACTTTGCGTCCATTCACATAGCCAAAGACTGTCATATCGTCGTCAGGCGGACCAAAGTAGCGACCAAAAAAGATCTCCTGACGGATGTTATTGGCGCCGTGAAAGATAATGCCCCAGCGGACACCGGGATATCCGTTGCCGCCCTCGATAGGAGTCTCGGCTTGGAGAACCTCGATCAAGCGTGCCCATTCAAAAGTATTCTCTCGCAATTCCACTCGGCAGCCTATTTGGATCAAGCCATCGGGGTGCAGCACCGATCGGGTCTCTATACCGGCATCCAGGTGGAAAATGGTGGCACTGGAGAGATTACCTGATGCGATTTGCGCCATGATCTCGGTGTAGTCTTCAACCGAACTGGCCACAGCTGGATATTGGCCAACAGAACACACAAAGAAAAAGAGTCCGAGGGCAATCAATCGCATTGCGGCCAAAGTCCATCGCACGAGATTTTCCCCTGCGGTCGTCATCGTGATTTGGCGGCCGACAACATTTTTGCTTCCACTGCCACCAGAATTTCCTGCATCGAGCGCGAACTGATGTCGCCTTCAAGCGCTTCGGTGACGAGCACCTGCATCGCGCCGATCTGTTCCGCCCGCTGCTGGTCCCGCCTGATCAAATCGCGGACATAGTCGCTGGCATTGCTGTAGCGCCCGGTCCGGGCTTGGGCTTCGACCCAATCCTTCATGGCGTCGGGCAGCGAGACATTCATCGTGGCCATGGCGCACCTCCGCACTCACAAACACGCAATATTAGCAAACTTTGGCAATTTTTGGCAAAGCGAGATTGAGAGCCGGTGCTGGGGGAAGCCCGCCGGCGGATTCTCCGGGTGGCGGAGCGGCCTTACTGCGGTGCTGGTGGCGAAAGGCGCTTCGCTTCCGCTTCCAGGACGCGGTCGACGAGGAAGTAGATGCTGAACTGCTTGCCGTCTTCATCCTGCACGTCGATCTGGTCGTAGCTGTGGCCGTCCAGGTGCATCAGGGCCTGCTGCTTGGCGGTAAGACCCAGGATACGCATCAGGCTGTATTCCTCGTCCACGGAGATGACCGTGTAGGCGGTGGCCGGGGTTCGGCCGTCGCCGGTGCGGATCGAGTCGATCAGGCCCTTGGCGATCTTGAAATGCGCGGCCGCCTTGGCCTCGTCGCCAAGCTGCCGGTAGGAGATGTCGCTGATCACATGGGCGTCGATGTTGACGAAGGCCTTCTCGATGACGATTGCCGCCTTGGCAAGGGCGCCGTTCCAATCGCCGGCGCTGAAGGCTTTGAACATCTCCTGCCGCAGGCCCATGGTGATCAGGCCGGTCAGGTCGAATTCGGCGCTCTCCGAATAGGCAAAGCGCAGCGCCTGCCAATCGACTGGCTGCTCGCCCTTTTGCGCTGCCGCGACCATCGCCTTGTAGCGATCGGTCGCCGCATCTGCCGCCTGGGCACCGGCCGACGGCAGCAGAAGGACAAACAGCAGCAGGAACAGGCGGATCATGATGGCGCTCGATGTCGTGTCAGGCGTGCTTGAGCCTAGCCTGCGCACGCGCGCCGCGAAACGTGATTCCAGGGCCTCCCTGCACTGAAATGACACGCGCTTTCGGTGGCGAAGTACTGACCGCCACAATGCCACGCAACACCTTCCCGCTCTCCTGCCGGCCGGACAGCGGGAGAGTCGTGATGGGTCTCATCTTGGGGCTGGCGTGGGCCGGGCTGCCGCCTGTCGCGCGTGACGTGTTGACCTTCGGGCTGAAGGAGGCTTGGGCCTGCCTGTATGGCGGGCTGATGCTGGCCCTGCTGGTGGCGACCTATCTGTTCTTTCCGGCCGATGCCCCTCTCGCCCGCTACGATTTCCTGTTCCTGGGCGCCCTGGGGATCCAGGCCGCGCTGCTGGTCTTCAAGCTGGAGACCTTGGACGAAGCCAAGGTCATCTTCTGTTTCCACGCGGTGGGCACGGCGATGGAACTGTTCAAGACGGCCGCCGGCTCGTGGGTCTATCCCGAGGCGGCGATCTTTCGCTTAGGGAGCGTGCCGCTGTTCTCAGGCTTCATGTACGCCGCCGTCGGCAGCTATATCGCCCGGGCCTGGCGCCTCTTCGACCTGCGCTTCCACCGCTATCCGCCGCGCTGGGCGACGGTGACGCTGGCGGTTGCGATCTATGTCAACTTCTTCACCCATCACTACACGGTGGACCTTCGCCTGGGCCTGTTCGCGGCCAGCGCCGCCGCCTTCGGCCGAACCACGGTCTTCTTCACCGCCCACAGAACACACCGCCTGCCGCTGATCCTCGGCCTGGTCCTGGTGGCGCTGTTCATCTGGTTTGCCGAGAACATCGGCACCTTCACCGGCGCCTGGCTCTACCCCAACCAGCACGGCACCTGGCGGCCGGTCGGCGTCGCCAAGCTGGGCTCCTGGTACCTCTTGATGATCATCAGCTTCGTCCTGGTCTCGCTCGTTCACCGGCCCGGGCAGGTTACAGCGGCGGGGCCCGGATGTTGTCGACCAGGCAGTTGAGTGCCGCGTGGTATTCGCGCTGCCGCTGACGGGCTTCGCGCAGAATCGTCTCGAATTCAGGGATTGATGCATCAAAAACGGGTAGAGTTTCCCGCGCGTTCACAAAGGCTGGATTGTAGATTTGAGGTTCTTCGTCACTGGAACCGCTATTTGCCGACACGCCGCGAAATTCTGCCGCTTTTGACTGGCCTCTCACTTGCCTCCTGCGCAGCCGTTGGCTTGCCGGAACGGGAAGCGGTCGACGAGACGCCGCTGCCGGGAAGCGGTGTCGTCTATCTGTTCGACGGTTTGACTTTGCCGGGCGACACCTATTTCACCTCTGGCACCTACCGGATCACGCAAATGATCCGCGCCCGAGGGGTGCGCGCGCAGATCGACTATACGACCGATTGGGAAGAGGTGACCGAGCGCCTGCTCCGCGCCGATCCCGGCGCCTCGAAGCTGCCCATCGCCCTGTTCGGCTATTCTTCCGGGGCCGGCTCGGCCGCCCAGATGGCCCGCCGCCTGGGCGAGAACGGCATTCTGGTGCAGACCTTGGTGGTCATCGAGGCGGCCTTTACCCAGTACGTGCCGGGCAATGTCGCCCGTGCCGTGCATCTCTATGGCTCCGACAGCCTGTTTTCCTTTGCGAGCCCGATCGAGCCCGCCCCTGATTTCCACGGCTCCCTGGAGAATGTGCCGCTGTCGGAGCGGTTGGCGGCCGGCGCCGAGTTCGATCATTGGAGCTTCAGCCGATCCGAGGTGGTTCACACCATGGTCGTCGACGAATTGCTCGACAGTAGCGGCGTGCGCCGGCGCTGGCCGCCGGCCTAGGGCCACTTCACCTCGGGCGGGAGCGACATCAAGATCGCCTCGACATTGCCGCCGGTTTTCAGGCCGAAGGTGGTGCCGCGGTCGTAGAGCAGGTTGAACTCGACATAGCGGCCGCGCTTCACCAGTTGGGCTTCGCGCTGCTCGACTGTCCAGGCCCTGTCCATGTGGCGCGCGACCAGCCTGGGATAGACCTCGAGGAAGGCTTCGCCCACGGCGCGGGTGAAGGCGAAGTCGGCCTCCCCGTCGCCGCTGTCGAGATTGTCGTAGAAGATGCCGCCGACGCCGCGGGCCTCGCCCCTATGCGGCAGGAAGAAATACTCGTCGCACCATTTCTTGAAGCGGGCGTAGTAGTCGGCGCCATGGGCATCGCAGGCCCGGCGCAGGGCGTCGTGGAAATCGGCGGTGTCGCCTTCGTCGGGGAAGGTCGGGGTCAGGTCGCCGCCGCCGCCGAACCAGCCGATCTGGGTCTCGATCCGCCTGGTGTTCATGTGGGCGGCCGGCACCAGGGGCGAGCAGGGGTGGGCGACCAGGCTGATGCCGCTGGCCCAGAACTGGCCGCTCTCGCCAGCACCGGCGATGTTCTTGGCGAATTCGGGGCTGAACTGGCCCTCGACGGTCGAGACGTTGACGCCGATCTTCTCGAACACCCGGCCGTGCATGATCGACATGACCCCGCCGCCGCCGCCCGGCCGCGTCCAGGCCTTGCGCACGAAGCGGCCGGCGGGCCGGTCGGCGAACTGGCCGGCATGGGCACCTTCCAGGGCTTCGAAGGCGGCGCACAGGCGGTCGCGCAGATCCTCGAACCAGAGGCGGGCGCGGGTCTTCAGGTCTTGGGTCATCATTCACTCAGGCAGGAGGGCGGTCTGGCGCAGGGCCTCGTGCAGGACCATGGCGGCAGCGACCGCCACGTTCAAGCTGCGCGCACCGGGAACCAGCCCTAAGCGCAGGCGCGCGGCGGCCAGGGCGTGGACTTCGTCCGGCACTCCGGCGCTCTCTCTCCCCACCATCAGCGTGTCGCCGGGCTGGAAGGCAAAGCGGTGCGGGGCAATCTCGCCCTTGGTGGTGAGCAGGATCAGGCGCGAGCCGGCCCGGGCGCGGGCGGTCTCGAAGGCGGCGAAATCGTCGTGCCGGCGAATCGCGGCCAGCGCCAGGTAATCCATGCCGGCGCGGCGCAGCGAGGTATTCGAGAAGGTGAAGCCGCACGGTTCGATCACGTCGACGGCGACGCCCAGGCAGGCGCCTAAGCGGATCAGGGTGCCGGCGTTCTGCGGGATGTCCGGGCAGTAGAGGGCGAGGCGCATGGTCCGGGGTCTCGAAAGGCGCGGAAAATCTCATGTTCAGGGCGCCGGTGGATAGGCGCGGCCGATCGTGCGGCACTGTGTCACAAGACTTGGGGTGCTGGACAATCAGCATTTTGGATGCCACTAAGAGGGCGGATTTCTCACAGGATTCAGAGGGTCTTTACCAATGGCGACGTCCAGCTCAGCCAGCCCCGGCGCACATGGGGGGCAGGCCACCCGACGCGACTTTCTGTTCGTGGCGACGGCGGGTCTCGGCGCGGTCGCGGCCGGTGCCGTCGTATGGCCGCTGATCGACAACCTCAACCCGTCTGCCGACGTGCTCGCCCTGTCGTCGATCGAGGAAGACCTGTCCAAGATCGCCGAAGGCCAGAGCATCACGGTGAAATGGCGCGGCAAGCCGGTCTTCATCCGTCACCGGACGGAAAAGGAGATCAAGGAAGCCGAGGAAGTGCCGATGTCGGAACTGCGTGATCCGCAGACCGACGACCAGCGGGTCAAGGAAGGGCACAAGCAGTGGCTCGTCATGGTCGGCGTCTGCACCCACCTGGGCTGCATTCCGCTGGGCGAGCAGGGCGACTATGACGGCTGGTTCTGCCCCTGCCATGGTTCGCACTACGACTCGGCCGGCCGCATTCGCAAGGGCCCCGCGCCGCTGAACCTGGCGATCCCCGACTATCAATTCCTGTCCGACACCAAGATCAAGATCGGCTGAGGGCGACCGCGATGAGCTCATCAACCCCCTATCAGACCAACAGCAAGATCGTGAAGTGGATCGAGGCGCGCCTGCCGATCATCTCCACGATCGAGGGCGCCCTGGTCACCTATCCCGCCCCGCGCAACCTGAACTACTGGTGGAGCTTCGGCTCGCTGTCCGGCTTCATGCTGGTGGCCCAGCTCGTCACCGGCATCATCCTGGCGATGCACTATACGCCCGAGACGACGCTGGCGTTCTCGTCGGTCGAGCACATCATGCGCGACGTGAACTATGGCTGGCTGCTGCGCTATGCCCATGCCAACGGCGCCTCGATGTTCTTCATCGTGGTCTATGTCCACATCTTCCGCGGCCTGTACTTCGGCTCGTACAAGTCCCCGCGCGAGCTGCTGTGGTGGCTGGGCGTGATCATCCTGGTCTTGATGATGGGCACGGCCTTCATGGGCTACGTCCTGCCCTGGGGCCAGATGTCCTTCTGGGGCGCCACCGTGATCACCAACATCTTCGGCGCCGTGCCGCTGATCGGCGGCGACATCGTGACCCTGCTGTGGGGCGGCTTCTCGGTCGACAACCCGACCCTGAACCGCTTCTTCTCGCTGCACTACCTGCTGCCGTTCCTGATCGTCGCCGTGGTGTTCCTGCACCTGTGGGCGCTGCACACCTCGAAATCGAACAACCCGCTGGGCATCGAGATCAAGGGCGAACAGGACACGATCCCGTTCCATCCCTACTACACCGCCAAGGACCTGTTCGGCGTGGGCGTGTTCCTGATGCTCTTCGCCTTCTTCGTCTTCTTCATGCCCAACCACCTGGGTCACCCGGACAACTACATTCCGGCCAACCCGCTCTCGACCCCGGCGCATATCGTGCCCGAATGGTACTTCCTGCCGTTCTACGCGATCCTGCGCGCGGTGCCGGACAAGCTGGGCGGCGTCATCGCCATGGGCGGCGCCATCGCGATCGTCCTGTTCATGCCCTACCTCGATTTCTCGAAGGTGCGCTCGGCCCGCTTCCGCCCGATCTACAAGCAGGCGTTCTGGCTGTTCCTGATCGACTGCCTGATCCTGGGTTACATCGGCGCCATGCCGGCCGAAGGCATCTACATCCACATCGGCCGGATCGCCACCGTCTATTACTTCGCCCACTTCCTGATCTTCGTGCCCCTGATCTCCTGGTACGAGAAGCCGCTGCCGGTGCCGGAATCGATCGCCAAGGCGGTGTTGGGTGGCGCGGGCACGCCGGCTGGCGCCGTCGCATCGCCCGAGAAGCACGGCTGAGGGGGAGAAACATGATGCGTTCGATCACCAAGCTGGGCGCCGCCGCCCTGTTGGCCCTCGGCCTCGGTACCGGTGTCGCGGCCGCCTCGGAAGGCGGGGCGATCCCCCACGAGAGCTGGAGCTTCAGCGGGGCTTTCGGGACCTTCGACCGGGCGGCCCTGCAGCGCGGCTATCAGGTCTACAAGGAGGTCTGCGCCGCCTGCCACTCGATGCAGTACATCGCCTTCCGCAACCTCACCGACATCGGCTTCTCCGAGGCCGAGGTGAAGGCGCTGGCAGCGCAGTACGAATACCCGGCCCTGGACGAGAGCGGCGAGCCGATCACCCGCAAGGGCCTGCCCTCCGACCATTTCGTCTCGCCCTACGCCAACGAACTGGCGGCCAAGGCCGCCAACGGCGGCGCCATTCCCCCGGACCTGTCGCTGATGGCCAAGGCACGCGCCGGCGGGCCGGATTACATCCACGCCATCCTGACCGGCTATGTCGAGCCGCCGCAGGGCTTCGTGCTGAACCCCGGCTCGAACTTCAACGCTCATTTCCCCGGGCAGCAGATCGCGATGCCCAAGCCGCTGAACGACGATCAGGTCACCTATGCCGACGGCACCAAGGCGACGGTCGAGCAGATGTCCCGCGACGTTTCGACCTTCCTGATGTGGACGGCGGAGCCCAAGCTGGAAGAACGCAAGAACATCGGCGTCAAGGTCATGGGCTTCCTCGGCATCCTGACCGTGTTCCTGTACCTGTCCTATCGCCGGGTGCGCCGCAAGGTGCATGGCCACTGAGCCGCAGCCTGATCAGTAACCATCGAACGGGGAGGCCACTGGCCTCCCCGTTTCGTTATCACTGCTTCGCGGCCTGGCGCAGCGCCGTCAGGCTGGAGCGGGTGGAAATCACCTCGATGCCCAGTTTCAGGCACAGCAGGGCGGGCTTGCCCGCCGCCACCGCCGCCAGGGCCGCGTCCAGGGCGGGGGCGAATTCGGCAGTCGCCGCCACCGTCGCACCGAAGGCGCCGTAAGCCTCGGCCAGGGCCGCGAAGTCCGGGTTGGCGAGGTCGGTCGCCACCACCCGGTCGGGATAGTGGCGTTCCTGGTGCATGCGGATGGTGCCGTAGGAACCGTTGTCGACCACCACGATCAGCGGGGCCGCGCCATGGCGGATGGCGGTGGCGATTTCCTGGCCGGTCATCATGAAGCCGCCGTCACCGACGAAGCACACCACCGGGCGCCCACCCTTGCAGTCGATCGCGGCGGCAACCGCCGCCGGCACCGCGTAACCCATGGCGCCGTTGGTCGGTGCAAGCTGGGTCTTGGGGACCCGGTAACGCCAGAAGCGCTGCAGCCAGCCCGAGAAGTTGCCGGCGTCGTTGACCATCACCGCGTCGGGCGGCAACACGCGCGCGAACAGCGCCATGACCGCGTTCATGTCCAGCGGGCCGGGGCAGGGATCGGGCACCTGGCTTGCCTCGTAGTCGGCCCGCGCGGCGCGGCTCCAATCGGCCCAGGGCAGATAGGGCGGGACGGGCAGGGCGGCCGCGGCAGCCGCGAATTCGGCCATGCCGGCATTGATCGCCAGCGCCGGGCGATAGACCCGGCCCAGCTCCAGCGCATCGGCATGAACATGGACCAGCGGCATCTGCGGCACGGGAATGTTCAGCAGGCTGTAGCCCTGGGTCGCCAGTTCCGACAGGCGGGTGCCCACGGCGATGACGAGGTCCGCCTCTTTGACGCGGGCGATCAGGCGCCGGTCGACCGAGGTGCCCAACTCGCCGACATAGATGGGCAAGTCGTTGTCGACGATGTCCTGGCGGCGGAAGGAGCAGGCAGCGGGCAGGTTCCAGGCCGTGGCGAAGCGGGCGATGTCCGCCGTCGCCGCCGCCTGCCAGCCACCGCCGCCGACGATCAGCAGGGGACGTTTGGCGGCCGCGATCCGCAAGGCCAGATCGGCCATGGCGGCGGCCGGCGGCGTCGCCTGCACGGGCGTGGCCACCGGGGCGTCGGGTGCCTCCACCAGGTCGGTCAGCATGTCCTCGGGCAGGGAGATGGCGACTGGGCCGGGGCGGCCGCTGGTGGCGACCTGGAAGGCGCGGGCGATCAGTTCGGGCAGGCGGGCCGCGTCGTCGACCTCCACCGCCCATTTGGTGTTCCAGCCATAGAGCTGTTCCACCTCGAATTCCTGGAAGGCCTCGCGATGGCGCATGTCGCGGCCCACCTGGCCGATCAGCAGGATCATCGGCGTCGAGTCCTGGGCGGCCGTGTGCACGCCGATGGCGGCGTTGCAGGCACCAGGCCCCCGGGTGACGAAGCAGATGCCGACCTCGCCGGTCAGCTTGGCATGGGCCTCGGCCATGAAGGCGGCGCCGCCCTCGTGGCGGCAGACCACGGTCTCGATCGCATGGCCATGGTCGTAGAGCGCGTCGAGGGCGGCCAGATAGCTTTCGCCCGGCACCAGGAAGACGCGGCGCACCCCCTGCACCAGCAACTGGTCGACCAGTACCTCGCCACCGCTTCGCTTTGCCATGATCGCCTTCTTGGAACCGCTGAACCGGGCGGCATTCTAGGCACAGGGCGGCGCTTGTGCTCTATTTTGTCGGGCATGGCAGATCGGCGCGGCATGAGATGGCAGGACACGGTTTTCCCCTTCACCGGCGCGGCCTGCTGGGCCTTGGCGTCCTGGCCCTGCTCAGGCCTGCCACGGGCTGGGCGGAACCGGCCCTGCCCGCGCAGGACCTCAAGATGATCGGCAAGGCCAAGGTGGTGGAGGTGGTCGACGGCGATACCGTGCGCCTCGACAATCGCGAGCAGGTTCGCCTGGTCGGCACCCAGGCGCCCAAGCTGCCGCTCGACCGGCCCAACTTCAAGAAGTGGCCCTTCGCTGACGAATCCAAGGCCCGGCTCGAAGCGCTCTGCCTGGGCCGCAGCGTCACCCTCCATGCCGGCGGTGCCGAGCGGGATCGCCACGGCCGTGTGCTCGCCCATCTGGCCTGCGACGGGGTCTGGCTGCAGGGCGCGATGATCGAGGGCGGCTTTGCCCGGGTCTATACCTTCAAGGACAACCGCGCCCTGGCGGACCGCATGCTGCCGCTCGAGGCTTCGGCCCGGACCGACAAGCGCGGCTTGTGGGCCGATGCCACCTATCGCGTCCGCCGGGCCGACGATCCCACCCTGATCGAAGCGGTGGACGGCATTCCCGGCTACCTGATCGTGCAGGGCAAGGTGCGCAAGGTGGGCAGCGCCGGCGGCCGCTGGTTCCTGAATTTCGGCGCCGATCGAACAAGCGACTTCACCGCGACCGTCGCCCCCGACGATGCCGAGGCCTTCGCCGGGGTGGACCTTGCCGGTTACGCCGATCGCGTCCTTCAAGTTCGCGGCTGGCTCGAGGCGCGCAACGGCCCCTCGATGGACCTCACCCACCCCGAGCAGATCGAGATCGTCGCGCGGGACTAGGCTTCGAGCCAATCGGCCAATTCACCGTCGGGCGTGAAGCAGGCGGCGTGCAGCTTGCCGCCGAAACCGCAACCGCCATCGATGGTGGCGCGCCGGTCGCCCATGGCGACGCCGGCACCGGTACGGTCGAAGCCGCGGACGATCAGGCGGAAATTGCCGTAGGTCGTGTTGGGCGTGTCGAAGCAGGCGCTGCCGCCCCACCAGAAGGTGTCGCGCTGCTCGCTCAAGGGGCGGCCGGTATCGAGGCCTGCATTGACGAACAGCAGCCCGTCGCTGGAGGTCGCGGCATAGCGGCGCAGGCTGGACAGGATCTCGTCATGGCCGGGGCGGCCGTGGATCGCCTGCAACAGGCGATTGGTCCAGCGGGTGATGGCCAGGGCCCCGTCGCGGCAATGGCCGAAGCCGGTGTCGGGATCGATGCCGTAGCTGCGGATGGTGGCGCCCACGCCCTGGCTGAGCACCCAGTGCAGCACCTCGCGCGGGTTGGGCGCGAACTGGAGCTGCGCCAGCTTCACCCACATTTCCTCCTGCGCCCCGCGCAGGTGGATCACATCCCAGGGTTCGGCGCCGGGCAGGGACAGGGCATGGCGCCGGAAGGCGAGGACTTCGTCGATGGTTTCGATCGCGCGGGCGCCGTGACCGATCATGTTGCCGAGGTAGACGAAGCGGTCGCCGGTGACGATCCTGCCGGCAAGCTGGTCGTGAACGGCGATCAGCCGGTTCAGATCGGCGTGGATGGCGCCCAGGCACCAGACCCGGCGGGCCCGGTCGATCCGGCCGTAAATCTCGCTATGTGCGCCCGCCATCACCGCCATGGTGTCTTCCCGAACGCTTGATCCGCGTGCCACCCCGGAAATCGTCGAACCAGAATCGCCAAAAGCCGATTCTCTGCGGAAAGAATACCACGATTGGGTTTGTCTTCGATGGCGGACCACTATCTGTGGGGGCCAATAATGAAAAAAGGCAGGCCGAAGCCTGCCTTTTCATGCGCCGGGGGCGGCCGCGGTATCAGGCCGCGCGCAGAACCTTTTCCAGGCGCTGCACGGCCGCATCCTCGTCGATCTTCTCGACGGCGGCGACCTCGCGGGCCAGGCGATCGAGCGCCGCCTCGTAGATCTGGCGCTCGCTGTAGGACTGCTCGGGCTGGCCGGCGTTGCGGTGCAGGTCGCGCACCACCTCGGCGATCGAGACCGGGTCGCCGGAATTGATCTTGGCCTCGTACTCCTGGGCGCGGCGGCTCCACATGGTGCGCTTCACGCGCGCGCGGCCCTTCAGCACGCCCAGGGCGGCCTTCATCTTGTCCGGGCTCGACAGCTTGCGCATGCCGACCGCATGGGCCTTACCGAAGGGAACGCGCAGGGTCATCTTGTCCTTGTCGAAGACGATGACGAACAGTTCGAGTTCGATACCGGAAATCGTTTGGGCCTCGACGGCCACGATTTTGCCGACACCGTGCGCCGGGTAGACAATGTGATCCCCGACAGCATACTCGGTCTGCGTCTTCTTCTTCGCGATGACAGCCATTTGTTCGTCCCATCCTTAGACGTTAGACAGTTTACCAGCGTCCGGTCGAAGTCGTCGGACCTCGAGCCGTCGTGGCAAACACCTGAGCCCTTAGGCGATGCAGGATTTCCAGGCCCGGCCAATTGCCTGACCGGGCCTGGAAATCCTGCCACTTGAAGCCTCAAAACCTGCCGGCGAGCGCCGCCATTCGGGTTGAATGGGCAGCATCCCCGCAGGGACCGGCCGACATGATTATTTGTATCATGCGGCGCGGCGAAAATGAAGCCGCTGTCACATTAAGTCTTGACAGGGGACCGCAAAAATTTCAGCCGAAGGCTCCGCGCCAGGGCCTAAGCTATTGATTGAAATATACGAATCAGGATCACGGGGCGTATTGCCGCGTAGCCATGCGCGGCCGCCATGGCGCAACGCCGGCCATGCAGGCCTGGCATAACGGCAAAAGTCACGATTCCAGCCTCGTCATCCCGGCGAAGGCCGGAAATGACGAGGCAGGGGACACCATGAGCGTGGCGTCGAGGTCAGACACCCTTGCCGGGGTTGGGCGAGAAGTGCTTGTCCAGCTTGTCGGCAACGCCCTTCCACTCGTCGGCATCGGGCGGCGCGTCCAGCTTGCGGGTGAGATTGGGCCACTGGCTGGCGTAGTCGCGATTGAAGCTCGCCCATTTTTCCATGCCGTCCTCGGTGTCGGGCAGGATCGCCTCGGCCGGGCATTCAGGCTCGCACACGCCGCAATCGATACATTCGTCGGGATTGATGACGAGCATATTCTCGCCTTCGTAAAAACAATCCACCGGGCACACTTCGACGCAGTCGGTGTACTTGCACTTGATGCAGGCTTCGGTGACCACGTAGGTCATGGTTAAATTCTCCTCCTGGGCCACAGGCCCGCGGAACGTTCGGCCGTCGGGGGCGTCAGCTGTCGAGGCCTAAGCGCCGACGCACCCTCTTTCGCGCGGCACCGCTCGACTTGTCATCGACATAGATCAAGCCGGCGATGCGCCGCATCAGGTTGGCTTCCAGGTTGTGTTCGATGCCGTCGGCATAGACCACTTCCCACAGCCATTCCATCAGCTTTTCGCGGTCCTCGAACGGCATCGTGTCCTTCACGACGCGGGTGAACCGCAGAAGCTGAGTTGACTCCGCCTGGGCCGCGGAGGCCGTCGCGATCAATTGCCGCGCCTGCTCCGGCCCCAGGCCGAACTGCCGGATCAGAATGCCTTCGATCGCCGCGCGCTCTACCTCGTCAATGTGGTCATCCATCGACGCGGCATCAAGCAGCAACGCCGCCGCAGCGATCCGCAATTCGCTCGCGGCATCTGGCGACGCCGTCTCGCGCACAAGGAAAGACTTCAGTAAATCCAGCACGCGCCTGCGTAACACGCGGCCTGGATTACAACAACCCTTTGCAGTTTACGGGATTGTACGCCGTTGTTGGTGCCATAGAAAAAGGCCCGGCACACGGGGTGCCGGGCCTTTCAGGGTCGTTCAGGTCTTCAGTTCAGCTTGGTCGCGACCGAGCTGATGGTCTCGTCGACCAGGCGGGCCTTGGCCGCACCATCGAGCCTGCTCGCGATCAACTCGTGAGCGGCGGCGATGGCCGCGTCGGCTGCCGCGCGGCGAACCTCGGCCAGGGCATTGGCCTCGGCCTGGGCGATCTTGGCCTTGCCGACTTCGACCCGGCGGGCGAGGGCGGCTTCCAAATCGGCCTCGGCCTTCTTGGCCAGTGCCTCGGCAACTGCCTTGGCTTCGACGACGATCGCCTCGGCTTCCTTGTCGGCGTTCTTGGTCGCTTCGCGATACTTGGCCAGGGCTGCCTGCGCTTCCGCCTTCAGCTTGGCCGCGGCATCGAGATCCGCCTTGATCTTGGCCGAACGCTCGTCCAGCGCCTTGCCCAGCAGGCCCGGCACCTTGTAGTAGGCGATCATGCCCACGAAGAGCAGGAAGCCGACGGCAACCCAGGTTTCAGGATTGGACAGGATTTCTTCCATCACAATCTCCGTCAGTGGGTACGGCTGAGCGCGGCATCGACCGCGCTGCCGGCAATGGCTTCGTCGACGCTGAGGCCGGCGATCTTGGCGGCAATGGCGCGCGAGGTTTCGATGGCGATGCCTCGAACCTCGGCCATGGCAGCCTCCTTGGTGGCGCGGATGCGCCCCTCGGCGGCCTTCGCCTCCTCGTTCAGCTTGGCCTCGAGTTCGGCCTTGCGCACGGCGACCGCGGCTTCGATCTTGGCCCGGGCCTCGGCGGCGATGGCATTGGCACGGTTACGTGCCTCGGCCAGCGCCTTGTCGTAGGCCGCGATCGCTGCCTGGGCTTCGTCCTTCAGGCTGGCCGCCAGCGCGAAGTCGCCTTCGATCTTGGCCTGGCGGCCTTCGATCGTGCCCTTCAGCTTGGGCAGCACCAGGGTGCTGAGCAAGATCAGGAGCAGGGTGAAGGTGACGACGAGCCAGAAGATCTGCGGCGGGAAGTCCTCGAAGCGGAGCTGAGGCATGCCCTTCTTCGCAGCTCCCTCCGCCGCCTCGGCCAACGCCGTGGAGACGGAGCCGAGCGCGAAGCACGCGCCTAACAATATGTGCCGCATGATCCTGGTTCCTATCCCGGATGGATTGAGCCGGGATCAGCCGAACAGGACGAGCAGGCCGATCAGCAGCGAGAAGATGCCCAGCGCTTCGGTCAGGGCGACGCCCAGCAGCAGGTTCGGGAACACCTTGGGGGCCGCGGCCGGGTTGCGCAGGGCGCCGGCGACGAAGTTGCCGAACAGGGTGCCGAGGCCGATGCCCACGCCGCCGAGGCCGAGGGTCGCGAGGCCAGCGCCGATCATCTTGGCAGCATCGAGTTCCATGGAAGAATTCCTTCTAGAGTAGGGAGCGTGAGTGCTCGTTTAGGGGTGATTAGTGGTGGGGTGAAGCGCGTCGTTCAGGTAGATGCAGGTCAGGATCGTGAAGATATAGGCCTGCAGGAACGCGATCAGAACTTCGAGCGCGGTCAAGGCAACCACGAAGACCAGGGGCGCCACACCGAAGAGGCCCAGCGCCACGACGAAGCCCGCGAAGACCTTCAAGGTGGTGTGGCCCGCCATCATGTTGGCGAAGAGACGAACCGAGAGGCTGACCGGACGGGTGAGGTAGGACAGCACTTCGATGAAGATCAGCAGGGGCGCCAGCCACATCGGCACGCCCGAGGGCAGGAACACGTGCAGGAAACCAAAGCCGTGCTTCACGAAACCCAGCACCGTGATGGCGATGATGATCACCAGCGCCATGGTGGCAGTCACCGCCAGATGGCTGGTGAAGGTGAAGGAATAGGGCACCATGCCCAGCATGTTCGCGGCCAGCACGAACACGAAGATGGTGAAGATGAAGGGGAAGTATTTCAGCCCCTGGGTGCCGGCGGTATCCTTGATCAGGTTGGCGATGAACTCGTAGGAGAGTTCGGCCACCGACTGGAGCCGGCCCGGGACGATCGCGGCGCGCGACGTCGCAAGCATCATGAAGCCCGTGACCAGGACGACGGCGATCACCATCCACATGGCGGAGTTGGTGAACGAGATGTCCACGCCGCCGATGTTCAGGTCGACGAGTCTTACGATCTCGAACTGATGAAGGGGGCCATGCGCTTCGCCGCCAGCGGCCATGTCGAACCTCGAATGTCAGCCACGCTTTAAATCACTGTCCTCATCGGCCTGCGCATCGGCTTCCGCTTGCATGCGGCGCACGACACGGATCACGTTCAACATCCCGGCCGCGGCGCCCAGGAAGAAAAACGTCACCATCAGCCACGGTCTTGTCCCGAACCATCGGTCCAGAGCCCACCCGATCAACCCGCCGACGACGAATCCAGAACTGAATTCGACGCCGAGACGCATGGCCGATCCGTAAGCGCTCGACGTCGGCGGCGGCGTTTCCCGTTCCGGCGGACCGACAACGGTGTCACGCGCCTCCTTAAGACGGCGGTCAAGATCGGCTAGGGATGGTAGCGGATCGTCAGCCATGGTCCTAAAGCTACTCTTCTTGAGAGACTCAAAGCGAGTGCCAAAGGGCCACACCAAACCCAGCGCCTCAACCCCCAGCCAAGGCGCGCGCAGAGTATGTGCGGCGTGCATCCTCGTCAAGGCACAAAAGCCCTGGGTCAAGTCTTTGATATCTCAACAAAAAGTAGGGGAGAGGCAAGGTGCCGCAGGCCGACTCGCGCCGCACTGCGGCAAGGGGACGGGCACAACCCTGGTGGGTCCTCCCGTACCGTGCCTTGAAAACGCCGCCGTCGTCCCGGCGCAGGCCGGGATCCATGGCCCCGGCAGCGAGATATTCAGGGGAAATCTCCATCCGCCCGCCAATGGATTCCGGCCTGCGCCGGAATGGCGGTTGGGGGTGACCTCGGCGGGTCTACTCCGCCGCCAATAATTCCGGCGTGCGGGACAGGTCGACCGAGACGAGCTGGCTGACGCCGGGTTCGGACATGGTGACGCCGAACAGGCGGTCCATGCGCTGCATGGTCAGGCCGTGGTGGGTGACGACCAGGAAGCGGGTGCCCGTCTCCTTGGCCACCTCGTCGACCAGGTCGCAGAAGCGCACGACATTGGCATCGTCCAGCGGCGCGTCCACTTCGTCGAGCACGCAGATCGGCGAGGGGTTGACCATGAACACGGCGAAGATCAGCGACAGCGCGGTCAGCGCCTGCTCGCCGCCCGACAGCAGCGAGAGCACCTGCAATTTCTTGCCCGGCGGCGAGGCGAAGATTTCCAGCCCGGCCTCGAGCGGGTCCTCGGACTCGGTCAGCGCCAGATAGGCCCGGCCGCCGCCGAACAGGCGGGTGAACAGGCTGGTGAAATGCTGGTTCACCTGCTCGAAGGCGGCCAGCAGGCGCTCCCGGCCCTCGCGGTTGAGCGAGCCGATCGAGGCGCGCAGCTTGGCGATCGCGGCGACCAGGTCTTCCCGCTCGGCGGTCATCGAGCCGATGGTGCCTTCGATTTCTTCCGATTCCTGCTCGGCTCGCAGGTTCACCGGGCCGATGCCGTCACGCTCGCGCCGCAGCCGGTCGAGGCGGGCCTCGAGTTCGGCCAGGACGGGCAGAGGATCGCCTTCGTCCAGGTCGGCCTGGCCTAAGATTTCCTCGGGCTTGCAGTCGAGTTCCTCGAGCACGCGCTCGGCCAGTTCGCGGCGGCGGATCTGGGCCTGCTCGACGCCGGCCTCGGCCCGGACGCGGGCTTCGCGCCGGCTGCCGGCCTCGCTCTCGGCGGCGCGGGCGTTGCGGCGGGACTCGGTCAGGCCGCGCTCGGCCTGGGCCAGGGCGTCGGCCGCGGCGCGGCGGGCCAGTTCCGCCGCTTCGATCCGGTCGGCCAGGGCGGCAGCCGCGTCGTGCAATTCCTCGGGCCGGCCGGCCAGTTCCTCGCGTTCTTCCTCGGCGATCGTCCGGCGTTCCACGAGTTGGCTCATCTGGCGTTCGGCCGATTCCGCGCGCCGGCTCCAGGCCTGGAGTTCGGCGGTGACATCGGCCAGGCGCTTGCGCCGCGCCTCGACCTCGCGCTTCAGGCCGTCGCGGGCGGCGCGGGCCTGCGACTGGGCGGCGCGCAGGGCCTCGACCTCGCGCAGCAGGTGGGCGCGCAGTTCCTCGAGCTGGAGGCGGGCCGGCAATTCGGCCTGTGCCGCCTGCGCCTTGTCGCGGGCGCCGGCAACCTCGGCGATATCGCGGGCAATCCGCTCGGCGGATTCGGCCAGGGCATTGGCGCGGGCCTCGCGGGCGGCGGCCTCGCGGCCGGCGCGGGCTTCCTCCTCGCGGGCGCGGTTCAGGCTGTCATTGGCCTCGCGCACCCGGCGGCGGGTTTCCATTTCGCTCGCCTGGGCCACTTGTGCCGCATTGCGCGCGGCCTCGAAGCCGAAGCGAGCCTCGGCGGCGACGGCCTCCAGGGTCTGGCGCTCGGCCGCCAGTTCCTTCAAGCGGTTGCGCTGGGCGAGGCGGATGGCGGCGGCGGTCGGTGCCTCGGCGGCGGCGGTGAAGCCGTCCCAGCGCCAGACGTCGCCCTCGCGGCTGACCAGCATCTGGCCGGGGGCCAGGCTTGCATGCAGGGCCTTGCCGGCGGTCTTGTCGACCACGCCGATTTGGGCCAAGCGGCGCGACAGGGCGGCGGGGGCCAGGACATAGTCCGACAAGGGGGCCACGCCGGCCGGCAGGGCGGGGGCCTGGTCATAATCGGGCAGGGTGGCCCAGTGGACCGGGGCGGCCTCGTCGGCCGGCACCGAGAGATCGTCGCCCAAGGCGGCGCCCAGGGCGGTCTCGAAGCCCTTCTCGACCGCCAGGGCATCGACCACCGGCGGCCACAGGCTGCCGGCATCGGCCGCCAGCAGGCTGGCCAGGGCCTTTTCCTCGGCGGCGATCTTGCCGGCGGCGGCTTCCGCCAGGCGCAGGGCCTCACGGGATTCCGATTCCGTGGTGTGGGCCTGGGCGCGCGCCGCTTCGGCGTCGGCCACGGCGTCCTCGGCTGCCTCCAGGGCGGCCTGGGCGATCTCGACCTTCTCGGTCAGGTCGGCCAGGGCGACCGCGCGGGCGCGTTCCTCGGCGATGCGCTGGGCATCCTGGTCGAGCTGGCCGCGGGCCTGGGTCAGGCGTTCCAGCCGCCCCATCAGGTCGCGCAACTCGCGCTCGAGGCTGTGGCGGCGGGCCTCGACGGCGGCCAGGTCGCGATTGGCCTTGTCGAGTTCGGCCTCGCGCGCCTGCAACTGCTCGGCGGCGGCAACGACGGCGGCTTCGGCCGCCTCGGCGTCCAGGCCGGAATCCTCCTCGGCGGCGACAAGTCCCTCGCGCTCGATCGACAGCCGCTCCAGCGCCGCGCGGGCGTCGGTCAGCAGGGTCTCCTCGCGCACGCCGTCGCGCATAATGGTTTCGATCGCGGCGGCCAGGCGGGCCAGGGCCTCGCGCGCGCGCTTTTCCTCCAGCGCCAGGCCGTCGCGCTCGACCACCAGGCGGTGCAGGGCCTGGGCGGTTTCGGCTTCCGCCTCGCGCAGCGGGTTGATCTGGTCGGCGACGGCGTTTTCCTGGTTGACCGTGTGGGTGGCGAATTCGGTCGCCGCCGCCACCGCCGCCTGGGCCGCGGTCAGGTCGGCGCGGGCGGCCTGCAGGGCGGCCTCAGCATCCAGCCATTTCAGGTGCAGGACGACGGCCTCGCCCTTGCGGATCTGGCCCTGAACGTTGCGGTAGCGGGTGGCCTGGCGCGACTGGCGCTTCAAGGCATTCAACTGGTTGGTCAACTGCCCCATCACGTCGTCGACGCGGACCAGGTTGCCTTCCGCCGCCTTCAAGCGCAGTTCGGCCTCGTGGCGCCTGGAATGCAGGCCGGCGATGCCGGCGGCCTCTTCCAGGATGGCGCGGCGGTCGCGCGCCTTGGAATTGATGATCGCGCCGATGCGGCCCTGACCCACCAGGGCGGGGGAGCGGGCACCGACCGAGGCATCGGCGAACAGCAGGTGGACGTCGCGGGCGCGGACTTCCTTGCCGTTGATGCGATAGGCGCTGCCGGCCTCGCGCTCGATCCGGCGCGAGATTTCGAGTTCGGCATGGTCGTTGAAGGCGACCGGCGCCAAGCGTTGCGAATTGTCGAGGACGAGGGAGACTTCGGCCAGGTTGCGGGACGGGCGGGTCGACGTGCCGGCAAAGATCACGTCGTCCATTTCCGAGCCACGGATCAGCTTGGCCGAGGTTTCGCCCATGACCCAACGCAGGGCTTCGAGGAGGTTGGACTTGCCGCAACCGTTCGGGCCGACGATGCCGGTCATGCCGGGGTGGATGACCATTTCCGTCGGATCGACGAAGGACTTAAAGCCCGACAGCCGCAGTTTTGAGAACTGGACCATTGCCCCCTCGATTGTCTGTCACGGCCTGCCTCAGTCGGGCAGGCCGTTGTCCTTCAGGAACTTGGTGAATTCTTCGATGGTCAACGCACCGGACGCGACCTTGGTCCCGATCACGAAGCTGGGCGTCGACTCGATCTTGAAGTCGCGCTCGGCATTGAAGCGCGACTGCGCGACCTTGTTCTTCAGGGCCTCGTCGGCCAGGCAGGCGTCGGCTTGGCCATCGCCGACACCGGCCAGCTTCACCGTCTGCTTCAGGGCGGCGATCGGATCGGCTGCGCGGGCCCAGGTCGCCTGGGAGCGGAACAGCAGTTCGATCAGCGGCTCGACCCGCTCAGCGCCGGCGCATTGGGCCAGCATGGAAGCCCGCAGGGCGACCCCGTCGAGCGGGAAATCGCGATAGACGAACCGGATCTTGCCGGTGTCGATGAACTGCTTCTTGACCTCGGCGAAGGTCGTGGTCGCGAAGTGGGCGCAATGCGGGCAGGTCATCGAGGCATATTCGATGACCGTGACCTTGGCATCGGGCGAGCCCAGGACGAAGGCGCCGTCAACCGCGGCAGCGGGGACAGCAGCCGGCGGCGGGCTTGCCGGGGCGGGCGCCGCCGCGGGGGCGGCCGGGGCCTGGCCGGTCGCGGCCGGCTTCTTCTCGAGCAGGCCGAGGCGATCCACGGCCAGCCAGCCAAGGCCACCCACGGCCACGATGCCGGCGCCGGTCAGGATCGTACGTCGCGTATTCATTCTGTAATCTCACCACAAGATGTTGGGGGTCGTAAAGGCAGATGATTTGTTGACACGCTAGATATAGGCGTCGCCGTCATCGCTCGGCGAGGGCTCGGGCGCGGATTGCCTGGCCCAGGGCAGACAGGGCGGCGCGCAAATGATCGTCGGTGATTGTGGCCACCATGCGGTCGATCGCCGCTTTCTCCTCGGCCGGCAGGGGCGGCAGGGGCGGGCGGGGGCGCTTGCGCGGCGGCAAGCGGCCGCGGGAGATTTTAAGCCGGGCCGTGGCCTGGAAACCGCAGAAGCTGTTCACCTTCTCGATGATCTGGGGTTCCAGGTGCTGCAGCTCCAGGGCCAGCGGCCCTTCGACTCGGACCTCCAGGGTACCGCCCTGATTCTCGCCGCGATCAAACTTCAGCCGTTCCGGCAGGGTGCAGTCGGCCAGGCGCTCGCCCACGATCAGGGGCCAATGGGTAATGATCTCGGCCGCCGCAAAGCCGCGCTTTCCGGTCACGCTGCGCAGCAGGGCGGGCAGGCGCGCGGCGGCACGCTCGGTCCGAAACCGCCGTTGCGCCGAAGGTTCGAAGGTCTTGGTTGATCGCCCGCTCATTGCGCCACTCTAATGGGCCGATGCCGCCCGTCGATTCCGAATTCGCCTTTGACCTTCCGGTTCCCGCGTCCAGGCCCCGCAGCGGCCTCGCCGCGGCCTTGCTCGCCTGGTACGACGGCCATCGCCGCCGCCTGCCGTGGCGCGCCGATCCCGGCGTCGCGGCCGACCCTTACCGGGTCTGGCTGTCCGAGATCATGCTGCAACAGACCACGGTGGCAACCGTCCTCTCGCGCTTCGGGCGCTTTCTCGACCGCTTCCCGACGGTGATCGCGCTCGCCAACGCCCCGATCGAGGATGTTTTGGCGGAATGGGCCGGCCTTGGCTACTACGCCCGCGCCCGCAACCTCCATGCCTGCGCCCGCGCCGTGGCGGCCAAGGGCGGGCGCTTTCCCGACACGGTCGAGGGCCTGGCCAAGCTGCCGGGCATCGGCGGCTATACCGCCGGCGCCATCGGCGCCATTGCCTTCGGCCGCCCCGTGGCCGCGGTCGACGGCAATGTCGAGCGGGTGGTGAGCCGGCTCTACCGGATTGCCGAGTCGATGCCCCAGGCCAAGCCGGAAATCCGCGACCTGGCGCAAAGCCTGGTGCCGGCCGACCGGCCGGGCGACTTCGCCCAAGCCATGATGGACCTGGGCGCCACGATCTGCCTGCCGCGTGGGCCCCTGTGCGGCCGCTGCCCGGTCGCGCGCTGGTGCGACGGTGCGGCGACAGGGGATGCCGCCCTCTACCCGGTCAAGGCCGAGAAGGCCGAGCGGCCGACCCGCCTGGGCACCGCCTATGTCGCCATCCGCGGTCGCGACGGCGCCGTGCTGCTGCGCCGCCGGCCCCCACGGGCCTGCTGGGCGGCATGATGGAAGTGCCCGGCACGATCTGGACGGAAGGTGCCGCACCCGCCGGCACCCCGCCGTGCCCGGCCGACTGGCGCGCCCTGCCCAAGCCGGTGGAACACACCTTCACCCATTTCCACCTGATCCTGGGGGTTGAAGTGGCCAAGGTGGCGGACTTCGCCGTGGCCGGGGAATGGCACCGGCCGGCCCACCTGCCCGATGTCGGGCTGCCCACCGTATTCATGAAAGTGTTGCGCGCGGCGAATATATTGTAGGGCCTCGCCCCATGATATGGTGCGACGGCGAAGAAGCGGAGTTGAGACAGTGACCAAGGCAGCAGGCAGTGCGAGCGTGTTCATCGACGGCGAGGCCGGCACCACCGGGCTTGGCATCCGTGACCGCCTGCGCGACGTGCCTGGTATCACCGTCCGGAGTATCGACAATGACAAGCGCAAGGACCCCGCCGCCCGCAAGGAACTGATGGCGCAGGTCGATGCAGTGGTGCTGTGCCTGCCCGACGACGCCGCCAAGGAATCCGTCGCCCTGGCGGCCGAATTGGGCGATGCCGCGCCGCGCATCCTCGATGCCTCGACCGCGCACCGGGTGGCGCCCGGCTGGGTCTACGGCTTTCCAGAGATGGCGCCGGAACAGGCGGCGGCGATCGCCGCGTCGCGTCACGTCACCAATCCCGGCTGTTATCCCACCGGTGCCATCGCGCTGTTGAAGCCGCTGGTCGAGGCGGGCGTGCTGCCGGCCGACTATCCCATCGCCGTTCATGCCGTCTCGGGCTATTCGGGCGGCGGCAAGTCGATGATCGAGGATTACGAGGCGCACCGGGCGCCGGCCTTCGAACTCTACGGCCTGACCCTCGAGCACAAGCATGTGCCCGAGATCCACAATTACACCGGGCTGGTCCGGCGGCCGATCTTCATCCCCTCGGTCGGCACCTTCCGCCAGGGTATGCTGGTGACGGTGGCGCTGCATCTCGACCTGTTGGCGGGCGCGCCCAAGCCGGGCGACCTGGAAGCCCTGCTCGCCGCCTATTTCCAGGGTAGCGACCTGGTCAGCGTGCAGCCCGCCGCCGACCTCAAGGGCCGGATCGAGCCCGAGGCCCTGAACGATACCGACCGCCTGGAACTGCGCGTGTTCGGCAACGAGGCGCGCGGCCAGGCCCTGCTGGTCGCCCGCCTCGACAATCTGGGCAAGGGCGCCTCGGGTGCCGCGGTGCAGAACCTGAAGGTCATGCTGGGCCTGAGCAAGGGTGCCCGCGCGGCGGCGTAACCTGAAGCCCCCTAGTAGTCGTCATCCCGGACTTGATCCGGGATCCATCGGCATGGCAGGCGAAAAGCCGGGGAAATGGGCTGGTGCGTGGTCCCGGCCCTGCATCGACATGGATCCCGGATCAAGTCCGGGATGACGGTGGAGGCGGAGCGCTAAGCCTTCTCCGCCTGGGCCAGCATGGCAGGCACGATCAGCCGGTGGAACGGCAGCACCGCCGTCAGGTAGATCCTGCCCAGCAGGTTGTGCGGGCGGACCAGGGTCGTCACGGTGACGCGCTGGCGGCCTGGACCCAGCCCGGCGACGACGACCGCGACGCGGAAATCCAGGTGCCTGTCGTCGAGGCCCAGCACCACCTGATCGGCGGCCTGGCTCAACACCGGGAAGAAGCCGACCTTGGGCCCACGCGCATCGCCCCCGGTCTTCAGGCCCAGCGGCGCCACGATGCCGTTGCGCAAGGCCATCAGCCAGCGGATCCAGCCGGGCGACCGGCCCATGACACGGGCGGCCGCGGTCCCGGCGTCGAGATCGTGGCCACCGATGACAGCGGTAAAGGCATCGGCGAAGCTGGCCCCGGGCAACAGGGGCCGGAGGCTGGATTCAGGTGGCACCGATTGAATGCGCATGCGGGCGTCTCCTTCGGCCGAAGGCCCCCATCAGGCGCCCCTGGCAAGGCCACCCGCAATCACCCAAATCATCGCTGCGGCAGCTAGCCGCGCTCAAGGATTGATCACCGCAGCGGGCGTGCCGCGGCGGGCGCGCCCCTCAGGAGGCCTTCCGTCGACAGGTCTTCATCGATGTCAGGCCAATGGATGCCGTAGCCGCCGCCGGCAATCTCGAAGCGGGCGCGCTGCTCGGGCGTCGCGTCGAACAGGCGCGGATACCAGACGAGCGGCACGGAAATCGTCCGGCCGTCCATCAGGTCGACGACAAGGCGATCGGTGTCGACGCGCACGCCGAGAACCCGAATGTCACTCGCCGTTGCTGAAATGGCCATGCCACGCCTCCAACAACATCGCCCGATGGTGCCGAACCATTTCGAGCATTTCCCTCAAAGTCCGCGCGTCGAAGCCGAGATTGCGCGCCAGGGCAGGTATTTCAAGCCAATATTTCGCCGATGAGCCGCCCTTGTCGATATGAACATGCGGTGGCTCGTTGGGCTCATGGCTGTAGAAATAGAACCGATAGCCGTTGAGGCGAAGCACGGTTGGCATCGGCTTCGCCCCAACGGCCTAGTGCGCCGCGCCCAGTTCGGCGCGCAGGCGGCTGCGGTAGAAGTCGATCGGCACCAGGCTGCCCTGGTGTTCGAAGTGCCAGAAGGTCCAGCCGTTGCAGGCTGGCGCCCCCTGGACATGGGCGCCGACCCGGTGGATCGAGCCTGTGGCGTCGCCGGTGACCAGGCTGCCGTCGGCGCGGACCTTGGCGCCCCAGCGGCGGCGCTGGTCGAACAGCATGGTGCCGGGGCGGATCAGGCCGCGTTCCACCACATGGCCGAAGGGGATGCGCGGTTCGTCGCGCTTGGACCTTGTGACCGACAGGGGAGCATCGTCGCCCACCTCGATCGCCTCGATCCGCGCCCTGGCGACGCCCGCATAGGTTTCGTCGCGTTCCAGGCCGATGAAGTGGCGGCCCAGGCGCTTGGCCACGGCGCCGGTGGTGCCGGTGCCGAAGAAGGGATCGACCACCACGTCACCTGGATGGGTGCAGCCGACCAGGACGCGGTAGAGCAGGGCCTCCGGCTTCTGGGTCGGATGCGCCTTGTTACCGTCGTCGCCCTTCAGCCGCTCGCCCCCGGCGCAGATCGGCAGCAGCCAGTCCGAGCGCATCTGCAGGTCGTCGTTCAGGGTCTTCAGGGCATCGTAATTGAAGGTATAGGTCTTCTGCGCCTCGTTGCGGGCGGCCCAGATCAAGGTCTCGTGGGCATTGGTGAAGCGCCGGCCGCGGAAATTGGGCATCGGGTTCGACTTGCGCCAGATCACGTCGTTCAGCATCCAGAACCCCAGGTCCTGCAAGGCCACGCCGACGCGGAAGATGTTGTGATAGGAGCCGATCACCCAGATCGCCCCGGTATCCTTCAGGATGCGCCGCGCCTCGAACAACCAGGCGCGGGTGAAGCGATCGTATTCGGCATAGGATTCCGCCGTGCTGCCGCCGTCGGCGAAGCGGTCCCAGGCATCGTCGACGCCGTCGACCACCGACTGGTCCGGCCGGCGCAGGGTGCCGGCGCGGGTGCCCTTGTCCAGCATCAGGTTGTAGGGCGGATCGGCGAAGACCAGATCGACCGACTTGTCGGGCAGGCCGCGTATCAATTCGATGCAGTCACCCACCAGCACCTGGTCGAGCGGCAGTTCCAGTTTCGCCACGTTGCGCATCATCCAGCCCCAAATCACATCGAGGGCATCCTGATTCGCGCGAGGAATCACGTCAATAGTCCTTGTGAATCAATGTTTTAATGGGACTAAATGATGTGCGGTGGAAGCTTGTGGGCCCAAGCCGTTGTAGGGCCTGCTGATGTTCAGGCGTGCCATAGCCCATGTGGCGGGCAAAGCCGTAGCCGGGAAACCGCGCATCGGCCGTCGTCATGATCCGGTCGCGATGCACCTTGGCGACGATCGAGGCGGCCGCGATCGACAGGGACAGGGCGTCGCCCTTGACCAGGGTCGCGACCGTGCAGGGCAGGGCCGGCTTGCGGTTGCCGTCGACGATGGCATGGGCTGGCGCGAGCGGCAGGGCCTCGACCGCGCGGCGCATGGCGAGCAAAGTGGCCTGCAGGATGTTGAGGCGGTCGATCTCCTCGACGCTGGCCTCGCCGATGCCGACATGGGCGAGCGAGAGGATCTGCTCGAACAGTTTCTCGCGGGCGGCCGGGCGCAGCTTCTTGGAATCGGTGATGCCTGGGGGCACGCGCACGCCGGCCGGCCAGATCACCGCGCCGGCGGCGACCGGCCCGGCCCAGGGGCCGCGCCCGGCCTCGTCGATGCCGCAGACGATGCCGCCATGGGCGATCTCGCGGCTGAGGTCCGGGGCGGGGGCAATCGGCATGGCTCTTCGATAAAGCGCCGATGCCGCCTTATCAAGGGCCCTGCCGAGGCGTACACTGCGGCCTTCGCATCGGGGGAGGCGACCATGCCCGGCATCGACTGGCTGATCCGCGGTACGCAGATTTCCGTGTGTAACTGTGATTGGGGCTGTCCCTGTCAGTTCAATGCCCTGCCGACCAAGGGTCATTGCCGGGGCGCCGCCTGCTACCAGATCGACGAGGGGCATTTCGGCGACGTCTCGCTGGCCGACACGCGCTTCGCCGTGATCTTTGCCTGGCCCGGGCCGATCCACCTGGGCAAGGGGACGGGCCAGCTCATCATCGATCGCCGTGCCGATGCGCGGCAGCGCGAAGCCCTGATGAAGATTGCGGCGGGCGAGGAAACCGAACCCTTCGCCACCATCTTCAACGTCATGACGGCGATGACCGAGACTTTTCTCGAGCCGGTCTTTGCCGACGTCACCTTCGAATCCGATCCCGAGGCCTGTATCGGCCGCTTCTCGGTCCCCGGCCTGATCGAGGTGAAGGCAGAGCCGATCCGCAACCCGGTCACCGGGGCGACCCATCGCGCCCGGGTGGTCATGGCCGACAGCTTTGAATTTGCGCAAGCCGAATTCGCCAGTTCGGCGGTGAAGGCGTTCGGGACGATCAAGCACGACTGGGACGTGGGCCACGCCCATTTCGCCCCGGTGAACATGACGGGGCAGGGCCTCGTCCGCTGATCCGTCCGCCGTGGCGGGCGCGCTCGAGGCGCTGCTGCGGCGCGACCGGCTGATCGTCGCCCTTGCCATCGCCCTGGTTACGGCGCTGGCCTGGGCCTATCTTCTCTCGGGCGCCGGCATGGGCGCCTCGGGCCTCGAGATGACGGCCATGAGCGGCTGGTTGCCGGGGGCCGCCATGGCCATGCCCGCGCCGCCCTGGACGCCGGCCTACGGGCTCATCGTCTTTGCCATGTGGTGGGTGATGATGGTCGGCATGATGCTGCCCTCGGCCGCCCCCATGCTGCTGATCCACGCGGCCTATGGCCGGCGCCGGCAGGTTGCGCCGACCGTGATCTTCGCGGCCGGCTATCTCGCCATCTGGGGCGTCGCCAGCCTGGGCGCCGTGCTGCTGCAATGGGCGCTGACCGGTGTCGGCCTGATGGACGGCATGATGCAGGTCTCGAACGGGGCGGTGGCGGGGCTGCTGCTGATCGCCGCCGGGATCTATCAGCTCACCCCGGCCAAGGCGGCCTGCCTGGGCCATTGCCAGGCCCCCTTCACCTTCCTGCAGCGCCACAGCCGGCCCGGCCGCCTGGGTGCCTTCCGCATGGGGGTGGAGCACGGGCTCTACTGCCTTGGCTGCTGCTGGGGCCTGATGCTGTTGCTGTTTGTCGGCGGGGCGATGAACCTGGTCTGGGTCGCGGGGCTGGCGGTGCTGGTGCTGATCGAGAAACTGGCGCATCTGCGCTGGCTTGGGCGGGCGATCGGCGTAATCCTGTGCCTTGGCGGTCTTGCCGTGGTGGCGGCGCCTTGATTGCGGCGTCGAGGTTGCGTGCATGTCCCTGCCTGATCGAATTCCCTATTGGACCCGGGGCGAGCCGCGCACCAATTTCGGCGACTACCTGACCGAGCTGCTCTATGACGGCCTGTTTCGCGGCCGGACCGACTGGATCGACGGCGAAATCCACCTGATCGGCAGCGTGATCTCCGACCTCTATGTCGAGGCGGCGCGGGCCGCCGGCCATCGCCGCATCGTCTATTGGGGTTGCGGCCTGCGCCATCCCCACGACCTTGCGCCGGCGAACCGCAAGGCGGCCAAATTCTGCGGCGTGCGCGGCCTGCTGACCCGGGCCGTGCTGGGCCTGCCGCGAACCACGCCGATCGGCGATCCCGGCCTGTTGCTGCCACGTTTCTACCGGCCGGCGCCGGCGCCGGATTTCGCCGGCAAGGCCCTGTGCATCCGCCATGTCGGCACCAGCATGAGCGATGCCGCCCTGCTGAAGCAGACCGGGGCGGACGTCGTGCTCAGCCCCTGGATCAGCCCCGACCGGGCCGCCTGCCATCGCCTGATCGATGCCATCGCCGCCGCCGACTTCGTGCTGACCGCCTCCTTGCACGGCGCCGTCGTCGCCCATGCCTACGGCGTGCCCTTCGCCTATCTCAACGACCGCAAGATCGACGTGCCGTTCAAATGGGCGGATTTTTCCAGCTCGATCGGCTTTGAATGCGATTTCGTCTCGACGGTGAAGGAGGGGCGCAAGCACCATGCCCGCAACGCCCGGCAACGCCCGGCGTTACTGACCCTGGATGCCCTGGTGGCGGCCGCGCCGCTGAAGCCGGCCTAGTCGCCGAACAGGGCCATCTGATCGTCACGCTCGAGCGGCCGGCGGAATTTGGTGATGTCCAGCGGCCGGCGCGAGATGTCCAGTCCCAGGCGGGCGGTGGCCAGGCGGAAGCGCTGGGCGATCAGGTCGGCATAGGGCCCGGTGCCGCGCTGGCGCAGGCCGAAGGTCGAGTCGTAAGCCTTGCCGCCGCGCATGTCGCGGATCAGGGCCATCACCCGGCCGGCCCGCTCCGGCACCGCCGCCGCCAGCCATTCCTGGAACAGGTCCTTGATCTCCAGGGGCAGGCGCAGCATGACATAGCCGGCGATGGTGGCGCCGGCCTTGGCCGCCGCCTCGAGGATCGCCTCCATCTCATGATCGTTGAGCCCGGGGATCATCGGCGCGGTCATCACGCCCACCGGCACGCCGGCGGCGCTCAAGGCCTTGATGGTTTCCAGCCGCTTCTCTGGGGTGGCCGCGCGCGGTTCCATCCGGCGGGCCAGGCGGCGATCCAGCGTGGTGACCGACAGCGCCACCTTGGCCAGGTTGAGCCTGGCCATGCGCCCCAGGATATCGATATCCCGCTGCACCAGGGCCGACTTGGTGACGATGGTCAGCGGGTGGTTCCAGCGCTCCAGCACCTCCAGGATGCCGCGCGTGATGCGCAGCTTCTTCTCCACCGGCTGATAGGGATCGGTGTTGGTGCCCATGGCGATGGGCCGGCAGGCATAGGACCTGGCGCCCAGTTCCCCCTCCAGCAGGCGGGCGGCGTCGGGCTTGGCCAGGATGCGGGATTCGAAATCGATGCCGGGGGAAAAGCCCAGATAGGCGTGGGTGGGCCGGGCAAAGCAATAGGTGCAGCCGTGCTCGCAACCCCGGTAGGGATTGATCGAGCGATCGAAGGAAATATCCGGGCTGTCGTTGCGGGTGATGATGGTGCGCGACTTGTCGGTCTGCACCCGCGTCTCGATGCGCGGCGCCGGCTCGTCGCCCTGGCCCCAGCCGTCATCGAAGGCGACCGCGTCGAAGCGCTCGAAGCGGCCGTTGGCATTGGACAGGGTACCCCGGCCACCCCGGGCGGCGGCATCGACCTTGGCCGTGCCTTCCTGCCGGCCCGCCGTTTCCGCCGTCTCCTCCAGGCGCACGGTGACAGGCCGGGGCACGATCCGCCCGGATCCGTTCTTCGCCTTGGGTGCGCGTCCATCGACCATAGCCGCAGCCTAGCAGGAAAAGAACAAATAGGGAACGATTGTTGGCGGGCCTTCCACTCCCAGTACGCACCACGCTCAACCGTCATGGCCGGGCGAAGTCCCACGGCTGTCCGGTTAAGGAAATCGGGTTGTTTCAAGGCATATGCGTACCACTCTCAATCGTCATGACCGGGCTTGTCCCGGTCATCCACGTCGGGACGAGCCACCTTCGTTGAAGAAAGAAGCAGCTTGCCGACGTGGATGGCCGGGACTTCGCCCGGCCATGACGAGTTAGGGTGGTGAGGATGGAAAGAAAACCACCCGAAGGAAGTGGCCTCCCGCGCCCGATTTCCTTAACCGGACAGCCGTGGGCGAAGTCCCGGCCATCCACGTCGGCAAGCTGCTTCTTCCGTCAACGGACGTGCACTGTCCCGACGTGGATGCCCGGCACGAGGCCGGGCATGACGAGTTTGGGTGGTGGGGATGGAAGGGAAACGCCCTGGCCTTCAGGGTTCATTTTCTCAGCCCGCTGCCGGATCCAGGATGTCCTTGAAGCCCGAGGGGGCGTGGGGGCCGACGATCAGTTGCTCGAGCACGCCGCGGCCTTGGCCGATGCTGCCGTCGGGCCGGGTCATGGTCGCGGTGACGAAGGCCTGGATATGCAGGTGGGGCGGGAAATAGCCGGTTACCTCGGCCAGCTTCAGCACCTCATGGCCGATCGCCAGCGGCCCCTTGTTGCCGCCGTGCGGCCATTCCGGGTGACCGTAGCCCAGGCCCATCATGTAGAAGTGGAACTTCGGGGTGAGGTCGATCCGCGTCTCGCCGCCGCCACGGTGGCGATAGAACAGCGACGCCTTGGCGGCGTGGCGCGAGCCGGGGATGAAGCTGACCGCGGCATGGCTGCTGGCCATCTCCTTGGCCTCGCCGCCGTCGAGGGGCTGGATCACGGCATTGTTGTTCCAGGCCTCGCCCTGGGCATCGTCGTTGACGTGGAACAGGGTGCTGCAATCGCCGAAGTTCAGCGGCGCCCACAGCCAGTAGAACTGGAAGGGGGCGGGCGGGGCGAATTCCTGCAGGTCGGGCGCGCCGATCGGGCGCACGCCCCAACTGCGGTCGCGGGTGCCGGTGAAGCGGTCGGGCGAAATCTCGATGCGCCTGCCGGCGACCTCGACCCAGCCCTCGTAGCGCCCGCTCTGGGTCAGGCGGGTCAGGTCCATGAAGGTGCGCGGGCCGATCCGATGGGTAAAGCGCGGCTCCTTCAGGGGCCTGGCCCGACAGTGGAACTCGAGGTCGGCGCGCAGGCCGGACTCGTTGCCGTCGACCGCGATGCGCAGGACTTCCAGGGGCTTCACCACCTCGATGGCGATCGGGCCGACATGGGTATCCAGCCGTTCCATGTTGAGGTGGCGCGAGGCGTGCAGGTTGTGCTGCACCCCGTCGACCACGACGCAGAACGAGGCATCGATGATGTTGAGGTGCGGGTAGACGCCCAGGGCGGCGGCGAAGAAGACCGCGCCATCGTCGCTGTAACCGTTGAAGAAATAGCGGTCGTAGAAGTTGCGGTCCGTGCCGGCGAAGGCGATCGGTTCCGGCGTCTGGTGGATCGGGTAGTCGTCGGCCTTGGTAAGCATGGGAACCTCGATTAGGGGGACAGGAGGGAGAGGGCGCCCAGCGTCTCGATCTGGTCGGCGTGCCGGTGCAGCATGGTCAGGAACATCGCGTCGCCCCGCGCTGTCTGCTCGACCAGGATCGCCGCGGCGAAGGCCATCTGGAGCCCTGAGAAGCTGAACCAGCGGTAGTCGCGCCACAGGGCGTCGAACGGGTAGTCGGTGATCCCCGCTTCCCTCAAGCGGGTGTGATAGTGGCGGACCAGTTGTTCCTCGTGGCGGCGGCGGTCGGCCTCGACCAGGCCCGCCCCCAGGAAATAGGCGACATCGTTGGCCGGCCCGCTCAGGCTCAAGGTCTGCCAGTCGACCACGGCCAAGGGCCGGTGGCGGCCGCCGAACAGCATGTTGTCCAGGCGGAAGTCGCCGTGGCTGAGGCATTTCGGGCCGCGGTAGCCTTCCGCCCAGAGGGCCAAGCCGGCGACGAAGGCATCGCCGATCGCCGCCGCCCGGGGCGAGACGCGGTCGCCGTAGCGATCCTTGAACTGCGGCCACAGGGCGGCCATGAAATCAGGCGTGATCATCGGCGGCGGCGCCGCGCTGGTGAATTGCAGCCAGGGATAGGTGTCGAGCATCGGATCGTTCCAGTGGCTGGCATGCAGGACCGCCGCCGCATCCATGGCCAGTTCCGCCTGTGCCAGCGTGCAGCCCGCGAGCTGGTCGCCCTGGACTGCCGGCGCCATGTCCTCCATCAGCAGGGTGACTCGGTCGGTCGCCTCGTCGTAGTCGCTGTAGAACAGGCCCGGCGCGATGCGGGCGGCACTGCCGGCGAAGGTGTCGTAGAAGCGGTATTCGCGCTCGTAGAGGCCCAGCACCTTGCCGGCCATGCGGTTCTTCTCGTCCTGCGACTGGAACTTGCCCACCAGGGTTTGGGGCAGGCCGGCGTGGTTCTGCCGGAAGCCCAGGCTGTAGCGGACATTGGTGCCGACCTGGCCGGTGCCGATCGCCCGGGCCTCGACCGCGGTCACGTCGGCGGCCGGTCCCCTGTGGGCGAACAGCGTGTTGAACCAGTCCGGCCCCAGGGCCAGCGGCGCGTCCACGAAGGGCGGGCGAGGCGGCGCGGCCGCCTTGCCGGCGGCATTCTCCTTGACCATGACGTCTCCCCGACATGCCGCCTACCGGCGATCTCATCTATGCCAGTGAGTATTCAGTCATTGATAATATTGTCAATGGGATTAGACTCAGGGGCATGATCCGCGCTATCGAGAAGACCCGCCGTGCGCCACAGCTCCAGCCCAGCGAGCGGCGGGAGCAATTGATGGACTGCGCCCTGGCGGTCTTCGCCGAACGCGGCATCGGCGGCGCCCGCCATGCCCGGATTGCCCAGGTCGCCGGGGTGGCGACGCCGACCGTGTTCACCTATTTCCCGACCCGCGACGACCTGGTCGCCAGCGTCCTGGCCGAGGTTCACCGCCGTACGGTGGGCATGCTGCGCGAACGCGCGGCCACGGCCGCCACGGCGCGGGGCAAGCTGGAGGCGATCCTGGCCGCCGTGGTCGAATTCGCCGCCGCCGGGCCGGATGTGCTGAAGGTCTATCTCGACTGGACCACCTCGTCGGACGGCGCGGTGCGGACCCAGTTCCTGACTTCGCTGGAGGAGACGCTGGACGTCTTCCGCGCCATCGTCAGGGCAGGTGCGGGGGGCGGCGAGTTCAAGCCGTCGATCGATGTCGAGGACGCCGCCCATTTCATCTTCGGCGCCTGCCACATGATCGCCCAGATGAACTTCCTGGGCAGCCCCCGCCACCGCATCCGCATGTTCGCCGCTACCATGGCCGAGGCGGTCTTTGCCATGGGGGCCTAGCGCATGGCGCTCGCCCCCAGCGCGCCCACGGTCTCGGCCACCAGGCGCGCCACCGTCTCCATGTCGTCGTAGGGCGTATAGGCCAGCCCCAGCCGCGCCACTACCAGCCGGGCCGAGGGAACGATCACCACATACTGGCCGAAGGAACCGCGGGCCATGTAGGCGTCGGCCGGCAGGCCGAAGCCGAGGCGGATCCGCGCACCGTCGCTGTCGCCCCGATTGGTCCAGAAGCCCGCGCCATAGCCGTAGGTCTCGCTGCCCGGCGTCAGGGTGGCGGAATAGTCGGCCCAGCCCGCGGGCAGGATGCGGTCGCCCCCTGCCATGCCGTCGTCGAGGAAGAGCTGGCCCAGGCGGGCCCAGGCGCGGGCGGGGGCGAACATGTGGCTCGATCCGATGGGCGTGCCGGTCGCATCGAATTCCAGGGTGACATGCTGCATCCCCAGCTTGTCGAACAACTCCCGCCTGGCAAAGCCGATCACCGCGGCGGCATCGCCGCCCACCTGGTCGCGGATGATGCGCGACAGCAGCAGGGTGTTGCCGTCGGCATAACGCCACGCCGGGCCGGTGCGCGGCGCGGCCATGGCAAAGCCCGCCATGTCGCGTTCGACGAACAGCATCTGGGTCGATCGATCGAAAATGGAGGTGAAGCCGGCGTGAACAGAATCCCCGATGTCGAGCCCGCTGGCCATGCGCAGCAGGTTGTCGATCGAGATGGTGTGCCTCGGGTCGGCCGGATCGGCCCAGGCCGCGACGGGGGCGGGGCCGTTCACGCTCAACTTGCCCTGGCGCACCAGGATGCCGATCAGGGCATTGGTCACCGACTTGGTCATCGACCAGCCGGCGATCGGCGTGTCGACGCCATAGCCCGGGGCATAGCGCTCGGCCACGATCTTGCCGTCATGCAGGATCACCACCGCCTTGGTCCAGCGATGAGGGGCCTCGGCCGTCTCCGCGAAAACATGGTCGAGAGCCGCCGTCAGGCGCGGGTCGGTGGGGGCGGTCGCCGCCGGCGCGGCTGGCGCCGGTGCCTCGATATCGACCGCCGGCGCCGGCGGGCCGTGGCTGATCAGGCAGCCGAGCTGGCCGCGATAGACCGCCTCGCTGGTCCCCAGCCCGGCGAATGTCGCACTTACCTTGGTGTGCTCGTAATCGATCTCGCGGCCGAACAGGAAGCCGATCGGGCCGCCGCTGGGCGCGATCGCCTGCTGGTAGAATTCGTCCGGGTCGAGCTTGGAGACGAAGACCGCGGAGCAGAGCTGATGGCTGACAAAGCCGGTGGCCGTCCCCACCGCCCGGTCGATATCCGAGGCGCAGGCCGCAACGGCCGCGAGCAGGGCCGCGGTGGCGGCGAGGGCGATGACGCGCTTGGATCGAGGCAAGATGGCTCTCCTTGGGCAAGTGGTGCCTCAGGAGCTAAACCGCCGTGCCGCGGCCTTCACGCCGATTTCGAAAGCGGCCTCGCCGAAACTGAAACCGCCTCGCCGATTCCGGAATCGGCCGGTGCCCGGCGGTATTCCGTGGGCGTGACGCCGGTTTCCGCCTTGAAGGCGCGGTTGAACGGGCCCAGCGAGCCGAAACCCGCATCGAGGGCGATGGTCAGGATCGGCACCGCCGCCTGGGCGGGATCGGCGAGTGCTGCCTTGGCCTCGGCGATGCGATGGCCGTTCAGGAAACTGTTGAAGTTGCGGTGGCCCAGGCCCTGGTTGATCAGGCGGCGCAGGCGGTATTCGGGGATGCCCAGGCGCTCGGCCAGGTCGCCGATGGTCAGCGCCTCCTGGCGATAGATGCGGTCCACCGCCATGGCCCGTTCCAGGGCTACGATCAGCCGCTGGTCGCCGCCGTCGATCGCCGGTGGCGGTACGGGGATCTGCGCCTGGGCGGCGGGAAACAGGGCCTCGCCCGGGCCGACCCCCAGCAGGGACCAGGCGACGCCGCCCGCGATCACCGCCAGGCCGCCGGCTGCGATCACGCTGGTCAGCAGGGGGGCGGCATCATAAGAGCCGAGCAGATTGGCGGCCGCGTTCAGGCCGATATAGCTGGCCGAGGCGGCGACGATGAAGACCCGCAGACGCCGGCGCGGCTCGACCAGGTCCGCCCGCCAGTCCGCCACCGTCTGCCACACCGCAAGGGCGGCAAAGCCGAAGGCGGTCAAGGTCAGGGCCGCGGCGGCGATCCGCTTTTGCTCGGGATCGAGCACCAGGGCGCAGGTCGAGCCCAGCACGACGACCCCGAGCCACACCGCCCCGTGGCGGCGGCGCAGGCGGAAACCGTCATCGAACAGGGCGCAGGCAAACAGCCAGAACACCACATTGTTGCCGGCGGCGATCATCAGCAGCGGCAGGCCCCACCAGCCCATGTGGCCATGGAAGCTGGCAGCCGAGGCGATGGCATAGGTGGCGGTGCCGGCGGCGAAGAAGGCGCCCAGGCGGGCCGCCGCGACCCTGCCGTGATCGCGCAGCAGGAGGCTCGCCACCAACAGCAAGACCAGGCAGACGCCGCCCCTGATCAGCAGGTCGACCGCGCCGAGGGAAAGCTCGTTCATCTCAGGCTGCCTGCCGCCTGGCCCGGTCGAGGCCGCGGCCGATCTCGAGCACCAGGCCGCGCAGCCAGATCGAGCCGGGATCGACCTGGGCGCGGGTGGGATGGAACATGAACTCCTCGTAGGTGCCGGGGTCGACCGGCGGGGCCACCGCGATCAGGTTCAGGGGTGTTGCCAGCATTTCGATCAGGCGGCGCGGCACGAAGGCGGCGAGGTCGGTACGGGCGGCGATATGCAGGGCCTGCAGGTAATTGGGTACGACCAGGGCGATGCGGCGTTCCAGGCGTTCCTCGCGCAGCCAGAGGTCGATCGGGTCCTCCCGCTGGCCGCGGCCGATGACGGCGATCTGCGGCGCCGCCAGGAAGCTGTCGAGCTGGGCGAGCTGGTTGCCCAGGGGGTGATCGCGCCGCACCGCCAGGGCCTCGGTGTCGGCGAACAGGCGCTGGCGGTGAAAACCGGCGAAGGCATCCGCCGTGCAGCCCACCACCAGGTCGGTCTGGCGGGCCAGGTCCGCGGTCATGCTAGCCGGGCCGCGCCACGGCGCCACGTCCAGCCGCACGCCGGGCGCCTGGATTGCCACCTTGTCGATCAGGCCGGGCAGCAGCAGGTCGATGACATGGTCGGGCATCATCAGGGTAAAGCGGCGATGGCTGGTTGCCGGCTCGAAGCCTTCGGTCGCGAACAGGCCGCGCACCTGTTCCAGCGCCTGGGCCAGCGGCGTGCGCAAGGATTGCGCCCGCGGCGTCAGTTCCATCCGCGCCCCCACCCGCACCAGCAGGGGATCGTCCAGCAATTCCCGCAGGCGCCGCAGGGCATGGCTCATGGCCGGCTGCGACAGCCCCACCCGCGCCGCCGCCCGGCCGACGCTGGCCTGGGCCAGCAGGGCATCGAGGGCGACGAGCAGGTTGAGGTCGAGGGCGGATAAATTCATGGGGCGAATTTACATTATACCCCCTATCGATTGGAAGAATGATCGCCGTTGCCCGAGGATCCGCCCATCCCCAAGGAGGCGGCGATCATGACAGCGACCGACAACAAGCAACTGATGCAAGCGATCTTCGACGACCTGGCGCAGGGAAACTCGAAAGCTTTCGTCGCCGCCATGGCCGACGATTTCCGGTGGACCATCATGGGGACGACGAAATGGTCCAGGACTTTCGAGGGCAAGGAGGCGGTCTTGGGCGATCTGCTCAAATCGCTCCGCGCGGTCATCCCCGACAGGATCAGGACCATCGCCGACCGCTTCATCGCCGATGGCGACCATGTGGTGGTCCTGGCTCACGGCCAGAACCTGACAAAGGCAGGCGTGCCCTACAACAACCGCTATTGCTATGTCTTCCGCCTGGCCGAGGGCCGCTTGCGTGAGCTGACCGAGTACCTGGACACCGAGCTGGTTACCAAGGCGCTGGGCGACCCGGCCGAGGCCGCATAGAACAAGACATCCTCCCCGTCATTCCGGCGAAGGCCGGAATCCATGGCTGGGACAGCGCGACCTATCCGGTTGCAACTCCTGCTGCACGACGATGGATTCCGGCCTTCGCCGGAATGACGAGGGGGCGTTAAGCAGTCTCCTCGACCTCGATCATGCGAATCATCAGGTCGCGCAGGTCCGTTGCCAGCATCCCGCCGGGATCCTTGACGAAGGCGGGTCGGGCAGCGGCGCTCGCGGGGTCGCCGGCATCGATCCAGTCGGCCGCCCAGACGGCTTCGCCGGTGGCATCCCGGGCATCCCGTGCGAGATCCCAGGCGGCCATGGCCGCCGCCCGATCCTGTGGTGAGCCAAAGCCCGCCTCGCCGGCCGCCTGGGCCGCCGCGGTCCTCGCGGCCTCGGCCTCGGCCTGGACGGCGAGGAGCACCCCGCGCATCGCGGCGACCTGGGCCATTCTGTTGATCTCGGGCAGGCCGGCCAGCCGGTCGGCCTCGACGATCAGGCCGGCCCGGCGAAGGGCGGCCGGCACATAGGACCGGACCAGCCAGTCCACCGCCACCATGGCGCGGCGCTCGGTGAGCCCGTCGGTGCCGGCGGTGCCGACAAAGCGCGGGATCAGCGGCAGCAGCAAGGCGTTGCGCAGCGCGTCCGGCAACGCGTCGTTCCAGGCCCGGCCGAAGGATGCCAGGGTCGGGCAGACACAGGCGGGGCTGTCCGACCACGGCTCGCCCGCGACATAGGCCACGGCCTCCATCGCGCACCATTCCCGTGCCGTATTCGCCGCCCGCTTGCCCATCCGCAGGCTGGCTACCTCGGCCAGGCGCTCGGTAGTGATCGGGGACATTGTCAGTCCCACCAGAGGTTCCACCAGTCGTTTTGCATCAGATACACCGCGTAGTCTTCTATCGGACCAGGCCCCTGATTCACCACGTCAGGGCAGAAGACATGGATTTCCCGGGCGAGAGCCATTGCTTCGCTCTCGTCGCGTGGCCGACAGTGGACGAGAATGTCCATCCTATCGTTACTTGCGCAGACCAACTCAGCGCCAAGCCGCTTGTGCCACGACCGCAAAGCGGCAACTTGGTATTCGGGTTGGGGGTAGGCGTCCCACCCGCCCAACCTCAGAAAGGCGGGAACCGCCGCCATTTCTTTTGCTGGGATCAAGAGGATATGAACCCTCGGATAGTAGTTGCCGCGATAGTCCGCGATGATCATCGGCCCCGGCACGGCGTGCGCTTCCCCAGGGGAGGGGTACGCCGGCGCCTGGAGGATCGGGACGGACTCCAGCATGCGTCGCATTTGGTCGCTGCCTGGTGCCGGAATGCCGCCGTTGCGTATTCCCTCTTCCCATTTGGCTTTGAACAGGGGCTGCAATTCCTCTAGCGCGGCTTCGGCTTGGGCCTCCGCCTCGGCAAGGTGGTCGATCAAGCTTTGCGGATGGCGCAGCGATGTTGCCGCCATGAGAATTGACTCGGGCGATCCCGCCGACGAGCGAGCAAACTGCTCCGCGACTCGGTCCAGTGCTTCGTCATCACCGATGATGACGGGATAGGCGCGGCCCTCGTCGCGCAACTGTTGCCAGCGCCCGAAGGCTTCGCGTCCGGTCGTTTCCACGCGCTCGAAGGGCAATGCTGCTACCAGGCGGGCATAGGCCGCCGCGATCTCGGCCTGTATCTCCTCGGGATCACGCGGTTGTGCCATGGCCCTTCTGCCCCCAAGCCAGCGGGACTGGCCAAAGCCGGCAAGGCTGATACCCAATCCACTCAAGGATCGCAGGAAGGTGCGCCGCTGCATCGGTGGTCACCGCCAGCATTTGTCCAGCCCCGAGTTTACGCCTCTTCCGGCCCGCGGAAATAGGGTTCGACCTTGCCTTTGAGCTTCATGGTCATGGGGTTGCCGTGGCGGTCCTTGGCGGCGCCGGCGACGACGCGGATCCAGCCTTCCGAGACCGAATATTCGTCCACATTGGTCTTCTCGGCGCCGTTGAAGCGGATGCCGACGCCGCGCTTCAGCACCGCCTCGTCATAGAAGGGGCTGCTGGGATTGGTGGACAGGCGGTCGGGCAGGGTGTCGCTCATCTTCAGGAACCATTCGGCGGATTTGGGAACTTACGGGGCGTAGTAATAGCCGCCCGCCGCCCGAATGCCAAATCCGCCCCGGTTCCCAGGCGCCGGGCGAGGCTTGCGAACGAGAAAGCCTCGATCGGCAGGCTGCTTTCGCCGGTGGTGGCGAGGTCGGCCAGGATTTCGCCCACCACGCTGGCGAATTTGAAGCCGTGGCCCGAACAGGGCGAGGCGACGATGACGCTGGGGTCCGAGGGCAGGCGGTCGATCAGGAAATCGTCGCCCGGCAGCATGGTATAGCGGCAGGTGGCGTAGCCGACCGATACGCCGGCCGCGGCCGGCACCCGCCGGGCGATGAAGTCTTCGAGCAGGGCGCGGTCGGCCTCGTTCACCGGGGCATTGGGCGCCTCGGGATCGATCACCTCGCGGAAATGGGCGTGCTTGCCCACTTTCACGCCGTCGCGGCCGATCACGGGGAAGCCGAAAAAGGAGCCGGCCTCGCCCTCGTCGCGCAGGAAGCCGGGCATGCGGCCCAGGGCGGTGTTGAGCCCGTCGCGCGGCTGGAACCAGCCGACCACGACGCGGATGGGCACGGCGATCTGGTCGAGTTCAGGCACCAGGCCGGCGATATAGGAGCCGGTGGCGACCACCACGGTGCGGGCGCGGTAGCGGGCCTGGTCGGTCGCCACGGCCATCCCGCCGTCGCTAGGTGTGATGCCCAGCACCCGTTCGTTGAAGTGCAGCATGGCGCCGTCGGCACCCGCCACGCGCAGGGCCGCCAGGGTCGCCGCCTCGGGCCGCAGGAAGCCGCCCTCGGGTTCCAGTACCGCGACCTCGTCGGCATCGAGCTGGAACGCCGGATAGCGCCGCGCCGCCTGGGCCTGGTCCAGCAGGTCGTAGGGCAGGTTATGCAGCTTGCAGGCGGCGATGGTGCCGTCGACGATGTGGCAGCCGGGCTTGCCGATCTGCAACACGCCGGTGATGGTCAGCAGGTCTTCGCGCACCCGCGCTTCCAGGTCGCGCCAGTTGCGGTAGGCGCGGTGGAGCAGGGGGACATAGGCCGGGTCCTCGAAATAGCCCAGGCGGATCAGCCGGCTGTCGCCGTGGGACGAGCCGCGATCATGCAGGGGGCCGAAACGCTCGATGCCGATCACCTTGATGCCGCGGGCCGCCAGGTGGGCCACCGCCTGCGCCCCCATGGCGCCCAGGCCGATCACCGCGACGTCGAATTGCTGTTCAGTCATGGCCCAAGTCCGTGTGGCGGACCAGGTCGCGAGCGCGTTCCATGTCGCCGGCCAGCGGCCGGTCGTCGGCGTAAGGCGCGACGGCACTGCGCATCAGGCGATAGACCGCATCGGTACCAGGCGCCCGGCGCGCCGCGGTCGCCTGCAATTCATAGGCCTGGGCCGTCGCCAGCAGTTCCAGCCCCAAAATCCGCTCGGCATTGTCGAGGATTTCCAGCGCCTTGAAGGCGGCCGGTGTCGCGTGACACAGGTGGTCCTCCTGGAGGCCCGAGGTGACGCCGCCGTCCAGGCTGGCCGGGGCGGCCAGGCGGCGGTTCTGGGCGACCAGCGACACGGCGGTGTACTGCGCGATCATGAAGCCCGAACAGGCGCCGCCGTCGGCCGCCAGGAAGGCGGGCAGGCCACTGACCAGCGGGTTCACCAGCCGGTCCAGGCGCCGTTCCGACATGGCGGCGACCTCGGCGATCGCGATCCCCAGGTTGTCCATCGCCAGGCCGATCGCGGCGCCCATGGCATGGGCTTGCGAAAAGACCTCCGGTGCCTGCGGCGTGCCGGCGACCAGCGGGTTGTCGGTCACCGCCGCCAGTTCGCGGTCGACCACCGCGGCGGCGTGATCGAAGGTGTCGCGGGCGGCGCCGTGAACATGGGGCACGGCGCGCAGGCTGATTGCATCCTGGGTGCGCTTGCCCACCGCCGCCGCCAGGATCTCGCTGCCCTCGATCAACGCCCGCAGGCGCTCCCCCACCGTCAGCAGGCCGGGGGAGGCGCGTAAGGTCAGCGACTTGGCGGCATAGGCGGCAGGCTGGCCGTGCAGGTTCTCGAAACTCATCGCGGCGGCGGCATCGGCCCAGTCGAGCAGGCGCCGGCTGCGCGCCAGCACCAGGGACGCAAGGCCGGTCGCGCAGGGCGTGCCGTTCACCAGGCTCAAGCCTTCCTTGGCCTCCAGCACCAGCGGTGCCAGGCCCAGCGCTTTCAGGGCATCGCCGCCGGTCACCCGCGCGCCCTGGTGGATCGCGGTGCCCTCGCCGATCAGCACCAGGCCGATATGGGCCATGTGGGTGAGGTAACCGACCGAACCGCGCCCGGGAACTTCCGGCGAACAGTCGCCGGCCAGCAGGGCCAGCATCTGCTCGACCACCGCAAGGCGCACGCCGGAATGGCCATGGGCGAAATTGTTGACTTGGGCGGCGATGATCGCCCGCGTCTCGGCGGTGCCCAGCGGATCGCCGACACCGCAGGCGTGGCTCATCAGCAGGTTGCGCGACAATTCCCGCTGTTTGGGAATGTCCACCACCACGTCGCACAGGGCACCGACGCCGGTGTTGACGCCGTAAGCGCGGATCTGGCGCGCGACGATGGTCTCGACGATCGTCCGGGCCTGGCCGATGCGGGCACGGGCGGCGGGCGACAGGGTGAGGCGTGCCCCTTGCGCGACGGCGGCGACATCGCGCCAGTTGAGGCTGGCGTCGCGTTCTATGTCGGTCATGGGATCAGGCTTGCGCGACAGGCTGGTGATTGATGCCTGAGATGAACTGGCGGAAGCGTTCGGACTGGCAATTGGTAAACAGTTCCTCCGGCGGCCCTTCCGCCTCGACCACGCCCTTGTGCAGGAACATGACGCGGTTCGAGACATTGCGGGCAAAGCTCATCTCGTGGGTGACCACCAGCATGGTGCGGCCTTCCTCGGCCAGGGCCCGCATCACCTTCAGCACTTCGCCCACCAATTCGGGGTCCAGCGCCGAGGTCGGCTCGTCGAACAGCATGACCTTGGGATTCATGGCCAGCGCCCGGGCGATCGCGGCCCGCTGCTGCTGGCCGCCCGACATATGGGCCGGGTAGTAGTTGCGCTTGTCGGCGATGCCGACCTTGGCCAGCAGCGCCTCCGCCTCGTCGATGCACTCGGCGCGCGGGCGCTTCAGGACGCGGGTCGGCCCCAGGATCAGGTTTTCCAGAATGGTCAGGTGGGACCACAGATTGAAGCTCTGGAAGACCATGGCGAGTTCGGAACGGATGCGGTCGACCTGGCGGTGATCGGCGGGTTCCTGCTTGCCGTTGCGCAAGGTGCGCATCTTCAAGGTCTCGCCGGCCACCACGATCTCGCCGTGGTCGGGCGTCTCCAGCAGGTTGATGCAGCGCAGGAAGGTGCTCTTGCCCGAGCCGCTGGCACCCAGGATCGAGATCACGTCGCCTTCATGGGCGGTCAGGGAAATGCCTTTCAGCACTTCCATCTCGCCGAAGGTCTTGCGGATGCCGGTAACGGAAAGGGCTTCGATCGGATTGGCCATGATATGTCCCTCTCGGTCAGCCGACGATGGTCGGCCGCGGCTGGGCGGCTTGGGGCATGCTGCGCAGGTGGGGCGACAGCCGGTATTCGATCAGCGCGATGATGCGCGCGATCACGAAGTTCAGGATCAGGTAGATCGCTGCCGCGCACAGGAACACTTCCATGGTGCGGTAGGTCTGCGAGATCAGGCGCTGGGCGACACCGGTGACTTCCCACACGGTGACCAGGCTGGCCAGCGCCGTCGACTTCACCATCAGGATGATCTCGGTCGAATAGGCGGGCAGGGCCTGGCGCACGGCGATGGGCGCGATGATGTGGCGCAGCAGCCGGAAGCCGGAGAGGCCGCAGGCCCGGCCCGCCTCGATCTGCTGCCCCGGCACGGCCATCAACCCGCCGCGGAAGATCTCCGCCGCGTAACCGGCCGTGCACAGGGCCAGCCCGATGACGGCGCAGGCGAAGGGCTCGCGCAGCACGGGCCAGACGAAGCTCTGCCGGATCACCGGGAACTGGCTCAGGCCGTAGTAGATCAGGAACATCTGGATCAGCAGGGGCGAGCCGCGGAACACGAAGATATAGCCCCGTGCCAGGTTACGCAGGACCCGGTTGTCGCTGACCCGCATCCAGGTCAGGCCCATGGCCAGGAGTGCGCCGAGGGAGACCGAGAGGACGAACAGCTCCAGGGTGGTCGGCAGGGCCGCCAGCAGCTTGAGCATGGTCGAGGCGAGGAAATCGAAATCCCACATGGTCTATGCCCCCCGTCCGATGCTGCTGCGGAAGGTCTTGGCCACGCGCCGCTCGGCGGTGTCGAAGACCCGGCCCGACAGGCTGGTGAGGATCAGGTAGAGCACGCCGCCCGCGATATAGAAGACGAAATACTGCTTGGTGGAACCGGCGGCGACCTGGGTGGTGCGCATCAGTTCGGCCAGGCCGGTGACCGAGATCAGGGCCGAGTCCTTGAGGCTCAGCTGCAGCACGTTGCCCAGGCCCGGCAGGGCGAAGCGCAGCACCTGGGGCACGACGATATGGCGGAAGCGCGAGAGTTTCGGCATGCCGATGGAGCGTGCCGCCTCGATCTCGCCCTTGGCGACGCTCAGGTAAGCGCCGCGGAACACTTCGGCCTGATAGGCGCCCGAGATGATGCCCACCGCCAGCGCGCCGGCGAGGAACGAGGGCAGGCCCAGGAACCCCTCGATGCCGAGCAGCGAACCCGCCTGGGTGACCAGGGCCGAGCCGCCGAAATAGATCAGGTAGATCACCAGGAGCTCGGGCACGCCGCGGAAGATCGTGGTGTAGGCGTCGCCGATGAAGCGGGCGGGCAGGTTCTTCGACAGCTTGGCCCAGGCGACCAGGGAGCCGAACACGGCGCCGATGGCGAGGGCCGCGAGGGTGACCAGGGTCGTGGTCAGCGTCGCCAGCAGCAGGACGGCACCCCATCCCCGCTCGCCGAAGCCGAACATTGCAATCGTGTCCATGCCACCCCCTCAACCCTAAAGGAAGGGGCTTGCCGCGCGGGGCGGCAAGCCCACCGGTTAAGCGTGCTTGGTTTACGGGCTGACGTCGACCTTCAGCCACTTCAGGCTGAGGCGCTTCACGGTGCCGTCGGCGATGGCGGCGGCGATGGCGGGGTCGAACAGGGCCTTCAGTTCCGGGTCGCTCTTGCGGATGCCGAAGCCTTCGCCTTCGCCCCAGATGGCGCCGCCGATTTCCGGGCCGGCCAGGGCCATGTCGGCATTGTCGGGCTTGGCAATCGCGCCGGCGAGATAGGTGGTGTCGTCGAAGGCGAGGTCGATGCGGCCGGCCATCAGGTCGAGGTCACGCTCGGCCGAGGTCTTGTATTCGCGGACGTCGGCGATGTCCTTGAAGTTGTCGTAGATGAACTTGGTGTAGATGGTCGCGGCCTGGAGGCCGATGGTCTTGCCCTTGATCGCTGCGCGCAGGGCATCGACCGTCGCCTTGTCATGGGCGGCGTCGCCGGTCAGCTTCACGTGGGTGCCGGTGCCCGCCAGGTTGGCGAGGTCGCCGGACTTCAGCGCCGCGAAGCCGGCCGAGGTGGCGGCATAGGGGGCGGTGAAGGCGATGACTTCCTTGCGCTCGGGCGTGATCGACAGGGCGTCCATGATCATGTCGAACTTGCCGGCGTTCAGGCTGGTGATCATGCCGTCCCAGTCCTGCGGGATCAGCTTGCACTCGATCTTGATGCGGGCACAAAGATCCTTGACCAGTTCGACCTCGAACCCGTCGAGGGTGCCGTCGGGACGGGTCAGGTTCCAGGGCTCGTAGGCGCCCTCGGTCGCGATGGTAACGGACTTCCATTCCTTGGCCTGGGCCATGCCGGTGGCGGAAAGGACAGCCGCCAGCGCCAGGGCGCCAACGGAGAGAATGCTGCGTCGATGCATGTCGGATCCCCTTAGAGAAGATTGATTGAGCTTAATGCCACGTCCCTGCTGCCAGCTATTCCCCGTTGGTCAGCCTACGGCCGCGCCTGTTCGGTCGGCCGATCTCGATGCATGATGTATATGGAACCCTAGATAAGTTTTCTCTGGCGCACAAGCGGAAAAAGCCAAAGAATGGGCAAAATTCGAGTCTGCTGAAAGGTTGAGCACGATGCCGAAATCCCAGGCACGCCCCCAGGCGGACGCTCTGCCCGTCACCCTTCCGGCGCCGGCGGCGCTGCCGTCGGGGGCGCCGCTTTACGCCAGCGTGAAGCGGATGATCCTGGCCCGCATCCACAGCGGCGAATGGGCGCCGGGCACGAGGGTGCCGTCGGAAAACGAGTTGGTCGCCGAATTCGGGGTCAGCAAGATGACCGCCAACCGCGCTCTGCGCGAGTTGGGCAGCGAAGGCGTGCTGGTGCGCATCCAGGGCTCGGGCTCCTTCGTGGCCGAGCGCAAGGGCCATTCGGCGCTGTTCGAGGTGCGCAACATCGCCGAGGAGATCGTCGAACGCGGCCACAGCCATTCGGCCCTTGTCGTGCTTTTGCAGGTCGAAGCGGCCTCGCCGGAGGTGTCGGACGCGCTGGAACTGCCGATCGGCGCCCGGGTGTTCCACTCGGTGGTGCTGCACCACGAGAACGAGGTGCCGGTGCAGGTCGAGGATCGTTTCGTCAACCCGGCCGCGGCGCCCGAATACCTGGGCCAGGATTTCACCCGCATCACCCCCAATGCCTACCTTACCCGGGTGGCGCCGCTCGCCGTGGCCGAGCATGTGGTGGAGGCGGTGCTGCCCCAGCCGTGGGAGTGCAAGCTGCTGGCCATCGCCCGCTCCGAACCCTGCCTCATGATCAGGCGGCGGACCTGGTCCGGCGCCACCACCGTGACCGCCGTGCGCCTGCTGTGCCCCGGCAGCCGCTACCGGTTGGAAGGTCGTTTCAACGAGCGGGCGGGTTGAGCAAAGTCCCCTATACTTCCATATGGAACTAACTTGAATTACGTCATTCCGGCGAAGGCCGGAATCCATTGGGATGCGAGGGGAGACTTTGCCGGACAAGCGCCGCACCCTCTGCAATGGATTCCGGCCTTCGCCGGAATGACGAGGGAGGCTGATCAGCCGCCCCGTCTCAGGACCAGCCTGAAGCAACACCCCTGCGCCGCCTCGACGCAATCGATGGTCGATCGGCTGGCGGCGAGCAGGGAGCGGGCGATGGGCAGGCCTAGGCCGGTGCCACCCTGGGCCCGGCGGGTGGTGAAGAAGGGCTCGAACAGGCGGGCGCGGTCGCCCGGCGCGATGCCGCTGCCGTCGTCGGCCACCAGCAGGGTGACGGCCTCGGGCGCCACCAGGGCCGAAAGCCGTACCCGGTGCGCGCCGGCCTGCCGGCTGTTCTCGATCAGGGTGGTCACCACCGCCTCGAGGACATCCGCCGGCACCGCGACCGGCGGCAGGGGGCCTCGAGGTCCAGGTCGATGGCGAGGCCGGCCGTGCGCATGGCATCGGCCACCCGGTGCAGGGGCGGGGCCGGATCGGCCGGCGGGGTGGCGGTCACGCTCGCCATGTCGGCCCGGGCCAGCGCCAGCAGGCGGCCGACCAGGTGGGACAGGCGCTCGGCATCGGCGTTGGCATTGGCCAGGAAGCGCCGGCGATCCTCCTCGCTCATGCTGCCGCCGTGGTCCTCGAGCAGTTCCAGCGCCCCCTTGATGCCGGCCAGCGGCGTCTTGAATTCGTGGCTGACCGCGCTGGCGAAATCGCGCAGATAGCGCGAGCGGCGATCGATCTGCCCGGCCATCTGGCGGAAATTCTCGAACAGGGCGCGGATCTCGACGGTCGCCGTGGCGGGTGTCGCCGGCACCTCGATGCCGCCGGCGCCGATGTGCTCGCTCGCCCGGCTCAATTGCTCGATCGGCTTGGTGATGGTGCGCGACAGCACGCCGGCAATGCCGATGATGGCGACGAAGACCAGGCCGAAGCCCAGCAGGATCTTGTTGAGATCGTCATAGATTCCGCGGAACAGCGCGCGGGGCGAGCGCGACAGCAGCAGGACCCCCACCACCTGGTCGCGGATCCTGATCGGATAGGCGTAGTGCACGCGGATGGCCGCCGCCCGGCTCAGGGCCTCGAAGGTGTAACGCTGCTGGTAATTGCCGCGCCGGCGCAACACGGTCTCGGGGGTGCCCGCCAGCGCCGCCGCGACTTCCGGCAGCCCGGCATAGGAGCGGCCGAAATCGTCGCGCCCGAAGACCACGATGCCCGCGCGGTCGAGGATGCGGACCGAGGCCAGCGTGGTCAGCGTCGTCGCCTCGACGATGGGGGCGACCGTCGCCGCCGCCGCCGCGGCCTTGGGGTCGGGCGGGCTCGAGGTCACCACCGAGGGCGGCCGTTCGGGCAGGATCGCCATGGTGTTGAGGTCGATGGTCAGGGGCTGGAGGGAATAGGGCCGCTCCTCGCCCGGCCGCGGGGCTTGCGCCCGGGGCGCGCCGTCCGGCCAGGCCTGCTGGAAGGCGGCGCTCAAGGCGGCGGCCTGGGCGATCAGTTCGGCCTCGGTCTGGCGCACCAGGACATTCTCGTAGACGCGCAGGAAGACGGCGCTCAAGGCCGGCATCAGGGCGGTGAACAGCAACACGCCCAGCAGGATCGAGCGCAGGCGCAGGGCAGGCCAGCGCGCCTTGATCCAATTCTTTGTCGCGGTGATCAAGGCGCACCAATTCTCACCGTCATGCCCGGGCTTGTCCCGGGCATCCACGTCGGGACGAGCCACATCCGTTGACGGAAGAGGCAGCGTGGCGACGTGGATGGCCGGGACTTCGCCCGGCCATGACGGGAGGGGGCGGGGAGCGTGTAATGCAAGGTTGGCGTGATCAATCGGCCGGCCCCAGGCAGGCGCCGATGCGATAGCCGATGCCGGCCCGGGTCTCGATCACATCGAGGGCGCCGAGCCCCGCGAACTTCCGGCGGATGTGGCGGATGTGGCTGTCCACCGTGCGGTCGGTGATGGCAAAGCCGGGCCCGTGCAGCCGGTCGATGATCTCGTCGCGGGCAAAGACCTTGTTGGGCGTGGCGGCCAGGACGTGCAGCAACTGGAATTCGGTCGCGGTCAGGCTGACCTTGGTGCCGGCCCAGCTCGCCTGCCAGCCGTCGGGATCGAGGCTCAGGCGGCCGTGGCTGCGTGCCTTGGCCGGTGCCTCGGGCGCCCGCTGGCCGTTCGACCGTTTCAGGATGGCGCCCACCCGCGCCACCACTTCGCGCGGCGAGAAGGGTTTTACCACGTAATCGTCGGCGCCCATTTCCAGGCCCAGCACGCGGTCGATCTCGTCATCGCGCGACGACAGGAACAGCACCGGCACCGCGCTCGCCGCGCGCAGGCGGCGGCACACCTCCAGCCCATCCATGCGCGGCATGTTGATGTCCAGGATGATCAGGTCCGGGTTGTGGCTGCGCGCCTTGGCCAGGGCGGCGTCGCCGTCCTCGGCCTCGACCGTCGCCATCCCGGCCTTGGCCAGGGCGAAGGCGAGGAGTTCGCGGATATGCGGGTCGTCGTCGGCGATCAGGACGGTGTGGGGCATGGTCTTCATGACTGTCACCCTGGCAGAGCCGATGTCAAAGCTGTTGTGGCGGGGATCACAGGCAAGGGTCACAGCCGGCCACCTCCCCCTGTTCGCCGACGGCGGCGATGGCCGCGTCGAGGCGGCGGGCATTGCGGAAGGTCCAGCGGTGCCAGTCGGCCTGGTCCAGGGTCAGGCGGCGCATGATGGTGGCGCGAAGGGCGGTCACCTCGGCCTTGGTTTCGGGGGAGAGGTTTTCGCGTTCCAGTTCGATCAGCGGCAACAGGGCCGAAGAGCCCAATCTGTGCAGATAGCAAAGGTCGAGCGCCGCGCCAGTGCCGGCGACTTCCCTGTTATGGCGGACGTTGTAGCTGGCAACCACGTTGCCCAGATCGACGACGATGCAGCCTACCAACACGGCGAGGACGGCCACGGCATTGGCGTTGATCAGCCAGGCGGTGCTGCGCCGGCGCCAGATGCGCCAGCAGATCAGCACCAGGCCGACCGCCACCAGGCCCATCCAGATCAGGGCCGCCAGGCGCAAGGCTGTCAGCGAGAAGGCGTCGACGTAGTTCAGCGTGCGTTCGATGCTGAAGCCGACCAGCACGACATTCTGCCCGATCCACAGATAGACCAGCCGGCGCAGCAGCCGGTTCGCCGCCAGGGGCGAGCCGGGCCGCAGGGCGGCCAGCACGAAGACCGCGGCCAGCAGCGCCGTGGCGATCAGCGGGTAGGCGCCGCGGTGGGCATAGGTCGCCAGGGTCAGGTTGCCGGGCAGGGGCGCCCCGCTCCACAGATAGGCGACGTCCAGCGTATTCTGCAGCGCGAACAGGGCATTGAAGGCGATCAGCGACAGGGTGACCGAGGCGATCGAGACCCCGGGGATGGCCGACGGTGGCCGCTGTTCGGCCGGTGGCGCGGCCGCCAGCCGCAGCAGGTGGCCGGGCCGCAGCACGCCCCAGACCACGGCCCCGGTCAGCGCCCAAAAGCCGACTCGCACCGGCGTTATGCCGCGGAGCAGGGCACCGGGATCGAGGCTGGCCAGCCTGTCGCGGATCACCGGGTTGGCGCTGGCGAACAGGGCCAGGAACAGGCCGGTGCCCGCCACCGGCAGGGCCAGCAGGGGCACCAGGCGGCGCAGGCCCACGGGCACCCGGCGCCACGCCCGGGTCCACACCACGGCATCGCCCGCAAGGCGAAGCAGGCCCGAGAAGGGATGGACAGCCAGGCGGCAACTCCAGGCCCAGGCATCGTCGAAGGCGCCCGCGCGCGGCAGCAGCACCGCCAGGGCCAGTGCCGCCCAGACCAGGAGGAAGGCCAGGGTGCCGGGATCGTCGATCAGGGTGAGGGCCAGCAGGCCTGCGGCCGCCAGGGCCGCCACCGATGGCCGGCCGGCGAGCACGCCGGGCCGGGCGATCACCACCGCCAGGACCCAGGCGAGCGAGAACAGCCCCGCCGTCCAGCCCACGCCCTGGCCGAAGAACAGGACATCGGCCAGGACCACCAGGGCCAGGGCGCAGGCGGCCTTGGTGAGAAAGCTGCGGCGGCCCGGCGGGTGCAGGCCGGCGGCGCTGAAGACGGAAATCTGCATGGGACACGGTCCTCCTGTCGGGAGGATCAATGCCGCCACCAGGTTCAGGGGTGATCGCCGGCCGGCATCGAGTCCGTGTCGGGACCGTGCAGATTCCGTGCAGGCGACGCCACGTCCAGGTTACGCGGCAAGCGGGCCAGCCATCATTTCTCCTGGACCTTGAAGATGCCCTCATTGAAACAGGCATTCAGGAAGGCAATGGACTCGCTCTCGATTTCAGTCAGGGGCGCCCGTCTCTCCTGGCTTCCTGATCGGGGCGGCGGCACGACGAATTTGCCGTCCTCCCGCCGTTGCAGAAATTCCAGTTCAACCAGGCGCAGCAGTTTCCGGCGCACAGTTTCGCGGGGAAGGCCGGTTGCTTGGGCAATTTCCATCGTCGTCACGCCGCACTGGCGCGCGACGGCCCCGGCTGTCGGCGGCTCGATGTTTGCCAGCATGACGGTCTGGGCGATGATCGCCATTTCAATGTCGCCGTGGAATGCCTCTTGTTCTATGCGGCAGATGCGCAGGAAGTAGCGCAGGATGGCGGCCACGAAGAGGCGGGAGCGGTCCTGGTCCTGGTTGCGCTCGGCATGGATCTTCGACATGGCGCGCCCCGCGCATCAAGCTGGCCGTCCAGCGGTTCCTTTCAGATCTTTGCATTAATCGCACGGCTTGACCGCGCCTTGGTGCTCAAATTGGGCGGCAAGGCCGGCCTTCCCGGCACGATGATCCCGTCAGCCGCCTTTGGCCTTGAAGACGCCGTCATCGATGCAGCCATTGATGAAGCGGAGGGTCTCCGCTTCCAGGGTGCCGATGAAACCCTGGCTCACCTGCGTCTGAATGGCGCGAGACTGCATGACATACTCGCCGTCGTCCCGCTTGATGACGATGTCGAGCTTGATCAGACGCTGCAGCTTGCGCCGTACCGTCTCGCGCGGCAGCCCGGTCGCCTCGGCGATCGACATGAGATTGACCCCGCGCTGGCGTTCAACGCCGACGACCGTGGACATCGAGCGGAATTCCTCCTTGAACTTGGGATCGCGCAGCAAGGCCTCGATCGCCGAAATCGCGACGGCCTGGGCGATGATCGCCATTTCCATGTCGCCACGGAACACCTGCAATTCCACCCGGCAGATACGCAGGAAGTAGCGGAGGAAGGCCGCCACGAAGAGGCGGGAATTGTCCTGCGCCTGGTTCAGTTCCAGATATGTCTTGGGCATCGATCCTCGGCACCGGATGAATGGGCAGTTTGATGTTGATCGCCCAAAGCCTGGCATAGCGCAACTGCCCACACCCCCGACGGCACAGGTCCAGCCGGTATTTTCGGCCTTCGGAATGTCAGGAACGGTGCATTATTCACTGTCGACCCACATGTTTCAGGCCCCGCCGTGACCGACCATCGCCTCTATGCACCCGCCGTCGCCCGCAATCGCGAGCCGATTCTCGACGTGTTGCGGGCGGTCCTGCCGGCACACGGTACCGTGCTGGAAATCGCCAGTGGCACGGGCGAGCATGTGGTTCATTTCGCCCGTCATCTGCCCCATCTGACCTTCCAGCCGTCCGATCCCGATCAGGATGCGCTGCACAGCATCGCTGCCTGGTCGGCCGAGTCGGTCTGCGGCAACATCCTGCCGCCGGTCCTGCTCGATGCGGCAGCGCCGCCCTGGCCGGTCGCGGCCGCGCAGGCGATCATCTGCATCAACATGATCCATATCTCGCCCTGGGCGGCCACGGTCGGCCTGATGCGCGGTGCCGCGGCCCTGCTGCCGGCCGGTGCGCCGCTCTACCTCTACGGACCCTACAGGCAGGGCGGCGCTCATACTGCGCCCAGCAACCAGGCGTTCGACGACAGCCTGCGGGCGCGCGATCCGCGCTGGGGCGTCCGGGACCTGGGCGATGTCGCGGGGCTGGCGGCCGACGCGGGCTTTGGCGCACCGACAGTGATTCAGATGCCGGCAAACAATCTCAGCATGTTTTTTGTCCGAGATATTGCGCGTGCCGGTTAATGTTTTTGAAATGTGTCTGGCCGAAGCTCTGCCGCACGGTTTGGGAGAGCCGGCATGGACGCATTTCTGCAATTTCTGTTCGGTTCGGCCAGTTTTCTGCCGCACGGCTACTGCCTGCTATGGCAGCCGGGACTGCTGCTGCTGCACGCGGGATCGGACGTCGTCATCGCGCTGGCCTATTTCTCGATACCGATTGCGCTCTATGTCTTCCAGCGGCGCCGGGCCGACCTTCAGTTCAAATCCGTCTTCATTCTGTTCGCCCTGTTCATCACGGCTTGCGGCACCACCCATGTCGTCGGTCTGCTGACGCTGTGGTATCCGGCCTATGGGCTGGACGGCATCGTGAAGGCCGCGACGGCCCTGATCTCGGCGGCGACGGCGCTGGTGGTGTGGCGGGTCCTGCCCCAGGCGCTGGCGCTGCCCAGCCCGGAAATGTTGCGCCGGGCGAACGCCCGGCTCGAGGCCGAAATCCAACACCGCAACGAGATCGAAGCCCAGCTTGCGATGGCCGCCACCACGCTCAAGCACCGCAACGAAGAGCTTGAAGCGGCCCGGCAGTCGGCCGAGGAGGCCAATGCGGCGAAGTCCGCGTTTCTCGCCTCCATGAGCCACGAGCTGCGGACCCCGATGAATTCGATCATCGGCTTTGCCGAATTGCTGGCGACCGCACCGGGCGATGAGATCTCGGCCCGCGGCCGCGGCTTTGCCGAGATGATCGGGCGCAGCGGCGCTCACCTCCTGCTGCTGATCAACGATGTGCTCGACCTGGTCAAAATCGAGGCCAAGCAGGTCCGGTTCTCCCTGGAACTGGTCGATCTGAGCGAAACGCTGGATCAGCTTCGGCAGATGCTGGGCGAGCAGGCCGCCTCGCGCGACGTGGTCTTGGCCGATTGGGACATCCCGCCGGACTTCCATGTCCGGGCCGACCGCGGCCGGCTGCTGCAGATCCTGCTCAACCTGGCTTCGAACGGCGTGAAGTACAACCGGCCCGGCGGCAACCTCCGCGTCGTCGCCGAGCGGCTGGACGCGACCATGGCGAAGATCAGCGTCATCGACACCGGCAACGGCATTTCCAGCCGCCGCCAGTCGGGCGTCTTCCAGCCGTTCAACCGGCTCGGTGCCGACAGCGGGCCGATCGAGGGCACCGGCATCGGCCTCACCATTGCCAGGGAACTCGTCACCCAGATGGGCGGGCAAATCGGCTTTGAAAGCGTCGAGGGCCAGGGCTCGACCTTCTGGATCACGCTGCCGCTCGAGGTGCCGCGCCGCCGCCCGGTCGACGCGGCGAGCCCGCGGGCCTTGCCCGACATACCCGAGCAGACCGTCCTCTACATCGAGGATGCACCGGCCAACCGCCAACTGCTGTCGGCCTTCCTCGCCCGCATCCCCGCGGTCACCTTGATCGAGGCGGAAAACGGTGCCAGGGGGATTGTGGCGGCGCGCGCGCTCGAACCCGATCTGATCCTGCTCGACCTGCACCTTCCCGACATGGATGGCTTCGAGATCCTGCGCCGCCTGCGGGGGGATCCCGATACGGCCTCGATCCGGGTTGTCGCCATGTCGGCCGACGCCATGAAGGAGACGGTCGCCGCGGCCCTGGCGGCCGGGTTCGACGACTTCCTGAGCAAGCCCTTCGCCTGGAACGACATCGCGCAGATTTTGGCGGCCCACCGCAAAGCCGAGCGCCGCGAGAGGGCCGACACCGGGCTGCCGCCGATCGTCGACACGGCGCGCCTGGCGGCGCTGAAAGCGGCGATCGATCCCGAGGCGATCCGCGCGTTGCTGGCCGGGTTCGGCACCACCCTGCAACCGTCCATCGAGCGGTTGCGGCAGGCGGCGGCCAACGACGATCACGCCACGGCGGCCGAAGTGGCGCACGAGATCAAGGGCGTGGCAGCCAATCTCGGGCTCGCGAGGCTGTCCGCCCTGGCGCAGGCGATCCACGGCCGGGCCGCGGCGGGCCAGTCGAGCCGGGAGGCGGCCCTGGGCCTGGCCGAGACCTTCCGCCAGACGGTTTCCGCCCTGGCCGATCTCGATCCGCGCGGGGCTGTCGGCTGACGGGTTACAGCCGCGGCAGCAGCTCGATGAAGTTGCAGGGGCGGAAGCGGATATCGAGCTGGGATTTGAGGATGTCGTCCCAGGCATCGCGGCAGGCCGAAGGCGAGCCGGGCACGGCGAACAGCAAGGTCTTGCCCGCGATGCCGGCACAGGCGCGCGACTGGATGGTCGAGGTGCCGATCTTGGCGTAGGAGAGCCAGCGGAACAGCTCGCCGAAACCCTCGACTTCCTTTTCCCACACCGCGCGGAAGGCTTCCGGGGTGACGTCGCGGGCGGTGATGCCGGTGCCGCCGGTGGCGATCACCACCTCGATGCCCGGATCGGCGATCCAGGCGCGCAACTGCCCCTCGATGGCGGGGCGGTCGTCGGTGACGATGGTGCGGGCGGCCAAGGTGTGGCCGGCGTCGGTCAGGCGCTGCACCAGCGTGTCGCCCGACCGGTCGTCGGCGGCGACACGGGTGTCGGAGACGGTCAGGATCGCGATATTGACAGGGCGGAAGCTTCGGGTCTCATCAACCGGCATAACGGCGCAAACTCGTGCGGATCGCTTCGCGATCCTGGGGGACATAGATCGGCCAGGCGCCGCTGGCGGCGGCGTCGAGCGTTTCCAAAGTCTGCCCCAGGCGGGCCTGGTAAATCCAGAAGTTCGCGAGGATGCGCTCGATGAACAGCCGGGTCTCGCCGGCCGGGATGCTCTCGATGAACAGCAGCGGGTCGCCGTTGAACTTGACCTCTTCCAGCCACTTCTGGGCATTGCCCGGCCCGGCATTGTAGGCGGCGGCGACCAGGAACAGGTTGTTCCCGATCGAGCCGTCTTCCATCAGCATCTCGAGATAGGCTTGGCCCAGGCTCAGGTTGGTGCCGGGATCGGTCAGGCCGCTCATCTTGGACCCCAGATCGATGCCGCGGCGATTGGCGACGATGCGCGCGGTGCCGGGCATCAACTGCATCAGGCCCATGGCGCCCACCGGGCTGCGGGCATGGGTATTGAAGCCCGATTCCTGCTTGGCGAAGGCAAAGAGCAGGGCGCGGTCAACGCGCAGGCCGTCGCCCGGGCGCCAGGCCGGCACCGGATAGCGGCCGCTGCCGTGGGCGTCGGGATCGACCAGACCCAGGCGGGCGGACAGCGCATCGACGCCTGAGGTTTCAGTCGGCGACAGGCGCGCCCGCACCAGGCCCAGTTCCGCGCTGGCCAGGTCGACCTGGCCGATGGCGGCCAGGGCCGCGGCCCGCTGCACGGCGATGTCGGTCGCCAGGGCGGTCAGGGTGCGGCTGTCGATCTCGCCCAGTTCCGGGGTCGCGGTGATGTCGCGGCCCAGCAGGCGGATCGCCATCAGGCCGTAAAAGGTGTTGGGGTAGCTGGCTGCCAGGGTCAGGTGATCGAGCACCCGTTCTGGCCGGCCCGACACCAGATCGGCCCGTGCCGCCCAGAAGGCCGCGGCCGAAACCACCCAGACCGAGACATTGTCGGCCTCGGCCAGGGCGGCGAAATGGATGCCGGCGCGGGCCGGATCGCCCAGCCGCCAGGCGGCTAGGCCGGCGGTCCAATCGGCCATGGGCACGATCGCGCGCGAGCGGTCGGCGACCGCGGCGGCCATGTCATAGGCCGACTGGTCGTCGCCCATGCGGTAGAAGTGATAGGCGATGTCGCCCCGGGCGATTTCCAGTTCGTCGGGGTCGAGACGCCCGCCCACCTTCGGCTCGTCCAGCAACTGGGCGGCCTGGTCGGGCCGGTCGGCGCGCAGGGCGGCGGCGATGCGCGGCGCGATGGCCCGGGTGCGGGCCTGGCCGGGCCGGCCCCGCGGCTCGGCCGGCATGATGTCGAGCGGGGCCTCGAACAGGCCCAGGATGCGGACATTGGCGTTGCGCAGATAGGGGCGGGCGGTGCCGTCGCCGGCGCCCGACGGATTGCCCGCCGCGGCCAGCGCCTCGATGTCCTCAAGGCCCGGCAGGTCGGCGTAGGCGGTCAGCCAGTCGGCCAGTTCGCTCTGCTCGGCTTGGTAGCGCGCCTGGTCCAGATAGCGTTCGCGCAGCAGATGGCCGACCAGCATCAGGTCGTTCAAGCCGGCGATCTGACGGTCGGCCTCGGTGTAGTCGCCCTGGCGCTGGGCGGCAAAGGCGGCGCGATAGTGCGCCAGATCCTGGGCGGAAAGGGGATGCAGCGGGGCGACGGCGGTGGGGGCGGTCGGCGCGGTGTCAATCGCCGGCGACTCGTCGGCACGAGCCACGGTCGGCGGACAAACGGCCCCGGCGACGCCCAACGCAGCGATCAACGCGACGCCAGCAACCCGACCGAAAAAATCCAAACGACTGCCCCGCGGAAGTGCTTCCCGCATGAACCCCGATCCCCCAATACCCCTTAGCCCGGATCAAGGTAGTCCAACACCGTCATTCCGCCAAGCGTGCAAGCAACCGCATTAGATGCAATGCCGGCGGTGTACTGCAGGTTTGTCGGGTCAGCTCGCCAGCGCCGTCTGTGTTCCCGCCACCGGTGCCGGATTGGAGAACACCAGCGAGCCGTCGTCGAGCGAGCCGAACTTCAGGGTGACGATGTCGAGGGCGTAGTTCTGGTAGAGCTTCCACGGCCGCTTCGAGCCCTGTTTGGGGAACTTTTCCAGCGCCCGCTGGACATAGCCGGAGGTGAAGTTGATGAAGGCTTCCGGGGTCACCTCGGGGTCGGTGATCTTGGGCGTGGCCTGGCGATAGCCGGTGCGGTCCAGGTGGTTGATCAGGCGGCAGACGTATTCCGACGTCAGGTCCGCCTTCAAGGTCCACGAGGCATTGGTATAGCCGAAGGCGATGGCCATGTTTGGCACGTCGCTGAGCATCAGGCCCTTGTAGTTCATCGCCTTGGAGACTTCACGGCGGACGCCGTCGACGGTGACCTCCAAGCCGCCCAGGAATTTGAGATCCAGGCCGGTCGCGGTGACGATGAGGTCGGCCTCGAGTTCTTCGCCCGACTTCAGCTTGATGCCCTTTGGCGTGAAGGTCTCGATATGGTCGGTCGCGACCGAGGCCCGGCCGCTGCGCAGGGCCGTGAACAGGTCGCCGTCGGGCACCAGGCACACGCGCTGGTCCCAGGGGTTATAGCTGGGCGTGAAGTGCTTGCTCACGTCGAAATTGGGGCCGAGCTGCTTGCGCACCAGGTCGATCAGCGTCTTCTTCACCCGGGCCGGCCGCCGCCGCGACAGTTGGTAGAAGAACATGGTCAGCAGCACGTTCTTCCACCGGGTGATGCCGTAAGCCAGCATCGCCGGCAGCCAGCGGCGCATCCAGTTGGCCATGCCGTCCTCCGCCGGGCGGGTGACGATATAGGTGGGCGAGCGCTGCAGCATGGTGACATGGCCGGCGGTCTTGGCCATTTCGGGCACCAGGGTCACCGCCGTGGCGCCCGAGCCGATCACCACCACCCGCTTGCCGGCATAGTCGATGTCGGGGGTCCATTTCTGCGGATGGACGATGCGCCCGCCGAACTGCTCGATGCCCGGAAAGTCCGGCGTATAGCCCTTTTCGTAATTGTAGTAGCCGCTGCACATGTAGAGGAAATTGCAGGTGAAGCGCACGATCTCGCCACCCCGCTCGGCCTCCACCGTCCAGGCCGCGGCATCGGACGACCAGTCGGCGCGCTTGACCATCAGGCCGAAGCGGATGTTCTTGCGGATGCCGCCGTCGTCCAGCACCTGGTTGAGGTAGTTCATGATCGACGGGCCGTCGGCGATGGCCTTGGCCTCGGTCCAGGGCTTGAACGAGAAACCCAGCGTGTACATGTCGGAGTCCGAGCGGATCCCGGGGTAGCGGAAGAGGTCCCAGGTGCCGCCGATGCTGTCGCGGCCTTCGAGGATGGCATAGGTCTTGTTGGGGCAATTTTCCTTCAGGTGATGCGCCGCGCCGATGCCGGAAAGCCCGGCGCCAACGATCAGCACGTCGAAATGTTCGGTTGCCATTCTCTCCTCCGCGCGGCCGCACCGCTTCTTCTGTAGGCAGATTGACTTGTTGTCACATTCGCCGCCAGCAGAAAATTTTGTCGGTCGACAAGTCTTTGGGCGAGCGGATTTTTTCGTCAGCCCCTGTCGGCATCGACCATACTCGTTCGTCCTGGTGAGAGAGAACCCGAGGAAAGCGGCCCCATGCTCTATGCCATCCTTTGCTACAACGTCGAAGATGTCGTCGGCGCCTGGTCCAAGGACGAGGACGACGCGGTCATGGCCCGGCTGGCCGCGGTCCAGCAGAAGCTGGTCAAGCAAGGCCGGCTGGGGCCGGTCGCCCGGCTGCTGCCCACCACCGCCGCGACGACCCTGCGCAAGAGCCCCGAGCCCCTGGTGATCGACGGCCCCTTCGCCGAGACCAAGGAGCAGTTGCTGGGCTTCTACGTGGTCGATTGCGCCTCCCTCGATCAGGCCCTGGAAACCGCCAGGGAGCTGGCCGTGGCAAATCCGGGCCTGGGCTCCTACGAGATCCGGCCGATCGGCTATTTCACGGCAGGGGCCGTCCCGGCATGACCGACCTGGCCTGGATCGACGCGGCCCTGACCTCGGCCCGTCCCCAGGCCATGGGGCCTTGCTGCGCTATTTCCGCGACCTGGACACGGCCGAGGA